>CANIID010000047.1 GCA_947467315.1 Betaproteobacteria bacterium | reverse complement strand
GACATCCAGGCGCAATGCGTCGAACTGGGTGATCTGCTGGCGGGCATAGCCAAGGCACGCAATCCGCTGAACGTGATTATTCTCGATGCCTGCCGCGACAATCCGTTCGGCGGTCTTGCTGGCGTGGATCAGAAGGGGCTGTCGCAGATGGATGCGCCGCAGAGCACGCTGCTGGCTTACGCCACGGCGCCGGGCAACGTGGCCAGCGACGGCGATGGTGCCAATGGGCTTTATACCGAGCATCTGCTGAGGGAGATCAGCGTGCCCGAGGCCAAGGTGGAAGATGTGTTCAAGCGTGTGCGGCTGCATGTGCGCCGGCGCACCAACGGGCAGCAAATTCCTTGGGAGAGCACCTCGCTGGAGGAGGATTTTTACTTCGTGCCGCCCAAGACGCTGACCGCAGTGGCAGATGCGGAAGCCGAGCGCGAACGCAAGCAGCAGGAAGCGCAGCGCGAAAAACAGCGTCTTGCCGAGGAAGCCGAGCGCAAACGCAAACTGGAAGAAGCGCAGCGCGAGGCACGGCTTGCGGCGGAAGAGGGCGAGCGCAAGCGCAAGGAAGAACTTGCGGCACTGGAGCAGAAGCGGCGTGACGAAGAAGCCGAACGCAAGCGCACGCAAGAACTGGCAATGAAAGAAGCGCAGCGCGTGGCCGAAGCGGCTGAGCGTAAGCGCCGCGAGGAACAAGTGTTGGTAGAGGCAAAGCGCGCCGAAGAAGATGCCGAACGCCGCTACCAGCAGGAACTGGCGTTGCGCGAAAAGCAGCGCCAGCAGGCGGAGGCCGAGCGCAAGCGTAAAGAAGAACAGGCGATTCAGGAGGCGAAGCGAGCAGAGGATGAGGCCGAGCGCAAGCGCAAGGAAGCGCAGGCGCCGCGCAGCGCTCCGGCTTCAGCCGCAGCCAAAGAGGATCCCGACCGGCTGTTCGCCGAGGAACTTGCGATCTGGGAAAAGATCAAGACCTCAAACATGCGCGAGCCGCTGGAAGACTATTTGCTGCGTTATCCCAGCGGGCGCTTCTCGGAGCTGGCGCAATTGCAACTGGATCGCGTCCTGGCGCGTGCGGGTGAAAGGAAAGTCGAGTCCATGAATTCCAGCGCCAATCCGTTTACCAAGGGTACGGTGCGTCTGGATACGAGCTATAAGGTAGGGGATGTGTTTCGTTATCGCGAGTTGGATCTGTTTACCAAGGCGGAGTCCCGGACCATCGGACTTCGCGTGACGGAAATAGGCGACAACGAAGTGTTTTTCAACAACGGAAATCTGGTGACCGATGCGCTTGGTAATATTATTCGGAACCAGAAGGTGCAGTTTACCGGCACCCAGTTCTACATCCCCGAATACAGCGTCGGCAAACGTTGGTCGGCGCGCTATCAGCGTATTTCTGCCGACTGGGCCGGGCGCGACGTGAATTATGAGTTCCGTGTTGTGGCGCGCGAGCAGGTCACCGTGCCGGCAGGCACGTTTGATGCATTCAAAATTGAAGGCCAGGGCTGGACGAGTACCAACGATGGCCGGTTTCCCATTCAATTGCAGGCGCGCTACTGGATAGCGCCCGGCGTGCGTCGTGCAGTGGTGTTCGAAAACCTGAATAGGGTGCAGAATTCGCGCGCGAACTATACCGCCAGCGAGCGTGTGGAACTGGTGTCCTATACGCAGAAGTAGCGGTTATTCGCGCGCCGGGCAGGAATGGATTACTCCGCCTTGATCCCCGCCTCCCGCGTCACCTTGCCCCACTTGGCAATCTCAGCCACGATGTGTTTGCTGAATTGTTCGGGCGTGATGTTGAGCGACTCCGCGCCTTCGGCGGTGAGGCGCTTCTTGGTGTCGGGCAACGACATAACGGTGTTGGATTCGCTGTTGAGCTTGCGCACGACGGCGTCGGGCACGCCGGCTGGCGCCATCACGCCCCACCAGTTGTTGGCCTCGTAACCGGGCACCCCGGATTCGGCGATGGTCGGCACGTCGGGCAGTGTGGCCGAGCGCTTTGAACCGCCGGTGGCGATGATGCGTATCTTGCCGCTGCGCTGATGCGGCAAGATCACGATCAGCGATCCGATGGACAATTGCACTTGTCCTGCGATCAGATCGATGGTGGCAGGGCCGCCGCCTTTGTACGGCACATGCAGGATGTTCACGCCGGCCATCGATTTAAACATCTCGGAACTCAGGTGCTGAAACGTGCCGATGCCGGCGGATGAGTATTGCAGTTGTCCGGGACGCGACTTGGCGAGCGCGATCAGTTCCTTCACGTTTTTCACCGGTAGCGCGGGATGTATGGCGAGGCCGTTGGTGCCGGTGGCGAGCAGCACCACGGGTGTGAATGCCTTCATCGGATCGTAGGGTAACTTGTAGACTGCGGCGTTCATCGGAAACGCGACCGAAATCACCAGCAGCGTGTAGCCGTCGGGTGGGGCTTTCCATACCATTTCCGTGCCGACCAAGCCACCCGCGCCGCCGCGATTGTCGATGACGAATTGTTTGCCAGTGCGGTCGGAAAGATGCGCCGCAAGCAGGCGCCCGACGATGTCGTTGCTGCCGCCCGGCGCGAACGGCACGATCACACGCACGGTTTTGGCGGGGTAGTCCTGCGCAGTGACGTGCGCGCCGGACAGCGATAGTGCCGCCACGGCTAATGCTATGCGCGCTATTTTCATAACGCTATTCCCCTTTGATGCCGGCGACTTTCGCGAGCCTGGCCCATTTGTCCATTTCATTGATGACATATTTGCCGAGTTCGTCGGGCGATTTGATCACCGGTTCGGCGCCTTCGCCGCGCAGTCGTTTTTCGGTTTCGGGTGCCTTGAGGATCACGCCGATTTCCGTATTCAGCCGTTGAATGATCGCGGGCGGCGTCCCGCGCGATACCGCCACGCCCCACCAGTTTTGGGTTTCGTAACCCGGCACGCCGGCTTCGGCGATGGTGGGTATGTCGGGCAAAATGTCGCTGCGTTTCGCACCGCTGGTGCCGAGCGCGCGCAGTTTGTTGCTGCGGAAGTGACCGATGGCCTGTATCAGCGACGACAGGCATATCTGCGCCTGACCGGAAATCGTGTCGATCAGCGCGGGTCCACCGCCCTTGTACGGCACGTGAATCATCTGGGTGCCGGTCATGTGCTTGAACAACTCGGTGGCGAAATGCGCGTTGCTGCCCACGCCCGTGGAGGCATACACGATTTGTCCCGGACGCGCTTTCGCCAGCGCGATCAGTTCCTTCACGTTTTTGGCCGGCAGACTTTGCGTGACGGCGAGTACGTTGGGCCCGACGCCGAGCATCGCCACCCAGTCGAACGCTTTACGTGGATCGAACGGCAGCTTGTGTATCACCGGATTGGTGGTGAACGAGGTCGAAATAATCAGCATCGTGTAACCGTCGGGCGGCGAGTTGGCGACGATCTCGGTGCCGATGATGGAATTGCCGCCCGCGCGATTGTCCGCGATGACCGTACGGCCGAGACGCTCGGTGAGCGCGGTCGCCATCACGCGACCCACGATGTCGTTGCTGCCGCCGGGCGGGAAGGGGATGACGAAGCGGATGGTTTTGGTCGGGTACGATTGCGCGTACGCAGGGACGGCAGCGACCGCAGCCGCTGCCGCAGCAGCCACCGCGAGGTATGTATTTAAGTATTTGTTTATAAACATAGTTTTCCTATTATTTGCTGGCTGGGCCAAGCCCGAACCAGGCGCGAATTTCGTCCAGCTTTTCGTCTATCGAATAACCCGCCACCATGCTCTGCGAATGCAATACGACCAGCGCATTAATGCCGGCATCGTTCTGGATGGCGCGTTTCAGGCGCCGCGCGAACGCTTCGTTGAGTTTGGCGAGGTCTGCGAACAATGCGTCGAGCTTGGCGAGATCTGGCGTGGCGCCCGCCAGATAACTTCCCAAGAGATGCATGGCGGCAATGCGATACACGCTCTCGGTTTCGGTGGGGAAAGGCAAATGCGTTTGCGCCAGCGGCCGCATGCGGCTGAGAATCGGGCAGGCGCTGGTGGCGAGGATCAAGCCCATCAGCGCACTCAACGCGGTTTGGGTATCGGTGTGTTTATGCGCCTCGTACTGCGCACGCACGATGCGCACATCCACGGTTTCAATCGACGCCAGCGCGGAAAAGCGTTCGACAATGGGCACCAGATCCGCCGCCGCCGGGCAGCGTGCGCCGGGGCCGCTCGCCAGGGGGCAATGCTCGCACTTATTGGTTTCCAGCAGCGTCCAATCCGGCAGCGCGCCGCTTGCAACAGGACGGTCGAAATCGACGTCGAAGCTGTGCTCGACACCGGATTCAAGGCGGAAAATATAGGTGATGGAATTATTCTTATCGTTCGTATTGCTCGTATCGTTCATTGCCGCCAGCCTCCCGCGTTGCGTTGCACTTTGGGTCGAATCGTCGGATGGTTGATTGGGTAAATAGGGTGAGCAAGATGAACAAGGTGATTATGCGCCCGTTGGCGCCAGCCCTGCTACCTGCCCGGCGCGTTACAGCCCTGTCACCCCGGCGGCGGCAATCACCTTGGCCCACTTCGCGGTTTCATCGCGCAGAAACTTCTGGTATTGCTCCACGCTGTAGCCGGCCGGGTCGGAGCCGTCGGCTTTCAGGCGCTCGATCATTTCGGGCGTTCTCACCACTTTCAGCACATCGGTGTTGATCTTGTTGATCACGTCGCGCGGCGTGCGCGCGGGCGCAGTCAGCCCGTTCCACGCTACCGCGAGAAAGCCTTTCAATCCCTGTTCATCCAGCGTGGGCACATCGGGCATCGCGCCTGCGCGCTTGAGGCTGGTCATGCCGACTGCGCGCAGTTTGCCGCCGCGTATCAATGGAATCGCCGAGGTCAGGCCGTTGAACACCACATCAACATGGCCGCCCGCCAGATCGACCAGCGCCGGGGCGTTGCCCTTGTAGGGTATATGCACCATCTTCACGCCGGCCATCGAATTAAACAACTCGCCGGCAAGATGATTCGAGCCGCCGCTGCCCGACGAGCCGAAATTCAATGCGCCAGGTTTCGATTTCGCGAGCGCGGCCAATTCCTTGATGTTCTTCGCCGGCACGCTCGGGTTCACCACCACGACCAGGGGCGTGGTGTTAATCAGCGTCACCGGCTCGAAATCTTTCAGTGGATCGTACGGCAGCTTTTTCATCAGGCTAGGCACGATGGTGAACGGCGCAGGCGTGACAAACAGGGTGTGTCCATCGGGCGGCGACTTGGCGACAATCTCCGTGCCGATCACCGTGCTACCGCCAGGGCGGTTATCCACCACCACCGGCTGCCCCCACATTTCAGTAAGGCGCGGCGCCAGCGTGCGCGCCACGATGTCGGTGCTGCCGCCGGCGGCGAAGGGCACGACGAGGCGCACGGACTTGCTCGGGTAGCTTTGTGAGAATGCGGCAGCGGGTGTTAAAAATAACAATAAAAACATATGCTTATTCATAGGGGGCGAGGCTTTGCGTGTGAGGGGTGGGCGATCAACAATCTTTCGGCGGCAAGCGTTTAACACTGGGATGACTGAGTTGATCACGCGCGGCGAGCACGTAAAAAGCGAAGTAACCGCCGAGTATCAACGTCATCAGCAGCCAGCCCCAATGGGCCGACAGCCATTGCCAAAGTGTTGTCATTGATTCGCGATGTTGTGCCGTGACGACTAAGCGATTTCCGCGCGGCCGTTGTTGAGCACGGTTACGTTTCGCGTGGGCACCGTCGAACGGAAGGTGACGATCTTGCCCTCGATCCACATTTCCGTGCGGATGGTTTCGCCTGGATACACCGGCGACGAAAATCGCCCTTCCATGCTTTTGAATTTGGCGGCATCGTAACCGCAGCAGGTTTTGAGCAGTGCGTGACCCGCTACGCTGAATGTCGCGCGACCGTGCAGTATCGGCTGCTTGTAGCCGGCGTTCGCGGCATAAGCGGGCTCGGCGTGCAGCGGGTTGTAGTCACCGGACAAACGATAGATCAGCGCAGCTTGCGGCAGCGTCACCAGATCGCACACTTTATCCGGTGCGCGCTCGGGTATCGCTTGCACCGGCTTTTGCGGACCCGGTGTAGTACTGGGCCCACCGAATCCGCCATCCTTGCGGCAGAAGGTGGTGGAGGTCAGCGTGCAAATCAGATCGCCGCTGGCTTTATCGCGCACGTCGCATTCGGTCAGCACCAGTGCGCCTTTGTCGGCGCCTTTGTCGAGCACGGCGGTGATGCGCGACTTGCCGGTGATTGATCCTTCGACCGGCAGCGGCTTGTGAATCACGAAGCCCTGTTCGCCATGCACCACGTGGCTGCGCGTGATGCCGGTGTCGGCGGCAGCGTGCCACGGGCCGGGATAGCCAAGAATAATCGCCATCGTCGGCAGCGCCTTGAGATTCTTTTCATACACATACTGCAACTGCTGCTCGTCCATCGGGTCAGCGCCGAGGCCCACGCCGAGCGCGTAGAGCATGGTGTCGCGTTGGGTAAACGTTTGCTCGACCAGCGGGATTTCGTGTTTGATGAGTTTGTCGTATTGGATGGTCATGGGGAGTCCTTTAAAGTCAAAGAAATCCCCTCGCCCCGCGTGCGGGGAGAGGGTTAGGGTGAGGGGCATATGCGATCCCGGCGATGCCGCATGCACAAGGAATGACTTCGCGCACAACACTGAAATTCGAGAGTTATACTATCACAGCACTATCCGCATTCTTCAAGGAGAAAACCCATGATTAAGATAGGCGACAAACTCCCCGGCGGCAAGCTGTGGGAACTCGCGGGCGAGTGGGAAAATACCTGCTCGCTGGGCGCGAACGACATCGACATCGAACAAGCGACGGCCGGCAAACGCATCGTGCTATTCGGCGTGCCCGCGGCCTTCACCAAGACCTGAACGCAACGTCACCTGCCCGGTTTCGTGCAGGCCATCGACCAGTTCAAGGCCAAAGGCATCGACGAAGTATGGTGTGTATCGGTGAACGACGCGCCCACCATGTCCGCATGGGGCCGCGAATGCCAGGCGCAAGGCAGGGTGCGCATGATGGCCGACGGCAGCGCACTGATGACCAAAGCCATGGGCGTTGAACAAGACCTCACCGCGCGCGGCATGGGCATACGCGGGCAGCGCTACGCCATGGTGCTTGAAAACGGCGTGGTGAAACAGTTTCACCTGGAAAAGCCGGGGCAGTTTGAAGTGAGCTCGGCGGAGTATGTGTTGGGGCAGTTGTAACCTGACCAAAATAATCCCCTCGCCCCGTTTACGGGGAGAGGGCTAGGGTGAGGGGCGTGACTGTGGCGCGCATCTCGCCTAACCAGAGGAGGCATGCACGTGAATCTAAAACTACTCGCAATAGCTTTGATGTTATGCGCAACACCAGCCCTCGCCCAAGACTACCCCACCAAACCCATCCTCTTCGTCATCCCGTATGCCGCAGGCGGCGACTCGGATTTATCCGGCCGCAACGTTGCGCAGCATGCTTCCAAATATTTAAACAACCGCATCATCGTGCCATTCAATCGCGTCGGCGCATCGGGCGTCATCGGCGCGATGTCGGTGAAAAATGCCACGCCCGACGGCTACACGCTGCTGGTCGCGCGCATCGCCACACACGCGGTGCTGCCCGCGACGGATGCCAAGCTGCCGTACAAGTGGAACGAATTCACCATGATCTCGCTGATCGAGTTGAATCCATACATTTGTTTCGTCAAGGCCGATTCCGCCATGCGCACGGCGGCTGATCTCGTCGCGACCTTGCGCAAAAGCCCCGGCAAGCTGAATTATTCCACCGCGGGCGCGGGCACCAGCCAGGACATGGCCGCGCAATACCTGATGTCGTTGGGCGGGCTGACCAAGGATCACGCCATGGGCATCCATTACAAAGGCGGCGGCGAAGTGACCACGGCGGTGATGGGCGGACAAGTCGATTTTGCCTGCAACAACGCGCCGACGGTGATCGCGCAGGCACAAGGCGGGCGCGTACGTCCGCTGCTGGTGACGCCGCAGCGCCTGAAAGAATTGCCCGATGCGCCGAGCGCCAAGGAAGCGGGCTTCCCCGACATGGAAAAAATCGTCGGCTGGACCGCGCTGATGGGGCCTGCCGGACTGCCCAAGGCCATCGTGGGCAAGTGGGCCGACGTATTCCAGAAACTTTCCAAAGATCCGGATTGGCAGGCCGGCAACGCGCGCATCGGCGGCATCGCGGCGATACGTTCGCCGGCGGAGACGGAGAAATATGTGCGTGAGCAGTATGAGATGTATAGCAAGTTGGCGGCGGCGTTGGGGATGCGGCAGTAGTATTGCTGCGGAAAAGCAATACGGTTAACTTTGTTAAAGGCTAAAAAACCATGCGATTAACCAAGCGGTATTTTTTCTGGTTACTCATAACCAGTGCGTCATTAATTACTACAACAGCGTGGGCGCAAATGGTCACAGTGTATGTTCAGCCCAACAAGGCCGATTATCAAGCGGCATCCGAATCGTTTCGCAGAGGACAACTGCTTGAACGTATTTCAGGGTATATCAATTCTCGCGTTCGGATGCCCGGCAATGTTCGTCTCGTCGCAGCTGAATGTGGTGGTGTCAGGGCGTTCTACGATCCACAGCGCCGGGCTGTTGTAATTTGCTACGAGCTCATGGAAAACATTGCGACTGGTGTCGTGCGAGATTTTCCTGGATCCAATCAGGAGCAAATCGCTGATATTAGTGCTGGCGCCATATTCTTCATCCTTTACCATGAGCTTGGGCATGCGCTGATACATTTACTCAATTTACCCGTGATTGCCAGGGAGGAGGACGCAGCGGATGCAATCGGGACTTTCTTTATTTTGAATTCGCCCAATCGTGTACCGGCTGTTATCGGTGCGACGTGGTTTTTCCGGCAAAAAGGTATGGCGTATACGGCGCGACATTTCGGAAATGAGCATTCACTCGATGAGCAGCGCCAACTCAATATTATCTGCCATGCTCTTGGCAGTAATGCTCAAACTTTTGGCCCGATGGCGGAACGACTAAGTCTGCCATCAGAGAGGGCGCAACGTTGTCCGTCGGAATATGCGCGCCTAGATTCGTCAGTCAGACGACTTCTTGGATCGCATCTGCGTTATTGAGTCAGACTTTGTGGCACGTAGGGCGCAATCGCTATTGCGCCGCATGTATTGAGACAAGGGTTGATAGAGGAAAAGCACGCATCATGTCGCGTCGTTACAACGCTGACTGCTAAAGGCCAAATAACCATCCCAAAGGAAATCCGGGGGCGCTTCCATATCAAACCCGGTGATCGGATAACACTTACGCCCATGCAGGACGGCACCGTGGTGATGCGAGTCAAAAAGAAGAGCATCACGCAACTTGCGGGCCTTCTATATAAGAAAGGACGAAAGTCTGTTTCAATTGCACGAATGTCGCTGTAACGCACGTTCTCAACACATCGTCCGAGCCAGTCTTTTCCCTCCGTCCCGCTCAAGGTAGTATCCAAGCTTTCCCCTAGGAGCCCAAATGCCCAAGATGACCGGTTCGCGCCTATTCGCCGAGATGATGCGCGATTATGACGTGTCGCACATTTTCTTCGTGCCGGCGTTCATGCTGAAGTCGTTTGCCGAGATGGAGGACATGCCGATTGCGCGGGTGATGGTGCATGGCGAAAAGGCGGCGGCCTATATGGCGGACGGCTACGCGCGCTCCAGCGGCAAGCCGGGGGTGTGCATGGCGCAGATGATCGGCGCGTCGAATCTCGCGGCGGGCATTCGTGACGCGCACATGGCGGGGTCGCCGGTGATCGCGATTACCGGCGGGCCGGCGCCGGCGTCGCGCTACCGGCATGCGTATCAGGAAGTCGATGACATCACGCAGTTTGATGCGGTGACCAAGTTCAATGCGCAGGTGGATGCGGTAACGCGCCTGCCGGATTTAACGCGGCAGGCGTTTCGCGTGGCGACTTCCGGCGCGCCGGGGCCGGTGCATTTGCGCATCCAGGGGCACTTGGGGCAGCTCACCGAGGCCGAGGCTGAACTCGATCCGATGATCGAGGCTAAATACAAACACGTGCCGCCGTTTCGCTCCGAGCCGGATATGCAGCATGTCAACGACGCGCTGGCGCTGCTGGCATCCGCGCAGCGGCCTGTGATTGTGGCGGGCGGCGGGGTGATGACTTCGGGCGCGCAAGCGGAACTGATTGCGCTGGCGGAAAAACTCAACATTCCGGTGGCGACATCGCTTAACGCCAAGGCGGTGATGTCTGACCATCATCCGCTCAACGTCGGCATTCCCGGTGCGTATTCGCGCGATTGCGCCAATCGCACGCTGGCCGAATGTGATCTCGCATTCTTCGTCGGCAGTCACACCGGCGGGCAGGTCACTAACAATTGGATGTTCCCGCCCGCAGGCACGAAAGTCATACAACTGGATATCAACCCGGATGAACTCGGGCGCAATTACCCGAACGCCGTATCGATACTCGGCGATGCGAAGCTGGGCTTGAAGCGCATGGTTGAACTGGCCAAGCCCAAAGCAGCGAATGACTGGATGAAACGCGCACAACAACACGTCGCCGAATGGCGCCGCGAAAATTCCGAGATGCGCAACGCCGATGTCGCGCCGATACGCCCGGAGCGCATCTGCAAGGAAATCTCCGATGCGCTGCCGCCGGACGGTATTGTCGTTTCGGATACCGGCCACGCGGGCATCTGGACGGCGCGCTTTATCGAACTCAAGCACCCCACGCAGCGCTACTACCGCACGGCGGGTTCGCTCGGCTGGGGCTTCCCGGCGGCGCTGGGTGTAAAGTGTGCCAACCCCGATAAACCAGTGGTGTGTTTCACCGGCGACGGCGGTTTTTATTATCATATCGGTGAACTCGAAACCGCGCGTCGTCACAACATCAACGCGGTGATCGTGGTCAACAATAACAGCGCCTTGAATCAGGAAATCCGCTTGAACGACATCGCTTACGGGGGCAAGCAGCGCGGGCGTGCTGAAGAAATGTGGCGCTTCCCAGAGGTGAATTTCGCCAAGGTGGCGGAGTCGTTCGGCTGCGTGGGCATCCGCGTTGAAAAGCCCGGCGATCTGGCGGATGCGTTAAAGCGCGCGATTGCGCTGAACAAGCCGGTGGTGGTGGATGTGGCCACCGATATGTACGCGATCGCGCCGCATCCGTGGACATCCACCGGGCGCGATTTTCATTCGTATCAAAAAACGGGGGCGTGACATGGCGGGGTTTGCGCTGGGTGAAGACCGGGCTTACTGGATCAGTTGGTTCAATCTGCCGGATGCTAAACGCCACGAATTTTTTACCTGGGCGTATGAGTCCTATGTGCCCAAGGTATTGGCGCGCCATGGATTGCTGTGGGGGGCGCTGTATGCCTCGGAGGCCACCGGCGGCTTCACGCCGCTCGGTGGCGGCGGGCGTATCAGTCACAAGAAAGATCCCAAGGGCGTGCCCGCAGGCGACCGTTACATCATGATGTTCGGCGCGATGGATGCCTACGCGCTGGCGGATCCGACGCCTGACGAGTTTCACGCGCAGTTGAATAAAGCCGATAGCAAAATGCTGGCGTTACGCACGGATGAGCGTCGTAACATCATGCTCGAAGAGGCGCGCATTGAGGGGCCGGGGATTATCGAAGTCATGCCCGAGATGGCGCCGGCGCCGGCGATACAGCTCGGCAGTTTCAATTCGGGGGCGTGGGCCGATGAAGAAGAAATGGCGGCGTGGTACGCGCGCTGGCGCCTGCCGTCGCTGACCGCGCTGCCGGGCTGCGTGCGTGTGCGCAAGTTGATCTCGGTCGCGGGCTGGGCCAAGCATGCGTGCTTTTATGAGTTCACCTCGCTGCAGGCGCGCGAGGAGCACTTCGTGCATTACGAAAAGCCCAACAAGAAAATGGTGAAATGGTCTACTGACGTGGTGCGCGACACGGTGCATGCGCCGGGTTCGGCGAATATCGCGGGCCGTGTATTTTATGTATTAAAAACAAATACTTAACGTAATATTGCTGACGGAGAACCGCATGGCGCAGCCGGAACATCAAGCAGGTTTTGACATCATCAGGGTCGCGGGCATTGCATGGGAAGATCGCCGCAACGTCGACAACTGGCCGAGTCGCGCAGGCATGTATTGCGACGACCAGCCGAATCAACTGTGCATACGCCTGATCGATTATCCGAAAGGCTCCACCGAGCCGCGCCACGTACACGGCGGCATGCACGCGACCACAGTGCTAAAGCATCACACGGTGGTCGATGGCGTGACACTGCGTCCGCTCGACGTGGTGCTGGGGCCCAGCAATGAGCCGCACGGGCCGCTGCACTATCCCGACAGTTGCCAGTTGCTGAGCGCGTTTCAGGGCAGCTACTTTCACAGCGAAGTGGAAAAGCTCTCGGGCGAAAAGCAATATCGCTTGATTCAGCAGGAGCAATTGCCGTGGGGGGCGGGTGCTAACGGCGAACAGATTAAAACGCTGGTGGATCGCGGCTGCGGACGCTTGCTGGTGCAGGCCATCAAGTTCGCGCCCGGGGGCAGCATGCCGGCGAAATCGTACGGCAAACTGCACTCGGCGCTGATCGCGTTCGGCGGCGCCGATATTGGCGGTGTTGCGCTCGGCGAGTGGGATTTTCTGCGCGTGAGGGATGCGGCGCATGGCGAGGTGAAATTTCCGCAAGGGGCTACGTTGCTGGCGTTGACGATGCGGTGATGTGATGCGTGTTGTTGCGTGACTGGCTAGACGTGCTTGTTACGTTGCGCCACGCTAAGTCCCGGTGCCGTCATTCTGGCGAAGGCCAGAATCCAGCAGCGATGCAACCCGGCCGCCTTGTTGTGCCGGGCACGATGTGTAGTGAAATTCTAATGTGGCGGTATGCATGCACTGGATTCTGGCCTTCGCCAGAATGACGGTCGCAGGGACGATGCGCCGCGACAGTGGGCGCTACTCCACCTTAATCCCCGCCGCCTTAACCAATTTGATGTTCTGCGCAATCTCGTTGCGTATGAATGCACCGAACTCATCCGGCGTGCTGGTCGCGGGATCCAGCCCCTGCTTCATGAACGCGGCTTTCATCTCCGGCGTGTTGACGATTTTTACGATGGCGGCGTTGAGGCGCGTGATGATCTCGCGCGGCACGTTGGCGGGCGCCATCACGCCGTACCAGCCGGAGCGGTCATAGCCGGGCACGCCGGATTCATGCAGCGTGGGCATGTCCGGCGCCAGCGGCGTGCGTTGCGCGGTGGTGACGGCGAGCGCGCGGACACGCTTGGCGTTGAGTAGCGGCAGCGATGCGGGAATACTGGCGAAGATCATATCCACTTCGCCGCTGGCCACCGCGGTAACACCCTCGGCAATGCCTTTATACGGCACGTGTACCACTTCAACTTTTGCCAGCGAATTAAATAACTCGGCCGCCATGTGCGCCGAGCTGCCGATGCCCGACGTGGCGTAGTTGAGCTTGCCGGGATTTTTGCGCGCGAGCGCGACGAATTCTTTCGCGCTGCGTGCCGGCACCGACGGGTGTATCACCACGAACCACGGGCCGTACACCACGCGCGACACCGGCGTGAAATCGCGCTCCAGGTCGTAGGGCAACTTGCGGCGTACTGCCGGCTGCACGGTGTCCGCAGCGGGCATCAGCAGCAAGGTGTATCCATCGGGGGCGGATTTAGCAGCAGCGTCGGTGCCCAGCATGCCGCCGGAGCCGCCGCGGTTTTCGATGAAGAATTGTTGTCCCAGCATTTCCGACAGCTTCGGTGCGAGCATGCGCGCGGTGATATCGGCGGCGCCGCCGGCGGCGAAGCCGACCATGAATTTGACGGGTTTCGCGGGGTAGGCCTGCGCATGGAGTAACGGGCTGCACAGTGTGGTGATTGTAACCGCGAGTGTTTTGGAAATGGTGTTCATGCGGCGCCTCATTCTCCCCGTATCCCCGCGCTCTTGATAACGCGCCCCCACTTGATGATTTCATCCGCGATGGTTTTGCCGAGCGCGGCCGCGGTGCCGCCCACGGGTTCAGCGCCGAGTGCTGCGAACCGCTCCACGAGATCGGGCGCGCGCAGTGCCTCATTGGTGGCCTTGTTGAGTTTTTCCACCAGCGTCGGGTGTGCGCCGGCCGGCAGCAGCAGGCCGTACCACAAACTGCTGTCGTAGCCGGGCACACCCGCTTCTGCGGCGGTAGGCACATCCGGTGCGGCGGGCGAGCGCTTGACGGTTGAGACCGCGAGCGCGCGCAGCTTGCCAGATTTGGCGTGCGGCAGCGAGGTCGGCAGCGGATCAAAAATCATCTGCACTTGCCCGGCTAGCAGCGCCGGCATCGATTGCCCGCTGCCTTTGAACGGGACGTGAACGAGGTTGATGCCGGTCATGTGCTTGAGCAATTCAATCGCGAGATGGCTGGAACTGCCGGACCCCGAAGATGAATAATTGAGTTCGCCGGGCCGCGTTTTGGCAAGCGCGATCAATTCTTTCAACGTGCCCGCTTTGACGGAGGGATGCACCACCAGCAATTGTGGCATCGACACGATTTGCGACACCGGCGTGAAATCCCGCACCGGATCGTAGCCGAGGTTGCTCATGATCGCTGGGTTGATGGCAAGGATGCTGGTGGCGCCGGCGAGCAGCGTGTAACCATCGGGCGCGGATGCCGCGACGATGCGAGCGGCGATGGCGCCGCTCGCGCCCGCGCGATTATCGGTGACCACCGGCTGGCCAAACGCCTCGGACAATTTCTGCCCGATGATGCGTGTGGTGATGTCGGATGCGCCGCCGGGCGAAAAGCCGACGAGGATGCGCAGGGGCTTGGTGGGGTACGGTTGCGCGATGGCGCTTTCTGACAGCATCAAGGTGCTGAGCACCCCGATAAAAATAGCAGCTCTCATACGGTTCCTGTGGGTATGGGAATCGAACTTTGCCACGTTTTGTGTGGCTTGTGCGCAGCATGTTACGACGGATTACACTTACCGCTACCGTCGTTCCCGTTTTCTCGGGAACGACAGCGGAACATTTTTGTGCTGTGAAAGAGTGTGATGAAAATGCAGATAAAACCCCACATCGCCATCATTGGTGCCGGCGCCGTCGGCGGCTACACGGGTGGACGCCTCGCACTCGCGGGAGAAAACGTCACGCTGATCGATGCATGGCCCGAACACGTCGACGCCATGCGTGCGCACGGTTTACGGCTGAGCGGCACACAGGGTGAGCACACCGTGCCGGTGCGGGCGCTGCATGTGGGCAATGTGCAGCAACTGGCTCACCGACCCGTTGACATCGCGCTGGTATGTACCAAATCCTATGACACGGCATGGGCGGTTGCGCTGATCGCCCAGTATCTTGCTGACAAGGGCTATGTGGTATCGATGCAAAACGGCATGAACGAAGAACGCATCGCGGGCATGGTCGGCTGGGACAAAACCGTCGGTTGCATCGCCAGCAGCATCAGCGTGAACCTGGCGGCGCCGGGGCATATTTCGCGCACGCAACAGCCGGGCGGCGGCGGGCATGCGGTGTTTCGCGTGGGTGAAGTGCATGGACGCGTGACGCAGCGTGCCGCGGATCTGGCGCGCCGGTTGTGCGCCGTGGATGTTGCGGATGTCACACCGAATTTGTGGGGCGAGCGCTGGACCAAGCTGACTACCAATGCGATTACGCATGGATTACTCGGTGCAACGGGTCTCGACAATCGCGCCGTGTTGATCGAACGCGGCAAGGCGCATCGCATCGGCGTGCGGCTGGCGGCGGAAGCCGTTGCCGTGGGACGCGCGCTGGGCTACGACATCGGCACGATACTGGGCATCGAGCCCGATGACTGGTTGGCGGCTGACGCAAACCACGTTGATGCGGGGAAACGTGTCGAGGACGGACTGGTCGCGTGGATGAACACGCTGACCGCGCCGTCGCGTTCGTCGGTGGGGCGCGATATTGTCAGCGGGCGGCGATCTGAAATTGATTACACCAATGGTTTGGTGGCGGACAAAGGCGTTGAAGTGGGTGTGCCCGCGCCCACGCATACAGCGGTGACCGCGTTGGTGCGGCGTATTGATCGTGGTGAACTCAAGGCCGATGTGGCGCACATCGACCGGATGTTGGATTGAGCGCGTAATATCGTAAGCAATTGTTTTTAAATGATAATTTAATCCGAATACTGTCGATGCGAAGTGGTGCGCACGGAGCTTGACGGTCGCACAGCGCTGGCGCACATTGCGATGTCCTCTCTTGCGGAGCAGGTCACGATGACATTTCACCCGCTCATGGTATTCGGCATCGCACTGCTGGCGTCCGTCTGCAACGTGGCGGCGCAGAGCTATCCCGCAAAACCTTTGCGCATCGTGGTGCCCTTTTCCGCCGGCAGCGGCGCCGATGCCAATCCGCGTTTCTACGGCGAGCTGGTATCGAAGCTGTTGGGGCAGAGCATAGTGGTGGACAACCGGCCCGGCGGCAGCGGTGTCATCGCTGTGCAGACGGTCAAGGGCGCCGCGGCTGATGGTTACACCCTGCTCACCGGCACCACATCCACCATCGGCGTTAATCCGGTGGTGATGAAGGATCTGCCCTATGACCCCGCGCGCGAGTTTCGTCCGGTGATTCTGTTTGGTTTGTCGCCGACCGCGTTTGTCGTGAGCGGAAATTCGCCCAGCAAATCACTCAAGGAATTTGCCGTCGCCAGCAAAAAGGCAGGCGTGCCTGTGTCCGTGGGCAACTACTCGGCGGGATACGAGTTGCTGAGCTACTGGTTCGGCATGGTGAATGGGCTGCCCATCACGCCCGTGCCGTACAAGGGCAGTTCTCAAGTGATGACCGATGTGATCGGCGGCCAAATCGCGTCGGGCATGATCGATTCCGGTGGTGCCGCAGCGTTGATCAAAGAGGGTCGGATGCGCGCGCTGGTCATCACCGCGGATAGTCGCCACCCGATATTGCCTGACGTGCCGACGATGAAGGAAAGCGGCTTTCCTGATTTTGTCAGCTACTCGTGGAGTTCGATCTTTGTGCGCAGTGAAACGCCCGACGCCATTGTTGACAAGCTATACGGTGCATTCAAGGCAGCGATGGACGGCCCGGAAGGCCGGGCGTATCAGGCATCGCGCACCGCCATCATCGTCAACTACACGCCGAAGGAAATACGCGCATTCGTGGCTGCGGACGCCGAGCGCTTTCGCAAGATTGCACAGGCAGCGGGGATCAAGCCGCGTTAATAGGGTTCAATAGTTACGTTTCTTTTATTGAAAGCTGACCAAGTCCGTGCGGGTCAGCGTTACAGCTTTCGGCTTCAAGGGTTCGTTCGCCAGGTTCGCATTGCCTGAATTCAGAACATTATAAAAACCGATGGTTGTTTCGTGGCTGCTGCCTGCGGAGGTGGTATCCATCGGAATGACTACGGTGTAGTCGCGCACCATCGCGCCGACTGATGTGAAGGTCACCGAGCCGCTGATCTTCCAGCCCACCATGATGAGCGTCTTGATGCCCTTTGCCTTCAGTATCTTGTCGAGATCGGTGTTGTAGAACCGGTCCTGAGCCGTGTTAAATATTTTGATGTCGCTCGCGGTTGGGGCGACTTCTTTCAGCCAGTGGGTCATGTTGCGTTCGCGCGTGCCGTACGCCACCACGAGGCCTGCTTTGCGTACCCGCTCCAGAAAGGGGATCATGGCCGGCAACATCTGGCCCTTGCAAGTCGGCTGACTGTTGCAGATGTCCTCGACGTAATCGAGCACGATCAAGGCGGTGGTC
This sequence comes from Betaproteobacteria bacterium, assembly GCA_947467315.1. Taxonomy (GTDB): domain Bacteria; phylum Pseudomonadota; class Gammaproteobacteria; order Burkholderiales; family SG8-41; genus UBA5216. The sequence goes on along the minus strand of CANIID010000047.1, from coordinate 5,535 downwards.
TTGGGATCGAGGGTGACGCGGGCCGGGTCGGGAGTCGCCGGCATTTGCAGGGTCATCATGGGCTTGCCGCTTTGTGCGGCCGGTTGCGCGTGAGCCCATCCACAGTTGAGCGCGAGGGCTACGCCGCTGGTAAGGAGGGCTGTGCGAAAAAACGTCATGTTGGAATCTCCTGGTAGGTCTTTTCGGTTCTGGCGTTCGCAAACTTCGGAAGCGAGGATTTTGAGTGCCTTATAAAATGAAAAATCTCCACGTCCTGATGCTAGTGACTTTCCAAACACTCCCCTCGCCCCGCTTGCGGGGAGAGGGGAGAGGGAAACGTAAATATCGCGCATCCCCTCTCCCTAACTCTCTCCCCGCAAGCGGGGCGAGGGGATTTCATTTTGTTAGGCACTCTAAGACCGCGGATAGGCTTTTTACATAACCTATTCTGCTGAATTGCAGTCTATCGGTCACCTGGAGAAGCGTCAATCGCGTGACCATTCACGCACACTCCCACGAACCGTCTTTCACCAATCATCACTCCACTTTCGCGCCCGACGCCTGCACCGCGGCGCGCAGCTTTTCCGTCTCGCTGCGAATGTGCGCGGCGAATTCTTCCGGCGTTGAGCTCTTGGCCTCGGCACCCAGCCCCGACATTTTCTCCAGAATATCCGGCGACTTCATGGCTTTGACGAATTCGGTGTTAAGTCGCGTGATGATGGGCTTGGGTGTTTTCGCCGGCGCGAGCAGCCCGTACCAGCCGGTGACCTCGTAGCCGGGTATGGATTCGGCAATCGTCGGCAGATCCGGTGCGAGCGGCGTGCGCGCGATACTGGTCACGCCGATGGCGCGCACGCGGCCCGCCTTGATATGCGGCATGATCATCGGCACCACCGAGATCGTCATTTGCAGTTGGCCGCTGATGGTGTCGGTGAGCGCGGGGCTCACGCCTTTGTAGGGCACATGCTCTATCGTGGCGCCGGTCATCGATTTGAAGCGCTCGGCCGCGAGGTGCGGCGGCGAACCTGAGCCGCCGGAGCCGTAACGCATTTGGCCGGGCTTTGATTTCAGCAAGGCGACGAATTCCTTGATGTTGACTGCGGGCACCGAGGGGTTGAGCACCATGATAAAAGGCGTTGAACCCAGCAGGCTGACCGGCGCGAAATCCTTGTGCAAATCGAATGGCAATTTTTCATACATTACCGACACGATCACCACTTGCGACGTGGCCATGGTCAGCGTGTAACCATCCGGCGCGGCTTTGGCGCCGATCTCCGCGCCGATGATGCCGCTGGCGCCGGCGCGATTGTCGATCACCAGTTGCTGGCCAAATGCTTCGGTGAACTTGGGGTTGAGCAGGCGCGCGAGGATATCGGGGCCGGAACTCGGCGTGCTCATCACGATGATGCGCACCGGGCGCGCGGGGTAAGTTGTTTGTGCGCCGGCCGGCAACGGCAGGGCGCTGAACACACTGATGATGCCGAGGACGCCGTATGCAGCGCCAAGGCGACGAGGGTGGTAACGGCTCCGGTGGTTGTCGCGCCTGCTCATAGACTTTGTCCCCGCAGTGATGACACGCACGGTGATTCTGGCGGGTTTTAACGCAGCCGGCAAGGCACAACAGGTGTGGTTGTCCATGTTATGGAGAGCCGCGCATCCGAGGTACGGATTGAACTGGCACGTCGCGTTTGTTAGCATCGAACGCAAATTCAGCAGCTACACTTCGTCTTCATCTTTTCACGCTATTTCACATTAAGGGACGTCCATGCCCAAAACCACCGGCGCCAGATATTTCGCGGAAATTATCAAGGGCTACGGCATCACCCACGCGTTTTTCGTGCCCACGATATTGATGGATGCGCTGGCCGAGATGGACGAACTCGGCATTCAAAAAATTCTTACCCACGGCGAAAAAGCCGCGGCGTACATGGCCGACGGCTATGCGCGCGCCGCCAACCGGCCGGGCTTGTGCATGGGGCAGCAGATCGGCGCATCGAATCTCGCGGCGGGATTGCGCGATGGCTTCATGGCCGGTGCGCCGATTGTCGCGATCACCGGCGGGCCGGGCACGCCGGGGCGGTATCGTCATTCGTATCAGGAAGTGGAAGACTTCGCGCAGTTTGATTCGATGACCAAACTCAATCTGCAACTTGACCACGTATCGCGTCTGCCGGATTTGATGCGGCAGTTGTTCCGCGCGGTGACCACCGGCGCGCCCAAGCCGGTGCATCTGCGGCTGCGCGGCTCGCACGGGCAGGGCATCGAGTGCGAAGCGGATTTGCCGCTACCGATTATTGAAAAAGACTACATGGCGGTGCCGGCGTATCGCCCCGAGCCGGAACTGGATCGCGTGCGCGCCGCGCTGGCGGTGCTGGCGAAGGCGCAACGACCGATTATCGTGGCGGGCGGCGGTGTTACCTCATCGGGCGCGCAAGCCGAGTTGGTGAAGTTCGCCGAGAAAATGCACATACCCGTGGCCACATCGCTCAATGCGAAAGGCGCGATTCTCGATACGCATCCGCTCGCGGTGGGCGTGCCCGGTGTGTATTCGCGTGAGTGTGCGAACCGTGCGATTTCGGAAGCCGACTTGGTGTTGTTCATCGGCAGCCACGCCGGTGCACAGGTCACCGCCAACTGGAAAATACCCGCGCCCGGCACCACGGTGATTCAGATCGATATCGATGCGCAGGAACTGGGGCGCAACTATCCCAATGCTGCGTCGGTGTTGGGTGATGCCAAGGCCACGTTGAAGCACATGATTGCGCAGGCCTCCGGTCCGGCTGCCGGTGCGCAAGCATGGGTCAAGCGCGTGCAGGAAATTGTCGCCACTTGGCGCGCTGGCGTTGCCTCGAATTACAACTCGGATGCGTCACCGCTGCGCCCCGAACGCATCTGCAAGGAAATCACCGATGCGTTGCCCGCCAATGGTGTGGTGGTGTCCGACACCGGCCACGCAGGCATGTGGACCGGGCAACTGATCGAGATGCGTCACGCCACGCAGCGTTATATCCGCTGCGCGGGTTCGCTCGGCTGGGGCTTGCCCGGCGCGATGGGCGTGAAGTGCGCGCTGCCCGATCAGCCGGTGATTTTGTTCAGCGGCGATGGTGGTTTTTATTATCACATCGCCGAACTCGAAACCGCCGCGCGCCATGGCATCAATCTGGTGATGGTGGTCAACAATAATAGTTCGCTGAATCAGGAAATTCCGCTGGTGGGCAACGCCTACAAAGGCAAGCGCGGCGACAAATACAAGCCCGATGAAATGTGGCGCTTCCAGCGAACAGCGGACATTGCGAAAATCGCCGAGGCGATGGGTTGCGCCGCCTTCCGCGTGGAAACGCCGGCTCAACTGAAGGACCTGCTGCCCAAGGCCATGGCGATGAACCGCCCGGTGGTGCTGGATGTGATCAGTGACGACACCGCGCTGGCGCCGACGGCGTGGACGCCGGGTGGCAAGTAAAATGCGGTCAGGTGTGAGGCGTTTGGAGTCAGGAGTGAAAAACAACATCCGCGCCGCGGCGAGGGTGCTCCGAACTCTGAACGCTGGACTCTTAACGGCATTGAGTGGAGTACTGCTCGTCACCGCAGCACACGCACAAGAGTTCCCCACCAAGCCGATCCGGATCATCGTCGGCCCCGGCCCCGATATCGTGGCGCGCATGTTCGGGCAGAAATTCACCGAGGCTGGGGGCATCAAACCATCGTCGAACAACGACCGGGCGGCGGGGGTGTGATCGCGACCGAGATGGTGGCCAAGGCGCCGGCAGATGGTTACACGCTGCTGCTATCGAGCGCGGCCTACACCATCAACGCCGTGCTGCAACCGGGGCCGATTGATCTGGTACGTGATTTTGCCTCGATTGCTCTGTGTGCCACTTCGCCGTTCATCATGAGCGTGCATCCTTCGGTGCCCGCCAAATCGGTGAAGGAGTTGATCGCTCTCGCGAAATCCAAGCCCGGGCAATTGGTGTACTCGTCGTCGGGCAACGGCACGCCGCCGCATCTGGCCGGCGAAATGTTCAAGACCATGGCCAAGGTGGATATTCTGCACGTGCCGTATAAATACGCGACCCCCGCGCTGATCGACGTGGTGAGCGGGCAAGTGCAAATCATGTGGCCGATCATGTCGATCTCGCTGCCGCAGGTGCAGTCGGGCAAGCTGCGCGGGCTCGGGGTGAGTACGCGCGAGCGTACGAAACTGGCGCCGCAGTTGCCGACGATAGCCGAGTCCGGATTGCCGGGCTACGAAATCGTCGGCTGGAACGGCCTGATAGCGCCCGCGAAAACGCCCGCCGTGGTGGTGAACAAGATCAATGCCGAGGTGAACCGCCAACTTAAAGCGTCGGAACTGGTGCAGCGGCTGGGACAAAGCAGTTACGATCCTGCGGGGGATAAAAATTCGCCGGAGCAGTTTACGGATTTTGTGCGTGCCGAAATCGCGAAATTTGCGAAGCTGGTGAAGGAAACCGGGACGAAGGTGGATTGAGTCACCCTCTACCCGTCATTCCGGCGCAGGCCGGAATCCAGGTTGTACCTTGCCCGAAGGGCCTGAATGGAGATGCTACGCATCTGTTTACGTGCTGGATTCCGGCCTGCGCCGGAATGAAGGGTAGGGTGTTCACGTATTTCTTTAGCGGCAAAACGTTTTTGGTGTTTCGATTCAACGGAGGAAGGAAGGCATGGCTCAAGGCACAAACGGCGTAAAACCCATCCGCCGTGTAGTCACCGGCAACGATGCGCAGGGGCGCTCGAAGGTGTTGTTCGACAGCGCCGCGCCCAACGTCAACCCGAATTCCTTCAAGAAGGGCACGGGCATGACCGACATCTGGGTGTTTCACAACTGCCCGGCGACTATTTCGGGCGACAAGGACGACGGTAATTTGCCGTTTCGTTTTGAGCCGCCGCTCAATGGCGGGCATCTGCGTATCGTGCAATCGGATGCGATGCGGAAGGATTACGACGCATCGCAAGACACCTACATCACAGCGGAACATCCGCCGAAAAAAACGCCTGGCGGCACGTGGGAGCGCGGCAATCAAAACCTATTCACCACGCGCATCCATAAATCCGAGACCATCGACTACGGCATTTTGCTCAGCGGCGAACGCACCATGATTCTGGATGACGGCGAATACCATCTCAAGCCGGGCGATTGCGTGATTGATCTCGCAGCATGGCATGCGTGGCGCAATATCAACGCGGGCACGATGGCGTTTGTGTTTGTGGCGGCGACGTTTCCCGATGACTTCAAGCCGGAAGGGAAATCATCATGAGCGACATCAAGCCGATCCGTCGTATTGTTGTGCGGGATTACGACAACGGTGCCAAATCCGGCGCGCTCAGCGACGGCCCCTCGCCCGATGTGCATCTTGATCCGGCGCGCCCCGGATTCGCCGCCACGCGGCTATGGGTGACCGACAGCACGCCCGCGCGTGTGCAGAACGAAACCCTGCACCGGCCGCACACCATTGAACCACCCAAGGCGGGGTCACTGTGCCGCTATTTGCAGATTCCGCCGGATGCGGCGTGGAAAGGCAAAGTGGGTTCGAAAGAAGT
>CANIID010000046.1 GCA_947467315.1 Betaproteobacteria bacterium | reverse complement strand
TGCAAACTGAGGTGAAGGCATAGGAATTTATGCCCTTCAAAGAAACTCCTTCCCCTTCAGGGGGAAGGCGGGGATGGGGGTGGGGGCGGGGTACAGCAACGGAAGGCGCCGACGTCTAACCCCACCCCCATCCTAACCTTCCCCCTGAAGGGGAAGGGACTCTCCGCGATTGAGACAGCCATGCTTCCACATCTCTTCGCGCCCGGCAGTGGCAGCAGTGGCTTTACATTCATCGTATATCGCCTTAGTGTTCCGGTTCCCATTTCAAGGAGATGTAAACCATGGCAGCTCAAGACAAAGCCGCGATACTGGCATCACTGCCCGTACGCCCCGACGAAAACCCCTTCGCCGTCACCATCGGCGGCTTTTACCGCCGCTGGTTCAACCTGGTGGACGATCTGCAGGCCTTGATCGACACCGTCGCCACGATCAAAAGCACCGAAGACGAAGACTGGGTACCCGCGTGGAGCGCCGTCGCGAAACGATTTGAAATCAAGGCTGAAACAGCCCTCGCGCGCGGCGACAAAGCCAACGCGCGCAAAAATTTCCTCGAAGCCAAAACGTTTTATTCGCTGGCCAGATTTCCCGCGCCGTATCACTCCGGCTCGGCCATCTGCCCGCCCGACATGAGCCCGATCAAGGCGCGCTCATATCAAAAATATCTCGACTGCTTTCACAAGGCCACCGCGCTGCGCGACGAAGCGCAGGAAGTCCTGAAAGTCCGCCGCAATGGCAAAGAAGCCGTCGGCTATTTGCGTCTGCCCAAAGGCGCATCGGCGAAAAACAAAGTGCCCGCCGTGCTGGTGATGTGCGGCGGCGACATGTACAAAGAAGACCGCGAAAAATACGCCGACGGCGCTACCAAAGAAGGCATGGCCGCGCTGGTGGTCGATGCGCCAGGCACCGGCCAAACCTCATTCGCACATGCGCCGGAATCCATCGTCGCATGGCAAGCCGCGCTCGACGCCCTGCAAGCACGCCCCGAAATCGACGGCAATCGCTTAGGCGCATTCGGTGTCAGCCGCGGCGGCCTGTGGGTGATGCGCTTGGGCGCACAAGACAAACGCATCAAAGGCCTGATCTCCTGCGCCCCTGGCGGCGTGGGCTACTGGGGCACCGACGAAGAACGCGCCACCATACGCGCCGCCGCTTTCGAGCGCTACAAAACCAACTGGTTCGGCCCGCGCGGCACCAAACCCGAGCCCAAGGAAATGACTGAAGAAGATCAACGCAAGGATTTCCTGCGCTGGTCTTTGAAAGACAACGGCCTGCTCGGCAATTTGACCATGCCGATGTTTCTGGTCAACGGCAAAGTCGATCACTTAACCCCCATCGGCAACCTCTACATGGCGCTGGAAAGCGGGCCACCTACCGGGCGCGTGGCGCGCGTCTACCCGGATGACGGACATATCGCCGCGCGTAATGAGCGCGAGTGGGGGCCGGCGGCGTGGAAATGGCTGGCGGGGGTGTTGATGGAGGGGATGAAGCCAGCGACGGCAAAACCAGCGACGGCGAAGCCCGCGAAAAAACGCGGCGCGGCGAAGAAGGTCGTTAAGAAGGCGGCCAAGAAAACCGTCAAGAAAACCTCGAAGAAGAAAGTCGCAAAGAAAAAGTAATTTTTTCCCCTTCCGGAGTCACCTCATGCAGCAGCAAACGCTTACGGTACTGGCAATCTCTACCGCCCTGTTCGGCGCTTCACACGTACTTGCTCAGGATGCCACCGCCAATTACCCCAGCAAGCCGATACGCATCGTCGTCGGCTTTCCGCCTGGCGGCGCCACCGACATTTTGGCGCGAATCCTCGGCCCGCATCTCACCACGTCGTGGGGACAGCCGGTCGTGATCGACAATCGCGGTGGCGCCACCGGCACCATCGCGGCCGACATGGTGTCGAGGGCCACGCCCGACGGCTACACGCTGATGATGGTGCCCAGCGGGCCGTTCACGGGCAGCGCCGCCTTGTTGGACAACCTGCCCTATGACACGGCGACCGGCTTTGCCGCCGTCTCGCTGCTGGCATGGGTGACCAATGCGCTGGTCGTGCCCGCCGCCTCGCCGATTAACAACCTGCAGGATTTGATCCGCCTCGCCAAGGAGAAACCGGGACACGTCACCAATGGTTCGTCGGGCAACGGTTCGTTGCATCACCTGGCCGGCGAAGTCTTCAAACGCCTCACCGGCACGCAAATCACCCACGTGCCGTTCAAGGGTGGCGGCCCCGTTATGGTGGCGCTTGCCTCCAGTGAAATCACCTTCGCCTTTTCGTCGGTGCCCTCAGTCATGCCGCTGATTCAATCCAAACGGCTGAAGGCCATTATCGTCACCAGCGCAAAGCGTTCAGCCACGCTGCCGGATGTGCCTACCATCGCCGAAGCAGGCCTGCCACTGCCCGCAGGACTCGAAATGCGTGAATGGTACGGCGTGGTCGCGCCACTGAAGGTTCCAAAGCCCCTCATCACCAAGCTCAACAGCGAAATGGTGAAAATCTACAAGCGCCCCGATGTCGGCGCCCGGCTCGCTGAAATGGGCACCGAGCCCGCGGGCAGCACGCCCGAAGAACTCGCCCGGCAAATCGTCAATGACGTTAGAACCTGGACCAAGGTTGTCAAGGACGCGGGGATACGGGCGAACTGAGCGCGTGCATTAAGGGCACGAATTGAGCGAGCGATATTTCTCGCCGTCGTACGCGGAAGCCCGCCGCAGATTCATCGAGGCCGCCCGCGTAGTTAACGCCAGCGTGCATTCGTATGCCATCAATGCCACCGCAAAGAACGAACTAGCCATCGACGTCGCAATCATCGGCGCGGACGCAGACCCCGCACTGGTGGTGTCATCGGGCGTACACGGCGTCGAAGGTTTTTTGGGCTCCGCCGTCCAGCTTGCGTTACTGGAACGACTCAAGGCGGAGAACAACAAACGCGGCATCCGCTATGTACTGATTCACGCCGTCAACCCATACGGCTTCGCCCACTTGCGCCGCGTCAACGAGGACAATGTCGATTTGAATCGTAACTACATGGCGAGCGCCGATGATTACGCCGGCGCCCCAAGCGGTTACGCCGCACTCAATGGCCTGCTGAATCCCGAATCGCCGCCATCACGGTTAGAACCCTTCAAGGCCAAAGCGCTGTGGCACATCTGGCGCACCGGCTTGCCCGCGCTAAAAGAGACCATCGCGCGCGGTCAGTACGAATATCCACGAGGGCTTTTTTATGGCGGCAAAAAACCGTGCGCCTCGACGCAAATCGTGCAGAACCACTGCGCCGCATGGCTGGCGGCGTCCCGGCACATTGTGCATATCGACCTGCACACCGGTCTGGGCCCGCACGGAAGCTATAAACTGCTGCTCACGGAATCCGACTATGCCGAGCACCGCGATGGGTACGCCAAAACCTTTGGAACGGATCAGATCGAACCGCTCACCAAGCCTGACGGCATGGCATACCGCGTCAGCGGGCAATGGGGGCCGTGGATGCAACAACATTTTCAAACGCGGGACTATCGCTTTGCAGGCGCGGAGTTCGGCACGTATGACGTGATCCGGGTGCTGGCAGCGCTGCGCGCCGAGAATCGCGCCCATCACTATGGCGCGTCTGATAGTCCGGGTTACCTCAAGGCAAAAGCGGAACTTCGGGAGTGTTTTTGTCCTGAGTCACTGGCTTGGCGGCGCCTGGTTGTTGATCTCGGCTTGAAAATAATCGGGCAGGGAAGCCCACGACGCTGACCGAACCGGACTACGGTTAGATAATTTTTGCACTCTTTTTCAAATTGTGGCGCATACACAAAAGCTGCACGTTATCGATGCTTATTGACGTACCCCCTTTTGACCAAGGCAAGTCATGGTCAAAATGCAGTTCGTCAGTTGCGCCGCACTGAACACAACGCCCCGCATCGCGTTTCCATACTGCCAACTTGACAGACGTAGGAATAATCCGTCGACGGACTGGCGATGCAGATGTCGGCATAGCGAGGTCTTCTTCACCCTCGACCGCCTCAAGCCGAAATTTAAAGACAGAACGCCCATCGCCTCGCTCACGCCACGAATCAATGAGATGAAACATACCGTTGTACGACCAAATGCCTGGCTTTATTTTCTCGTATGCCCGAACACGCTCAGGCGGTAATTTGCCATCCTTAGTTTCTGTAGCGGCTTTGTAAAATCTTCCATTCTGTGTCGGTCTGCCGGACGGAAAAAATTCGGGCTGATCAACTGCTTTAGGATTAGCGCACATCCTATTCTTTGGGTGATCATGTCCTTCGTATATCAGCGTAAAGCCACCATCCTCGATGCGATCGTGGTACGGCGCATTCGGCCTCAACGAAAGTAGAATTACAGAATGCGTCCCGCCGAGACCAAAATTCATCCCGGCCTGAAGGTTCGTCCCTTCCCTCGCGCACATCTCGATATACGAAATAATGTTGTCAGCCAATTGAGCTACCTTAAATATTTGAAACCGTAAATGCTCCGCTCCACCAGCGCGTCATCTGGCCGAAAATGGCGCATTGTTTAAAACCTGTTTAGGCTACTTCACCTTCCGCAACTTCTGCAAAGACCTTAAATTCACCGGAATAGGCTCATCCGGATGCGTAGTAGGCCAATCCGTAAAGCTCACCTCGCCCACATAAATATCCCCGTGCCGGTCCAGCGCCACGCCGTGCGGCGCGATAAATTTGCCGGTGACGTTGCCGGGGCCGTCTTGTCCGCCCAGTCGAGAAATGACCGCGCCTTTTTTATCAACGATGCTGATGCGGGGGCCGATACCGGGATGCAACCGATTTACGCGCGCGCCGGAGCCGAGTTCGCCGATGATGAATTCGGGTTGCGCGCCGGGGCTGCCCAGATTGCAAAACAAGCCGCACGGCCGGTGCATATTGTTCCACTGCGCTTCGTATTTGCCGTTGCCATCAAACACCTGCACGCGATGGTTTTCGCGGTCGGCCACATACACCCAGCCGTCGCGGTCGGTGACGATGTTATGCACGATGTTGAACTGGCCGGGGTCGGTGCCCGGCTCGCCCCAGGATTTAATCAGTTTGCCGTCGGGCGAATATTTATGCACCTTGGCGTTGCCGTAGCCGTCGGACACATAGATATCCCCCGTGGGCGACAACGCGGTGTGCGTGCAGCGGTGAAACGGCAGGCCGCTCATATAGGGCGTGGGTTTGCCGGGAGTGCCGATCTCCATCAGGATTTTTCCCATCGTCGTGCATTTGCGCACCACGTGGCCGCCGTCGTCGGTGAGATACAGCGTGTCGTCCGCATCAATGTGCAGGCCGTGCGCGCGCGGGTACTGGCCCTCGCCCCACGAGCGCAAAAAATTGCCGTCGCGGTCAAACACCATCATCGGGTGCTCGCCGCGGTTGAACACGTAGACCTGATCTTTGCTGTCGGTGGCGACCGCGCCCACGTCCTTGAACGACCAGCCGTCGGGCAGCTTGGCCCAGTTGTCGATGACTTCGTAACGATGTTCTCCACTGCCCAAAATGACTGACATGGCGTTTTACTTTTTGATGAAGCGACTGAAGGTTGAAGGGGCGTAGTCGGGATGGTTCTTTGCATTGTAACGAACTCGGGCTACAGTCCTGCCCTACGCAAGACACTGCGCCTGCTGGGTGACGCCACGCCAGAATACACATAACTATCTGTTTTTATTTCCTTTTTTAAGGGGGAATTCTATGGCCATTACAACACGCTCACCGATGCCGGCGTGGTGCGGCATCGCCAGTCTGCTGGCCTTCGGCAATGCGCTCGCGCAGACGCCGGCCTCCACGCAACCGTTTCCCGTCAAGGCCATACGCATCATCGTGCCCGCCACGCCGGGTGGCGGCACGGATATACTCTCGCGCCTGCTGGGCCCCAAGCTCACCGAGAACCTCGGCCAAAGCATGATTATTGAAAATCGCGCCGGCGCTTCCACCAATATCGGTACTGAATTCGTGGCGCGATCTGCACCCGACGGCTACACCGTACTGATGGCCACCACACCGCACGCGATCAACCCCAGCCTGTTCACCAAACTGAGTTTTGATCCGGTGCGCGATTTCACCATGATCAGCCAGTTGGCGTTGACGCAAAACGTGCTGCTCACGCATCCATCGCTGCCGGTGAATAACGTGAAAGAATTTGTGGCGTTGGCGAAGGCACGCCCCGGCCAACTGACAGCCGGCACCTCCGGCGGCACCTCGGCATTTCTCGCGATTGAAATGCTGCGCGCGGCGGCAAAGATCGACGTGCTGAATATTCCGTACAAGGGCGCGGGCGCGGCGCTGAACGACATTATCGCGGGCCATTTGCAGTTTCAGGTGAACACCACGCTCGCTACGCTGCAATTTATCCAGGCTGGCAAACTGCGCGCACTGGCTACTTGCGGCACCAAGCGCACCACCACGTTGCCGCAGGTGCCCACGGTCGCTGAAACCATTGCGGGCTTTGAATCCAGCGGCTGGTACGCGCTGCTGGGGCCGGCGGGCATGCCGCGGGACACCGTGTTGAAGCTGCACGCCGCCTTCAGCAAATCGATACAGTCGCCGGATATCGTCAAGCGGCTGACGGAACAGGGCGTGGATATTGTCGCCGGTTCGCCCGATGAGCTGACCCGGTTGATGCCCCTTGAAATCAGCAAATGGGCGGCAGCGGTAAAAGCGTCGGGTGCAAAAGGAAATTAATCCGCGCTAAAACGTCCGGTATTTTTCCGTCGCCAGCAGGCGAACGATTTCGGCATTCAGCGCAGCCACGTCGTCCGCCGTCAAGGGCTGTAACGGCGCCTGCGCCTTGAAAGCCTGCGCGGTTAGCGGCAGCGCGAGATAGCGGCCATACGGCTGGCCCGTTGCACTGCGCGCACGGCCATACAAATGCACATGCAATTCTGGCCGCCAGTTGCCGTTGTCCTGATAATTGATGCGGCCAATGTCGATGCCGCGCTGTGTGAGCACGGTTTTCATCGCCTCGCCCGCCACCATGGTCAGCTTCATCAGCTCGATCGCCCGTTCGCGCGACAGATACGTGCGGTCCTCCACCACAGCCTTGGGATTGATGATCAGATGCCCGCCGTCGCCGCGCGACACATGCGGCTGATCGGGCGTCAGGATGGTGAAGTTTTTTGATTCAAAAATAAGCATGGAATGAAATCGCCGGGCTCGCGGCTGCAAAGGGGCCGCGCAATGCATTGTAGCGGCTCGCGCGTGACCTGCGCTCAGGGTGTTTAGAGCTACGCGCCTTCGCCGTGAACTTCGGCCTAAACTTCAGCGGCCCGCCGCCGTTAAATAATTCAGCTTTGGCGCTCCGGCTCGGGGAAGCTTCTCGGACGAAAGACCCCATCTGGTTGCTACCCACATCATCCGCTGTTGTGCGCGCCCCGACACCAACCGTGTCGCGGGTGTACCTGATGCGGACGGACGGCGACTCCCTGAAACCGCTGTTTGAGGGTGACCCCGGCCGGAGATCCAAAGCTAACCCACGTCACCCCGTAAGCACGGACAAAGGTTTTTGCCCATGCTGCCGTAAACAATGGGTAAGCACCCGTCAGCAACCTCGGGCGCACAAAGGATCACACCCGTGGACATGCCCCCCCCCCAGAACGCATAGCGATAACGAGCAAATCTTTCTTGGCCGCCAGTCGATTGTTGACCGCGAGCAGAATCTGCACGCGTTCGAATTGTTGTTTCGATCCGGCGAGCAGAACCGCGCCGATGTCGACAGCGCGACCGTCGCGACCGCAACCGTTATCAACTATGCACTGAACGAACTGGGCCTTGAGTCGCTTTTGGGCAACTATCTGGGCTTCATTAATTTCGATGCGGAAATGCTGCTGAGTGACGCCATCGAGCTATTACCACGCGATAAGGTCGTGCTGGAAATTCTGGAAACCGTCGAGCCCACGCCGCCAGTCGTGAAACGCTGCCAGCATCTGCGCAAACTCGGCTTCACGCTCGCCATGGACGATTTTGTTCATCATGAGAAAGCGTTGCAGCCGCTGCTGGAAGTGGCCCACATCGTCAAGGTCGACATACAGATGCTCGACCAGCAGGCGCTGGCAGAAACCACGCGGCAGTTGCAACGCTTCAATGTGCGGCTGCTGGCGGAAAAAGTTGATACCACCGAGAAATTCAAGTACTGCATGGGCCTTGGCTTTGAGCTGTTTCAGGGCTATTACTTTGCCAAGCCGGTAATCATCAAGGGCAAACGATTATCGAGTTCGGAAATCATTTTGACGCAATTGCTGGGGCTGCTTACAGCGGATGCCGACACGCCTCATATCGAGAAGCTGTTCAAGCACGATCCCGGCCTCAGTGTGAACATGCTGCGCCTGGTCAATTCAGTCGCGACAGGCGCAAAGTGCAAAGTGACATCGCTCTCATCGGCCCTGCTCGTACTGGGCCGGCGCCAGGTGCAGCGCTGGCTGCAGTTGCTGTTGTTTGCCCGGCTGCCGCCCACCCAGGATTTCCCCAGTCCGCTGCTGCAACTGGCAGCCACGCGCGGAAAATTCCTGGAGCTGTTGGCGACCGGCGACAAAGCATTCGAGGATGCTGCGTTCATGACGGGCATCATGTCGCTGATCGATGCACTGCTGGGCATTCCACTGCCCGATATCATCAGCGGATTTCCCATTACCCAGGACGTGCGTGACGCGCTGCTCGAACGCAAAGGACGGCTCGGACAAATGCTGGTGCTGGTAGAAGCGCTGGAACGCAACAAAGTGCCTGCGATTGGCGCCGCCAGCGCGGCATTGTCGAGCTACACGGCAACACACATCAATAGCGCTCACACCGAGGCATTGCGATGGGCCAACAGTATCGCGCAACCCAGCGCGTGATTCGCGGTGCAAAGCGTCTGCCTGCCGGCGGGCCCCGCACCAAGCGGGTCAGGCGCCAAGAACGCGATTTTTCCCTGCGCGCTTGGCAAGATACATGGCCTGATCCGCTCTCGTAATGGCATCTTCGCCGGATTCACTGGCCACCAGTTGCGCCACGCCAGCGCTGAACGTAATCAGAATTTTCTCCGCGCCGGCGAGGAAGTATCGCCGTGTCAGCGCGCGCTGCAGGCGCGTCATGGCGTCGATGCCTTTTTCCAGCGCCGTGTCGGGCATGAGAATCACAAACTCTTCGCCGCCATAACGGGCCAGCGTGTCCTGTGTGCGCATGTTCTCGCGGGTGACTGACACCAGATGGTTCAGCGCGGCGTCACCGGTGTCGTGACCTTTGCTGTCGTTGATTTTCTTGAAATTATCGATGTCGAGCAGCGCCACGCACAACGGCGATTCTTTGCGCTGCACATCGGCGAGTTCACGCGCCATGGCCTCGTCAAGTCCTTTGCGATTAAGTGCGCCGGTCAGTTGGTCGTGACGCGCCTGCGTGCTCGCGGCATTCAATGCCTGATGCAGCTTGTCAATTTCCATTTCGGATGCATTGACCTTCTCGCGCATGCCGCGCAGCTCGTCACGCACCCTGGCTATGTCGTGTGCGATGCCGCGCGTAGCGCTGATCACATCTTTCAACACCGGGCCGATCTCCTCGATGGATTTAGCCTGCTCCATCAAACGGGCGCTCTCTTCTATCCTGCTGTGGTAGGCGCTGGTGGAGTCGGTCATCGACGCCAGCCGCTCGATAAACGTTGCCAGCATCCGGCGCATGTCTTCCTGCGCTTCCAGTGCGCGGCCCTTCGCCTCGATTTGCTTGAACATGACGTCTTTCAGCCGCCGTTCCAGATCATCCAGCCGGCGCAACGTCAGCGGCGGCGTCGCCGCCACCATCAGCGCATCAATCTGACGCTTCAGCCAATTGTCGTCGAGACCCAGTTCACCGATGTTTTCGATAACCAGGTGCAGCAACTTGAGCAACGTGCCCATGATTTCGGCCTGATCTTCCGCGGCAAATGACAACCGATGGCTGAAATTGCCGAGCATCGACTTTACTTTGGGCATGTCGGCCAAAGGGTCGCGCATCACTTTGAGCAACTGTCCAACCTGCTCCGAAAATCGCGCATCGTCGGAGCCCAACGCGGGCAGGGCGTTTTCGATCAGGCGCGCGACAGGCACCAGAAATTCGGCTTGGAATGACACTCGCGGGCTATCGGCACGCGTGTCAGCACTGCGATGGACCGCGTTTGCGGTGCCTGCGCTGGCGTAGGCCACCAGCACATCCTGCACCGACTGCCAGTTGCACTGGGCTATGGCCCCGTCCAGCAATTCTTTTTGCGTGGCCTGCGCGGTGGTTTTGGCAGGGAGCGCGCGGGCGATTTTTCGCAGGGCATCTTCGGGAAACGGCGCGACATCCGGCGTGCCGGCAATCTCGTTATAGACTGCCTGATAGTTGAGCGGCGTCGGCATCAGCTTGCGCGCGGTCAACTTCATGAGCGCTTCGCGAGCTATTTCGAAAGGTTTTTTTTCAGCCATGACCATCCGTTCCCATTCGTCAGTGACGGCAGGGGCCGTACACATGCACAGAGCACCATTATTGCTATTTTGTTCACGGACAACGCGCGAATAAGGAGGGAAGTACCTGCCTGTTTCCGGATTGACGGGCACGCAGCGGCGCCAACCTCGCGCAAACAAGGCGCGACTGAAAGCGTTCGCAACGGGCGAAAACGGCAATGCACAGCTATACGTTTTCAGCGTTGCACCGCCCGCAACCATACAATCGTAGGTTATTGATTTTATGTATTATTTACACAACTCCATGGCAATGGCTGCCTACTCAGCGTTTGATGACGTATAGCCCTCAAATTACACCGCAGGCTCCACGCATGAATAAAATCTCACCGCCCCTGATGCTGGCGTTCGTTGCGCTGGCGGCGCACCACGCAGCCTTTGCGAACGCCTATCCCGTGCGCCCAATCCGTTTTATCGTGCCGTATCCGCCCGGCGGCGGCGCGGACACGCTGGCCCGTACCGTCGGGCAGAAAATCGGCGACGCATGGGGACAGCAAGTCGTGATCGACAACCGCCCCGGCGGCGCTACCAATATCGCGGCGGAAGTGGCTGCCAACGCCGCGCCCGACGGCTACACGCTACTCGAAACCGTGCTCGCGCATGCCGTAAACGCAAGCCTTTTCCCCAAGCTGGGTTACGACCTGCAGCGTGATTTTACGCCGGTGATTTTCATGGCGACCATTCCCAACATTCTGGTGGTGCATCCGTCGGTGCCGGTGAAATCCACGCGCGAGCTGATCGACTATGCGCGCACGCGGCCCGGCGCACTCAACTACGCCTCCACCGGCAACGGCGGGCCGCAACATCTGGGCATGGAGTTGTTCAAAACGCTGACGGGCGTGCAGTTGACCCATGTGCCCTATAAAGGCGCAGCGCCCGCACACACCGATTTGGTCAGTGGGCAGGTGCAGGTGATGTTTGCCAACATGCTGTCGAGCCTGCCGCTGATACGCGCGGCGCGGCTGCGTGCGCTGGCCATTTCCAGCGCGAAGCGTTCATCCGTGCTGGCAGACCTGCCCACCGTGTCTGAAAGCGGCGCGGCGGGCTTTGAGTCCGGCTCGTGGTTCGGCATCTCGGCGCCCGCCAAAACGCCGCACCCTGTCATTGACAAACTCAACGCCGAAGCCAATCGCATCCTGAAAAATCAGGAACTGCGCGAACGTCTCGGCGCGGAGGGCGCGGACTTTATCGGCGGCACGCCCGACGCGTACGGCGCGTTTCAGCGCGCGGAAATCACCAAGTGGGCCAAGGTGGTGAAGTTCGCGCAGGTGAAGCTGGATTGATAAAATCCAGCCACTGAAGCGCTGCGTTGCGGCGCACGGCCATCTTACTTTCGGCGCTATCCCATGATCAGAAAACTTTGCATCACGCTGGCCCTCACAGTCAGCGCATCCACCTCGGCGAGGGCCGCCGATGTTTATCCGGCGAAAACCGTGCGCGTGGTGGCGCCGTTCGCGCCGGGCGGCACCACCGACACGGTCGCGCGCGTGGTGGCGCAACAGTTCGCGGAGCAACTGGGCAAGCCCTTCGTGGTCGACAACCGTACCGGCGCCGGCGGCATAATTGCCTATGAAATCGTTGCCAAGGCTGCGCCGGATGGCCACACGCTGCTGGTCACCAACTCAGCGTTCGCAAGCCTGCCGGGTTTGTTTAAAGCGCTGCCCTACGACACCGTGAAAAGTTTCACGCCGATCAGTGAAATCATGCACGCCCCCAACGTGTTGGTGGCGCACCCGTCGGTGAATGTCACCACACTCAAGGATTTCATCGCACTGGCGCGTGCGCATCCGGGCAAGTACAACTACGGTTCCGGCGGCGCGGGCAGCGCATTGCATCTGTATGGCGAACTGTTTAAAACGGCAGCCAAGGTGGATCTGATGCATATCCCGTATAAAGGCGGCGGTGACAATATGGCGGCGCTGCTCGGCGGCCAGATACATATGAACATCACGCAGTATCAGCCCAGCGTGATTGCCTTGATTAAAAGCGGCAAGCTGCGCGCGCTGGCGGTCACCACCGACGGCAAGCGTTCAGCCACCTTGCCTGACGTGCCGTCGATGAGCGAGGCCGGTGTGGCCGGTATGGCGATTTACTCATGGGCCGGTATATTGGCGCCGGCGGGGCTGTCAAAAACGCTGACCAGCAAACTGCACAGCGAAGTCATCAAAATGCTCGCCGCGCCCCCGGTGCAGGAACGCTTCGCCGCGCAGGATGGCGAACGGGTGGGCAGCACGCCGGTTGAATTCGCCAAACTGCTGCACAGTGAAATTCAGCGCTGGAGCGAGGTGATACGTACTGCCGGGATTGCGCGGCAATAATGTGAAGGTGGGGTTATCAATCGTGTAGCCCCCCCCATCCCAACCTTCCCCCTGAAGGGGAAGGCGTTCCTTTGATGCGTCTAGCGTAATTCGCTAAACACAAGCCACCGCATAAACATCATGCACGCCCTCCGGCAAGCGGTACTCGCTCCATGAGCCGCCCGCATCCGCCGTGCCGAACACCTGCCCCGCGCGTGTGACGCAATACACCTGCGCCGCATCGCGCACGTGCACAAACACCGACATCAAGGTGGTTTCGCAGGTGATGCCGTGATCGATGCGCTTCCACGTCTGCGCCAGATCATCGCTGCGATAGAGTGAGCCATCCTTGCTGAAGGCTGCCGGCGACAGGCAGGTGTACATCACCCGCGCGTCGTGCGGCGACACGATCACATCGCGGCAGTAGGTCAGCGGCGAAAAGCGGCCGATCTCGGTATCTTGCCAATGCGCGCCGCGATCATCGCTGCGAAACAGACCCATGCGGTTGGCGAAAAACGCCGTGCCCGGCAGCGCCGGACTAATCGCCAGCGCGTGCGAATCCAGCATGCCTTCGCAGTGCCCGCAGTGACGCCCGCCGATATCGCTTTGATAACGCGGCTGCTCGGCGAACTTGAAGAGTTCCGCCGACATATCCGTCCATGATTCACCGCCGTCGCTGCTGCGCAGCACGCCGCTGACTTCCAGCGCGGCATATACGTCGTCGGGGCGGCTCGGGTCTGCGGTGATGCGCACGGTGCGCGTCTCGAAACCTTCGCGCTCGCAGTGCATGGGACAAATAGCGTTGGGCAGCTTGTGCCAGTTGTCGCCGCCATCCAGGCTGCGATACAGCACCACCGGCGCAGTGCCACAATACAAAATATTCGGTCGCGTTGGGTGGATCGATATCGTCCAGATCACCGCGTTGCGATCCGGAAAACCCAGCTTCTCCCAGTGATCGCCGCCATCAACACTGCGATACGGGCCATCCTGCGTGCCGGCGTAAATCACGTCGGGGTTTTGCGGATGCACCGCGAATGCGCGTGCTTCCACGTTTTCCGGCAATCCTTTGGTCAGCGCCTGCCATTCGCTATCGCCGGGACTACGGCGAAACAATCCACCGCGCAGTTGGATGCCCGCCCGCGTTTTTGTATTGGCCGCACCCGCGAAGATGCGTGTTTTACCGTTACCTGTCATGCTGATTCTCCCTGATAATCAAAAAATTCATCCCCACAACACCGGCAAATCCGCCACGCTATCGACCAGATGCGTATGCGGCTCGCGCGCCAATTGCTCGCGCGTATGTGCGCCCGACAGCACACCCACGCTCACCCCCACACCGGCGTTGTGCGCCGCCTGCAAATCTGACACCGTGTCGCCGACGTTGAGCACGTGGCGCACGTTGGTGATACCCGAAATTTCCATCGCGCGAAAAATCATATACGGCGCGGGACGGCCTTGTGACACATCATCCCCACTGATCACGGCGTCTGCAAGGCCTTGCCAGCCCAAGGCATCGATCAGCAGCGTGGTGATGTCGCGATCAAAACCGGTGTTGAGCGCGAGCTTGATACCGCGTTCGCGCAGCCAGGCGAAGGTTTCCATCGCGCCCGCCACCGGCTCGGCTTCGCGAGTGAACACGCGCTGCAGGTGTTTCTTGAAGTCAGCGTATACCGCCTCCACACGCGCGGCGTCGTTGCCGTATTTGGGCGCGGTCAGCGTGGCGATGGCTTCACGTTTGGATGCGCCGCGCACCGCGCTGATCTGCGCCGCCGAGGCTTCGATGCCGTGATCGGCGAGCGCCGCTGAAAACGCGCGCGCGACCTCGCCGCTGTCCTTGACGGTGGTGCCCGCCATGTCGGACACCACCAACCGAATATCCCGAATCGCTTTCAACCGCGGTTCAGTCCAGCGGTTCCAGCTTGATAATCGAAGCGCCGTGGTTGCTGCCGACCCAGAACGTGGTGCGCGGCCCGGATTGGTTTTCGACGAACACGCGGCGAATGTTGGTGGGGCGCGGCAGCAGGTATTCGACAATCTCACCCGTACCGGTATGCAGGCGCGCCACGCGATCATTCAGCATCGAGCCGGTCCATGCCTCACCATTCTTGTCCAGCGCAACGTCGTAGGGCGCGGACCACGGTGTCGGCACCAGCCACTCCTTGGCTTGCAAGGTTTTGGTGTCGAACATGGCAATGCGGTTGCCGCGGTATTCGCCGATCCACAGGCGATCCTGCGCATCCATCGACGCGCGGCGCGGGCCGGAGCTCTTGGTCGGTGTTTCGTAAATTTTCACTTCGCCGGTCTTGGCATCGATGCGGCCGATGTGGTTGTGGCCGATGTTGGTGAACCAGCCGTTGTTCTGCGAATCGGAAATCACGTCGTAAATATTGTGTCCCTGCGGCGAGGCCTTGTAGGGCTCCCACACCTCCCACTTGTTGGTCTTCAGATCAATGCGATGCACACCGGCAAAGCCGTTGTTCTGCGCCCACACTTTGCCGTCCACGCCGATGTTCAGCGGGCTGGTCATGTTGATCTGCGTGTTGGGCCGGTTAAATTCGGGCGGCGCCTGCCAGTGTTCGAGCTGGTCGTTCTTGGTGTCGTATTTGAGCACAGCCGCCTGATACATATTGCCCAGCCACATGTTTTCATCGCGATCCATGCGGATCGACAAGGCACCCAGCGGCGAGCCTTTTTTCAGGATGGGGATGGGGATTTCAATCAGCTTGCCGCTCTTGGGATCAAACTTGCCGATGGTCTGCTCGCCAAAGTTGGAGAACCACGCCATGCCTTTTGAATCCACCACCACGTCGTGCGGCTCGATGGTCGGGCGCGGCAAATCCCACTCGGTGATCACCACGCGCGTGGCGCGTCCCTTGGGGCGCGGAAAAGGTTTCAGATCGTATTCCCAGGTGGTGTGCGGATGCAGATTCACTGACGAAAAATAAGTGGCATTTGAGCGCAGGATGCGCGTGCGATCTTCGCCCACCACGTCGGTGTCGCGCCCGGTCAAACGGCGCTGCGGCAACAACGGTGTGCTCTGGTTAGCGTAAGTGCCCATGCGCGCAATCGTCTGCAAAAACCCGTCCGCGTCATACTTGGAGCGGACGATGCGTTCCAGCGTGTGACAGGTCACGCAACCCAACAACGGACGTTTTTCATTGTCCGTGCCAGGCATGCTGTGCAACCACTCCGCATTGCTCAATTGCGCCGCCAAATCACGCGCGCGTATCAGCTTGAGATCGGCCTGCGCGCCTCCGCCACTACCCGCCGCGGCCACATCGATCATGGCACGGCGCGCCAGGTCGTAACCCACCGCGCGGATCGACAATGCGTATTTGCCCGGCTCGAGTTTTGCCGCTGGAAACTGGTAACGCCCTTTATCATCCGTCACCACCGTGACGGTCATATTGGAGCCGATGCGTTTGGCGTTGACCAGCACGCCTTCCATGTTGCCCTCTTCGGCAGATGTGACTGTGCCGGACAGCGCCACCGCCGGTTGTGCCTGCGCCATCGCCATGGCCGGCACGAGCATGATTACCGCGAACAACAAGGCCAACAATCTGGTGTGCATAAACCCTCCCTGATAGGTCAATCGCATGGATATCGTCGCAGTCTTATACGGCGCCACTCTGCCCCTGCCCCCTGCCACCGGCCACTTCGGATGGACTTTTCGGCACGGGGCTTTCGATAAGCATCGTATGCCTTGCGCCTGCGTTACGCAAATCCAGCGCTGCCCTAATCAAAATCCAGCAAACCGGCCGCCACCATGCGGTTATCGACACGCTGCACGCTGCGAAATGATTTCGCGATGGCCTCGGCCCTGGCGATTACATCGGGCTTTTCCGGCGTGCCTTCCAATGTCACCACGGCGTCGCGCACGCTGACGCGTATGTTCACGCCACGCACCAGCAGTTTGCCGTCCACGTTCTCGATTTGCGCGCCGGGCGCCAATTCTTTACGCAACACCTCCGCCACTTGTTGCAGCAACACCTTGTCGTCAACCGGCGCGTTGGAGACTTGCGGTGGCCTTGCCGCGACCACGGCGGGTGCGGCGGCGATCGGCTTGATGACGAGGCTTTCCTGATAACCAGTGCGCGCGAGTATGTAATCCACCGCCGCCTTCACCTCGTCGTCGCTCAAGTGGGCAAAGCCACCCTTCGGCCCCATCGCCGAATTCGGCACGCCTTTGATCGCGGCTTCATGCATCGCCGCGCGGCCGCGCTGCCAGCGCGGCGCCCAATCATCGCGCTGCGTGACGCGCGGCGCATTGCCCGCGCCACTGTCATGGCACACATTGCAGGTGGCTTTGTAGACCGCTTCGCCCGACGCCGCATGCACGTTCGGCGCTAGAGCCATCAAGCAAAGCGCAAATACAGAAGTAATGTAACTATATGTTTTTGTGTAACTTTTTATCATCTCGCCTGGAGGAACGCCATCAGGTCGCGATTGAATTGTTCCGCGCGCGTGGTGGTGAATGAATGTCCGCCACCCTTGCTCATGATGAGCTTCGCGCCGGGAATCGCTTGCGCCAGCGCCTCGGAAAAATAACTCGGTGTGATGAAGTCGCTGTCGCTGCCCATCACCATCGTCTCGGCTTTTATCTTGGACAGTCCCGCGCGGCGATCAAATTTCAGCAGCGCGTTGATGCGCCCCACCGACACTTCAACCGGCGAGGATTTCGTGGGCGCACGCGCGCGCTCTGCTTCGATTTCCGCGTCGTGTGCATTCACGTAATCCGGCGAATACAAAAACAGCGGATGAAACTGCGAATGCAAATCGGGGCCGGCTTGCAGATACATATCGCGGCGCGCGTGAAACAGCCGCCGGAACCACGGATCGCAATGCGTCCAGGTGCTGCACAGCGCGAGTTTCATCACGCGCTCCGGGTGTTCAATCGCAATCGTCTGCCCGATCGCGCCGCCGGTGGACATGCCGACAATATGCGCGCGCGCGATTTTCAGCACATCCATCAGACCGATCAACTCTTCAGCCATTTGATCCACCGAGAACTCGCGTTGAATCTGGTCGCTGCCACCGGTGCCGCGCTGATCGTAGGTAACGACGCGAAAGTGTTTCGAAAAAACCGGCACCTGCGGCGCCCAATAGCGCCCCACGCCGTTAAGTCCGCTGACAAATATGACCGGCTCGCCCTGACCGGCATCATCGTATTGAATCTCACCGCCTGCTACGGCTGCTTTGGGCATTTTTGTTTCCTATTCTGATCTACAAGCGAGCAGCGCGCACAAATCCGCGACATCGGGCGAGGCCAGCCGTTCCAGATGATCCAGCATCTCGATCACCTGTGAGAGTTTCGGCTCCGCCAAGCGCACGCTCAGGCACTCGCGAATTTTCGCCTCGTGCAGCGCGGCCGGAATCGGCTCGCCCCAGGTGCCTGGCGGTTTGCGGCAGGTTCGGCTGACCACTGTGCCGTCCTTCATCGTCACGTCAATCGACACTTGCATATTGCGTGTGTCCCTGGATTGACTCGCGTCCTGCTCAATCGTGATTTTGTCGAGCAAGGCCACCATGTCCGCACTGAATCGCCGCTCGTCGGTAAACGTGTTGCTGCCGATAACGCCATCGAGCAACGCCGCCGCGGCAACATACTGAAAGCTGAACTTGCCTTCAAGCCCGTTGCGCGGCTTGGGCCGGTTGGCATCGAGAATTTCCGGCGTAACGATGCGCACCGCGCGGATGTTCGCCACATCATTCACACCCGCGCGCGCATCCAGCGCCGCCGCAATCGCGAAGTGCGTTGGATACTTCGACGGATAAAACTTGATCGCCATGCCGGGATCAACGCAGCGGTACGGGTCGCCGTACTGCATCAACAAGTCGTAGTCGAAATGCGTTTTGAAAAACGTATCCACATAGCCGTGCGGTGCGCCGAAGATATCGGGGTTGGCGGTAAAGCCGCGCGCGGCCAGCCCGGCCGCTTCGACGCCGGCGGCAGCCACGTTGCCGCAATGCGTGCATTTCACCATCGAGCCGGTGTTCGCCGACAAACCGCCGCAACGTGAAGTAGCCACCCCCAGCGCATGCATCAACTGCAAGGGCGTCAACTTCATCATATGCGCCGCCGCCACGGTGGAACCCATTACGCCGATCACTCCCGGCGTGTGAAACGGCAGCGAGCCGCGTTTGGGGTCCGCCGCCAGCAGCACGCGTCCCTGCATCTCGAAACCCTTGGCGCATGCCGCGATGATCTCGCGGCCATCGGTATGGCGTGATTCGGCCAGCGCAAACGCCACCGGCACCGTGGGTGACACCGCGTGCGTCGGCGGATTGGACATCGGCTCGAAATCCAGCACGTGCATGGATGCCGCGTTGACGTAGGCGGCTTCGACCGGTGTGGTCTTAAAGCCGAAGCCCCATACCGTCGCGCGCTGCGCGCGGCCCTGGTTGGCGGCGAAGTCGGCGAGTATGCGCGGCGGCTCTTCGGCACTGCCGGCAATCGCCACTGCTACGCCGTCGGCGACAAGGCGCTTCACCATGGCAATGGTGTCTTTGTTCAAATCTGAATAATTGATCGGGCACACGCGCTCGGCGATAGACAGTGTTGGATTTTCTATAGTCATGGCAACCCTTTATTGGTCTTGACGGGTGAGATGCGCGATTATAATGGGAACCTCCCCATTCGCTGGAACGCTAAAATGAAATGGTCATGCTTGACAATATTCGCCGCGTGTTTGCTGTCGCCGGCCATCGCGAACGCAGCCTATCCCGCCAAACGTATTGAAGTCGTTGCCGCCGGCGCTGCGGGCGGCGGGCTCGACGCCGCAGGGCGCGCGCTGGATCGCGCGCTGCACGAGGCCAAACTGCTGGATCAGCCGATGGTGATCAACAATATTCAGGGCGCGGCGGGCGATGCGGCGAAGAACTACGTGAACCTGAAAAAAGGCGACTCGCACATTCTGTACGTGGAAAGCAACCGCATTTTTCAGAACAAGATACTCGGCACCACCGCTTTGGGTGTGGACGACTTTGTGCCGGTGGCGCGCCTCGTCACCGAATACCTGGTGTGGGTAGTACGCGCGGATGCGCCGCAGCGCAGCGCCAAGGACATCCTCGATCAGATCAAGGGTGACGCCACCTCCATGGCGTTTGGCGTGGGATCGCTGCCGAGCAACGATTATTTCAACATCGTGCGCCCCGCGCTGCTCTACGGCGCGGACTACAAAAAACTGCGCATTGCATCGTTCAAGAGCGGCGGCAACCTGATGATCCAGTTGCTGGGCGGACACGTACCGGTCATTTCAACCACGCTGTCCGAAGCGCTGGAGCAGGTCAAAACCGGCAAGGCGCGCGTCATCGCCACCTCGGCGCCGTCGCCGCAGGGCGGCGATCTCAAGGGCGTGCCGCACTGGCGCGGCATGGGCATCGACATGCACATCGCGCACTGGCGCGGGCTGTTTGCGCCGGCGGGCACGCCGCGCGAGGTGGTGGCGTTCTGGGATGATCGCCTCGGCAAGCTGATGAAAACCGAGGTCTGGAAAAAAATACTGGAACAGCACAACTGGGCCGACGCGTTTTCGGATTCCGCCACGTTTCGCAAAGAGCTGGAAGCGGAGCGCGAGGTGACGGCCAAGTTGTTGCGTGAACTGGGGTTTGCCAAATAGAAACAATTTTCGCAGGGCCTCAATAAGCCCGCCCTGAGCATGTCGAAAGGGTTAGCGCTATCCACCAGCCGCGAGCAGGCTCGTGACGCTGATTTCAGCGGCGCAATTCCCCCATCTAGGTATTTGACCAACCCTCCGGCATCATCGCATGACGCTCGATACTCGCTACGGCGATCCTGTAGGCTTCGTCGTGTGGCCACGGCGATTTATCGACAAGTCTCAAATCAGCTGTTTCCGAAAATTATTCGCACCCACGATCCAATTGTCCTCGCGGCAATATCCCGATCCGCAATAAGCATGCAACCTACTGCTGCTTGATCCCCGCCTCTTTCACCACCCTCGCCCACTTCGCCAAATCCGCGCGCAGGAACGCACCAAAGGCCTCCGGCGACGCGCTGGCATCCGGCTCGCCGCCGTCGATGCCAAAGCGTTTTTTAATCTCGGTATCGTTCAGCACGCGCCCCAAGTCGCGGTGCAGTCGATTCACGATGTCACGCGGCGTGCCTGCCGGCGCGAGCACGCCGAACCACTGACTGCTGTCGTAACCCGGCACGCCGGCTTCGGCAATCGTTGGAAATTCCGCCAGCGCTGCGCTACGCCGGGCACTGCTCACGCCGTACGCGCGCAGCTTGCCCGCGCGCACGTGCGGCAGCAGCGACAGCACATTACCCATCATGATCGGCACTTCGCCCGATAACGTTTCGACCACGCCCGCGCTGCCGCTGCGGTAGGGCACAAAATTAATATTCAATCCTGTCATGGTGAGCAGCAGCGCCATCGACATATGACCGTGCCCACCGTAAGCCCCCGCGCCATAGTCAAGCTGCCCCGGCTTGGCGCGCGCCAGCACCATCAACTCCTTCAGCGTCTTCGCCGGCAACGAAGGGTGCGCCACCAGAATCTGTGGAATCACAATGAGCTTGCTCACCGGCGCGAGATCCTTGATCGGATCAAAACGCATCTTGCGATACAGCGATGGAATAATCACCAGCGGGCTGGGCGCGATCAGCAGCGTGTAGCCGTCAGGGGCTGCGCGCACCACGTGCTCGGAGCCGATCATCGTCGCCGCGCCGGGACGGTTTTCCACCACCACCTGCTGGCCAAGCAGCTCCGTGAGCTTGGGCGAAATGATGCGCGCCGTGGTGTCGGTGCCGCCGCCGGGCGAGGATGCGACGACCAGGCGCACGGACTTGGTTGGGTAGGATTCCTGCGCTTGCGTAGGCGTGCCTGCGGCCACGCATAGCGCTGCCGCTAACGCGCCTCGCCTCATGTCTGTGCCGCCAACCGCCGCTTGAGATACGCCTTCTCGCCGCCCGCGTCGATCATGTCGCGATAAAAATCCGGCAACGCTTGCCCGGTGAGTTGCTTGCCATTGGCCAGATTGCGCACGACAAACGTATCGGTATCCATTTCAATCACATCGCCCGTCTCGACCATTTGAATAATGCCCGCACACGCCACCGGCCACAGCCCGCCGCCGATGCAGTTGCTGAAAAACAATTTGCCAAACGATTCCGCCACCACCGCCGGTATGCCCAGCGCCATGATCGAGTAATACGCGGGCGTCGAAGAGCCGCAGCCGAAGTTGTTGCCCGCGACGATGATGTCGCCGGGCTTCGCCTTGCCCGCGAACGTCGGGTCCAGCGTTTCCATGCAGTATTTGCCCTGCTCCTGCGGCGGCAAGTGGTTGTACTGCTGCTTGCGGATCAAGCCCGTGTTGATATCGTCCTGCGGGAACTTCCAGATTTTGCCGGTGATTTTCATAACCGCACCTTAAACGTAGTTGACCGGGCTCGCGATGCGGCCCTCGATCGCTGAAGCCGCCACTGTCGCCGGCGACGCCAGATAAATTTCACCGGCTGGCCCCATGCGCCCTTCAAAGTTGCGCGTGATCGAGGTGATCGCCACATCGCCTGGCGCGAGAATGCCGCCATGCAGGCCCGGACACGCGCCGCAGTTGGCGTTGGTGACGATGCAGTTCGCCTCGTGCAGCGTCTGGATGTAACCGGCCTTGGTAGCTTCGATCAAAATCTCGCGTGAACCGGGCGTGACAATGAAGCGCACATCGGGATGCACCTTGCGGCCTTTCAGCACCGCCGCAGCCGCCGCGATGTCTTCAAGCCGCCCGCTGGCGCACGAACCCAGATACGCCTGATCGACCTTACGCCCCGCGACCGCCGACACCGGCATCACGTCGTCCGGTTTGTGCGGCACGGCGATCTGCGGTTCGATGCCGGAGATATCGACTTCATGCACCTGGTCATACTCAAAATTGGCGTCGGTTTCGTATACCTTGAACGGCGCTTTGGCGCGCGGCTTTACCCAATCGAGCGTGGTTTGGTCGGGCTGTATGTACGACGCCACCGCGCCGAGTTCCACGCCCATATTCGCAAACGTAAAGCGCATATCCATCGACAAGTCATCGATAAACGAGCCGGCGAATTCCACCGCGTTGCCGTACGCGCCACGCTGGCCGAGCTTGCCGTTGACGTACAGCGCCGCGTCGCGCCCGTACACGCCGCGTGCGAGTTTCGCCGAGCCCTGCACCTTAACCAGTGTGACCTTGGGCACTTCGAGAAGATAGCGCCCTATCGCATATAACGTGAGCCGCCCGCCGCCGAGCGACGTGGCATACATGCCCACCGCGCCCATGGTGGGGCCGTGCGAATCAATGGCGATGCCCAACGTGCCGGGCAGCGCGATGCCTTCTTCGCACAACACCAGATGCGACACGCCCGCGCCGCCGTCGAACACGCGCACGCCTTTATCACGATAAAAATCGCGCCACAGTTTTTGCGACGCTGCCAGTTGCATCGTCGGCGCGGGCGAGGCGTGATCAGACACCGC
>CANIID010000045.1 GCA_947467315.1 Betaproteobacteria bacterium | reverse complement strand
GCGGGCGCGGTCATGCGCACAGGCAAATCATAATCCAATGCGGTGGGTTTGTGTGCCAGCGCCATGCACCGGGAACGCGGGCTTGCAGTGGCAAGACGTCGCCGCGAATGCCTGAGGCTGTATTTTTCGATACAATGCATACTCGCTATTAATTCTAGGCACTGTCATGCTTAAGTGGTTCGGTCGCCGAGCTCACCAGGCCAAGCCAAACGAAGCTACCCCAGCCTTTCTGCAGGCGCGCGAAGTCGTCTCGATAGTTGCGGAATTGGACAGCCTGAAAGGCCTTACGGTCGTTACCGATGCTTTGGCTGCGCTGACCAATCGTCCGCTACTGTTGTCGGACCGTTTCGACGAAATCCATGTGCTGGATGCCGCTGGGCAGCGGCGGCTGTTCGAGTTAATCAAGGAGTATCTCGCGACGCCGCGTCACCGAAAGTCCCGCGAGAGCGAGTTGTGGGGCGGCGCTTATCGTTATCTGCAAGAACTCTATCTGGCCTATCTTTTTTGTTTGCAGCGCTATGAGGAGGATCCGCTCGGGGCGACACGGTTTAAACAGACATTGCCCATAGCGATCAGCAGAGCGCTGCGCGCCTTGCGCCTGCAACTCAAGTGGGCCTTGTTGCGCTATACCACCCCGGAGCGGCGCATCTGGACGGAAATGGCCGGGTTGTATACGTTTGCGCTGGACAACGCTGTTGCCGAGCATGAAGTGCCTCTCTATCCCGGTCGCCCGATCACGGTTCGTCAGGAGTTCGTCAAGGGATTGATGGTTGCGGCCTGTTCAAACGATACCCTGCGGCCGCCGGAACTGGATCTGGCGACACGGCTGGTTGATCATTACGCCAAGTATTTTGTCGTCGCGGAAGAACCTTTTGAAGGTGCTACGCATTGGTTCAACATGCGCGATCCGAGGCCGCCAGTGCGTAATTCCGTTGTGCCGCACGAACATGCGCGAGTCCTTTACATTGGTGCGGGCAGTGCGCTGGAAGAACTCAAGGCCGTAGAGGCGCATTTTGTCTACGCCGGGGCTATGCCGGCGGATCTGGTTTATTACGACAATCAAGATAACCAGACGATGCTCGCGGTCATCAAGCATATGGCGCAGGACTGGGCGGGCAAAACCCAGGCGCGGCGGGATGAGCGCAAAAAACACACCTCGCGCGCCACCGTGGTTCCGGGGCTGACCGAGATTTTCCGCTCGCTCGATTTCGCGGTGAATGACTCGCTGGATTTTACCGATCAGCCCGCAGTCGAGAGCTGGATTGTGGAGGACACCAGTGTCGGCGGCTACGGCGCCGTGATTCCAGCGGTGGCCGGAGACTGGGTGGAGGTGGGCAGTCTGATCGGCATTGAGGGCACGTCGATTCGCGAGTGGCGTATCGGCGTGATACGCCGCGTTAACCGCCTCGAGGGCAATCGGCAGCGAGTGGGTGTGCAACTGCTTGGCAGTGGCGCAGCATTGGTGACGCTGGTGCAGAAAGTATTTAGCCCGGACGCAAGTGCCGCAGCCGATGTGCCAGCGAAAGCCGAGCCCGCTGTTCTCATCACGCGGGATCCGGAGATGCAAGCGCAAGTGGAAGTCATTGCGCGCAGCGGGATGTTTACCCACCTAAACTATGCCGAAATGTCACTGGGCGATAAGGTTTTCGGCCTTAAGCCGACCCGAATCGTGGAGCGCAACGCCCGTGGCGATCGCGTTGCTTTTCAGGTGGTAGAGGTAGTCTAGCGCGGGTTGGCGATGCCCGCCTGTGATGGGCGGGTGTTGCCGGGTTACTTCTGTCGCTCGCCTGCGGGACTGCCCACGGCGCGGCCCTCTGCGGCTTTTTCCAGACGTTTGATGCGTTCGTTGGCGTCGTTCAACGCGCGTTCGCGCGCCGACAGATCCTCCTCGAGCATGCGCACCCGTTGTTCAATGGACGAGTTTTTTCCCGCAGAAGCCCCGCTGGACAATTTAATCACCGGTTTGCGGGCTTTGGCGGGCGCCGGGGCCTTGCCCGCAGGCGGGGCAGGTAGTGGCGCCTGCGGCTTGGGTGTGCCGGCCTCCGCGGCAGCCGCATTACGGCTTGTCGCCCATGCCGACGTCTGTGCCTTCAGCGTTTGCGCGGAATCCTCCTGCGGCAGCGCGGTTATTTGATCGGGTGGCGGTATGCGCAGGCGATGGCCTGCCTTGAGCAGATTCATGTTTTGGTTAATAAAGGCTGTGGGATTATGGCGAAAGATGCCCAGCATGGTCTGTTGCAGCGTTGCGTTTTGCGGGCGCACCTGGGCGGCGATGCGCGACAGGGTTTCGCCAGGACGGATCGGGCCATAGTCGCTCTCGGTTGTCTGCGCCTGAGTGGGCGGCGGGAGCACTGTATTTTTCACTTCTGGCCCCGCAGCCAGTGGCTGCGCGGCCGCTTCCACGGACTTCGGTGGCGTGTACTCGGGTGGATCGAGCAGTACGGCGAACTCTCGGGTCACCGGTCCTGACACCGATGTCAGTTCGATGACCAGATTAACGAACGGTTCGACGACGGGTTTGCTGGATATCACCCGGATATAAGGCGCTCCATTGGCGCGCCGCTCGACCGATACCCGGATGCCGCTGGAGCCTGCTACGCCTAATTGCACATTGGATTGCTCGTAAGTTCGGGGTGACCCCAGCTTGGCGCTGAGTGTGCCGCGTTCCTGCGGTGATGCCGACAGAATTTCAATTTCAACGTGCAGGTTCTGTCCCAGCGAGGACAACGCATTCGCGTTACCTATGCCAACGGCGCCGGCGGTCGGGACGAACGCCGCGAGCGCAGCCAACACAACGAGTTTATTCATTACTGTAGTGCGCATATATCACCTTGCAAGTTACCGTGGCATCCTCCGGATTCAGGTCACAAAAAATCATGACGCCAATCTAACTGTTCACTGTAACCTAACAAGCACAGCATATCCACCACTGAAAGGGGGGCATCGGGTAATCCGGGCGTTTGCCCTGGCCAGCGTGCTGGCCAATGCAGGCAGGGTGGTAGAATACGCGCGGTCGTGCGGGTGTAGTTCAATGGTAGAACGGCAGCTTCCCAAGCTGCATACGAGGGTTCGATTCCCTTCACCCGCTCCACGAGCTTGCTTAGGCTTCCGCGGCGTGTGCGGTTACCCCGTCGGTTAGCTTCCATGAGCCACCCGCGAATCCCATCCGCGAACCCTCCGCGCGGATACGTGTCAAACCAAGGATAGATGGCGTAACTGTTTGCAATCATTTGACAACGGCTATGTGCCGCGCGATTGACCCGCTGTCGCGGTAGCGATATTGTTGCCGTGATGATCTTTTCGAATTCCCGGGGCATGGAGCAACATCATGAAACTCGTTAAGTATTTGCTGATGGCTGGCGGCGGTCTGGTGCTTGTTGTTGGGGGTGTCGTGGCCTACATCGCGGCGACTTTTAATCCTAACAGCTACAAGCCGCAGGTCATCCAGATGGTCAAGGACAAGAAGCAGCGCGATCTGAAGCTCGATGGCGATATCAAGCTCAAGTACTGGCCGAGCATTGGCGCTGATCTGGGCAAGATTTCCTTGTCCGAATTCAAGAGCGACAAGGAGTTTGCCGCGGTCGATAGCTTGCGCGTGTCGCTGAAACTGATGCCGCTGCTGTCAAAGAAGCTGGTGGTCGATGAGGTGGAGGTCAGGGGCGTGCGCGCCGCCATCGTCAAGTTCAAGGATGGGCGCATGAACATCGATGACCTCCTGTCGAAAGACGAGAAAAAACAGGAGCAATTCGAGTTTGACATCGATCACGTCGCCGTTGAAAACGCTGCGCTGACCTATCGCGACGAAGCGCAGGGCGCGCAATATGCGCTGTCCAATGTCAATCTCAAAACCGGCCGCATCGCGCCGAACGTGCCGGGCAAGATTGATCTGTCGATGACGGTGAAGGGTAATAAACCGGCGATTGATCTGGGCATCGCGCTGAAAACCAAGCTGACGTTTGACCTGGAGCAGCAGGTGTTTTCGCTGCAAGACATGGGGCTCGAAACCAAGGGAGCCGCCGCCGATCTCAAGAATCTGAACTTGAAGGCGTCGGGCAGCGTCGTGGCGAAACTCAAATCCGGCGAGTTGACCACGGACAAACTGGCGGTGGCGATGACCGGCGTGAGCGGCAAGGACAACCTCGATATCAAACTCGACGCGCCCAAGCTGCAAATCACCAAGGACAAAGCCACCGGCGATAAAGTGACGGTGGCCGCCAAAATCACCAATCCGCAAGGCGTGACGCTGGCGAACGTGGTGTTGCCCGGTATTGAAGGCACGGCGTCGGCGTTCAAGGCGGCGGGCATGACGCTGGACCTCGACATCAAGCAGGGCGACCAAGCCATCAAGGGGAAAGTCACCTCGCCGCTGTCCGGGAACTTCCAGACGCAACAAATCAGTCTGCCACAGTTGAGCGTGAATATCACTGCGACCGGCCCCAACTTGCCAGGGAAAAGCGTTACCGGCAGTCTCAACGGCAGCGCCAGTATGAACGGCTCCAAGCAGCAGGTGCAGGCCAATCTCGCGGGTAAGGTTTCCGATAGCACCATCAAGGCGCTGATCAGCGTGAACGGGTTTGCGCCGCCTGGCGTGACATTTGATGTGGACATCGACCAGCTTGATCTGGATAAATATGCGCCGCAGGGCGGCGGTGCGCAGGCCGGGGCTGGGGGCGGCGGGGCGGACAAGCCGATTGACCTGACGGGGTTGCGCGCTTTGCGCGCCAATGGCAAGTTGCGCATCGGCTCACTCAAGATGTCCAATCTCAAGGCGTCCAACGTGCGGCTTGATTTCAAGGCCAACGGTGGGCGTGTTGAGGTCAGTCCGCTGTCGGCCAACCTGTATCAAGGCGCGATGAACGGCGCGTTGTCGGTCAATGCCGCGGAGGCGGTGCCGTCGTTCGCGATCAAGCAGAATCTGAGCGGCATCGCCATCGGGCCGCTGCTGAAGGATCTCGCTAACAAAGACACGCTGGAAGGCAATGGCACGGTCAATCTCGATGTCACCACGCGCGGCGCGACGGTGGCGGCGCTCAAGCGCGGATTAAACGGCGGCGCCTCGGTGAATCTGCGCGACGGCTCGGTCAAGGGTATCGATGTCGCTGGCACCATACGCAATGCCAAGGCCAAGCTGGGCTCGCTCAAGGGGCAGCAGACGCAAGCCGCGGATAAAAACCAGAAGACTGATTTTTCGGAGTTGAGCGGCACGTTTGCGATCCGCAATGGTGTCGCCAGCAACAACGATCTGGCGATGAAGTCGCCGCTGTTGCGCGTGGCTGGTGCGGGGGATATCAACATCGGTGAAGATTTCATTAACTACACGGTGAAGGCTACGCTGGCGGGTACTTTGAAAGGTCAGGACGGCCGCGAGGCCAGCGATCTCAAAGGCATTACGGTGCCGGTGCGCGCCACCGGACCGCTGGCGGCGCCCTCGTTTGGTTTGGATTACAACGCGTTGTTGACCGACACGGTGAAGCAGCAGGCCGAGGAAAAAATCAAAGGTAAGCTTGAGGGCCTGTTGGGCGGCAAGAAGGCCGCGCCTGCTGCACCGGGGGGCGCCGGGGGCCGCACCAGGGACTGCGGAGGCGCCGCCGAAATCCACCTCGACGCGTGATGCGATCAAGGGGCTCTTTGGAAGATGAGTGGTAGATGAGCGGAAGATGAGTGAGCAATAAGCTCGCGCCGCCGCGCGCGTTCGCGGCGCGCCTCGTGGCGTGGCAAAAGCGTCAGGGCCGGCATGATCTCCCGTGGCAGCGCTCGCGCGATGCGTACGCCATCTGGCTGTCGGAGGTCATGCTGCAGCAGACGCAGGTCGCCACGGTCATTCCTTACTATGAGCGATTTCTAAAACGCTTTCCCACCGTGCAGGCGCTCGCTCGCGCGCCACTGGATGATGTGCTCGCGTTATGGAGCGGTCTCGGCTACTACTCGCGCGCGCGCAATTTACACCAGGCCGCCCGCACGCTCGTCGCATCGCACGCGGGGCGTATGCCCGACGATCCGCAAACCGTGCAGACGCTGCCCGGCATCGGTCGCTCCACCGCTGCGGCCATCTGCGTGTTCGCGTACGGCAAGCGCCACGCGATTCTCGATGGCAACGTCAAGCGCGTGCTGGCGCGTCACGGCGGGGTGCGCGGGTATCCGGGCGAGGCGCGCGTGCAGGAAAAACTGTGGGGTCATGCCGAGGCATTACTGCCCGCGCGCGATATCGTGCCGTATACGCAGGGGTTGATGGATTTGGGCGCGAGCATTTGTGCGCGCCGTCACCCCCAATGCGAACTATGTCCTGTGCGCGAGGATTGCGTGGCGTATGCGAAGGGGTTGACCGCGACATTGCCGGAATCCAAGCCGCGTGGCGCGCTGCCTCAACGCAGTACGGCCATGCTGATACTGCAACGCGCGGATCACATTTTGCTGGAGCAGCGCGCACCTAGGGGTATCTGGGGCGGCTTGTGGTCGCTGCCGGAAATGGATGCCGCCAGCACTGCTGACGACGTGCGGCGTATATGCCGTGAGCGTTATGGCGCAACGGTGGTGACGAGCAAAATGTTGCCGCCGGTTGCGCATGGCTTTACGCATTTCAAACTGTCCATCCAGCCGGTGTGGGTGACGGTCAAAACGAACGCGCGGCCCACGGCTGCAACGGCGTGGCTGCTGCCGTCCGATGCGATGGCGGCGGCGCTCCCGGCGCCAGTGCGTAGAATAATACTAAGTATATGTTTTAAAAGGAAATAATACTATTGGATGTTGTGTAATTTGCGCGCAAGACGGAATGACACGCAGCCTTGGCGGTTGTCCGCCAGCGTCAGCGCAAAGCCGGCTTGCGCGGCATGTTTCGCAGCGTGGTAGAGGCCGACGCCCAATCCCGATTGCGATGTGACGGGGGCGGTGAATAGTTTTGCCGCTAAACCTGTGGGAATGGCGTCCCCGGTGTCGGCCACTTGCAACTCGGATTTTGCGGGAACGTAGGTGACGGCTACCGGGGTAGCCGCCGTAAGGTGTTCGCGCAGTGGGTGTTTGCGCAGCGCGTTTTCTATCAGGTTGTCGGCGATGCTGTCGAAGACTTCGGCCGGCACTTCGTGCGTCGCCAGATCGCCGTAGAGCGCAAAAGTGACGTTGCGGTGGGCGTATCGTTGCAGCAGGCTGGGCCACCACGCCGCCGCGGACGTGAGTCGGGTTTCAGCGATATCGGGTGCGCGCAGTTTGTCGAGTGTCGTGTTAAGCCGCTGTGTGATTTGCGGTAGTTGCCGTTGCATCAGCGCCTGCAATTCGCCAGATTGTTCCGGCGCACTGCTTTCGGCCGCGGAGCACAGCGAGCGCAGAGACTGCAACAGGTTTTTGACATCGTGCGTCAGGCGCGAACCGGTCTCGTAGATGGCCTGCGTATAGGCATTCTGCCGCTGCAACTGTTCGCGTTCTTTTGCGGCATAAAAGTGTCCGATCATTTGCGCCAGCAATTTCAGGTGCAGCAACATCGCCGGCGATAGCGTCCAGCGCGTGTGTATGCGTAATTGCAGATCGCCTTGAGAGAACTCCGCAAAGTGTTTGTCGAGTCGGCCGTGCTGGCCGAAGCCGGTCTTGGTCTCCCAGCGCAGGCCGATGATCCAGGGTAGCGCAAGCATGTGCTTGAGCGCACTGTCGAGAAACTGCCGTGGTTCGACCTCGCGCTCGGCGAGCGCCGCCAGATGCTGTACCCACTGTTCAAACGGCAGGCCTACACTCAATAAATAGCGCGACAGCAATTGTTCAATGCCGGCAAAACCCGCGGTGGGATTCCACAGCCACGACAGGCCAATCAGTACCAGCGCAATGACCATCAGTGCTTGCGCCAGTGCCACCGCGTATTGCCCCTGATTCAATTGCATAATGACAAAACTACCCAGCACCAGCGCCGCCACCAGCAAGAACAGCATCACGCTATAAACCAGGTCTACGGCAATGCGCGTTTCAACGCGTGGCAGATCAATGCGCAGAAACAGGATCAATACCAATATTGTCGGTAATCCATATCGCACCAGCGTGAGTGTCACGAAATCGGCGGGCGCGCTGACAGATAAATGCGGCACAACCCAGATCAATAGCAGAGACAAGAGATAGAGCGTGGCCAACAGCGATACCATGCGCTGGCGCCGTGCGCCCATTGCCGGCACGCTCCCGCCGATCAGTCCGGTAAGCACGGCGAGCCACAACGCCGTTAGCCACCAGTTGTTCAGTGCCGCCAGCAGCACGCCGACGATAATGACCAGAAAGGCGTGCCGGGGTTCGATTTCGCCTTCGCCGCGCCACAGTGGCTGCCATAACAGGAACAAGCCAAAATGCATCAGAAGAAAGGCTCGTGCCCCCGGCGTATCAATACCCCAGGAGACTCCGGCGTGCAACGCGAGGAGCATGAGACCCAGCCACCAATGGGCATGACTGGCAACGAAACCGTTTTTGCCAGATCGCGGGTGGTGCGGTGCGTTCAGTGAAGGATCCATGGTGGCTACGCTGAAGTCTAACTCTTGGCTATACTGCATTCAAATG
The DNA here is from genome assembly GCA_947467315.1 of Betaproteobacteria bacterium. Classification (GTDB taxonomy): domain Bacteria; phylum Pseudomonadota; class Gammaproteobacteria; order Burkholderiales; family SG8-41; genus UBA5216. Next base: position 14,739 of record CANIID010000045.1, on the reverse strand, counting down.
AATCTTATACTGGCCATCTCGCGGTACACGCTGCTCGAAGCGCGACGTGCTCGCCTGCCACTACTGTACGCTGTCGTGCTGGCTGCGGTATTCGCGCTGGCATTTTTTGTGTCGGAACTGGCGGTGACCGAGAGCCTGCGTCTGCAGGCCACGTTTTACGCGGCGGGCGCCCGGTTAGCCGCCGTGTTCCTAGTCGCTGTTTACGTTATCGGCAGCGTCACGCGTGAATTCGACGACAAGGGGCTCGATATATTGCTCGCACTGGATCTGCCGCGCTCGCATTATATCCTCGGTAAATTGGGAGGGTTTCTGGCGGTGGGCGCGGTCGCCGGTGTACTGGCGTGCTTGCCATTGTTGGGGATGGTGCCGGTCATGGCGATAGCGCAGTGGGGGCTGGCGCTGGGTCTGGAACTGGCGGTGGTGATCGCATTTTCGTTGTTCTGTGTAGTGGCGTTTGGGCAATTTATGCCCGCGGCCGCAGTGGTACTGGGGTTTTACGTGCTGGCGCGCAGCCTCACCGCGATGCGCTTGATGAGTGGCAACCCGCTGTCCGGCGCGGATGCGCTGTCCCATGCATTGGGGCGCTGGCTGGTCGAAGGCCTGGCGCTGCTCACGCCGGCGCTAGACCGTTGGCCGCAAACCACCTGGCTGATCGATGCGCCGGTAGCGTGGGGTGGTGTGTTTGCGCTGCTGCCGGAGGCGATATTGTATGTCGTGCTGCTGGCGGGGGCGGCGATGGTGGATTTTTACCGGCGTAATTTTTGATGCCGATGTTTTGATGTTATTGCGCCTCAACAACCCGAACGACGCAGAGCGCGCCATCGCCGCCGTGCCGCGCTGGGTGCTGGTGCTGTTTGTGTCGGCGCTGGCCGCCTACCTGTCGTTGCGCGCTACCGAGCCGAAGCCGGTTGCCGTTGCCAGCGCGCTGGAAGCCCCGCCGGCGTATGTCACGTTGCGGGCATTGAGTCTCGGCGAGCCGCAGGCGATGTCGCAGTATCTGACGCTTACCCTTCAGGCGTTTGACAATCAGCCGGGTATCAGCGTGCCGTTTCGTGCGCTTGACTACGCACGCGTCATTGCGTGGCTCAAGACCGCGCTGACGCTCGATCCTGCCGCGCAGTATCCCCTGATGATGGCGTCTCAGCTCTATGGGCAGGTGGCGGATGCGCCCGAAAAGCAGCGCGCCATGTGTGATTTCGTGCACCGTGAATTCCTTGCTCGGCCCAACGCACGTTGGCGCTGGCTGGCGCATTGCGCCATCATGGCCAAGCATCGATTGAAGGACGCTGCGCTCGCGCTACGTTACGCCGAAGACATCGCGCGCTACGCCGGCGGCGCATCCGGCTGGGCGCGGCAGATGCGCATTTTCATCCTTGAGGAGATGGGTGAAACGAAGCGCGCAGCGGTATTGCTGGGGGGCTGCTGGCCGGCAAGGAAATTACGGACGGCAGAGAAATACACTTCCTGACCGATCGTCTTGAAAAGCTCAAAAGCGTTGAGAATTCGGCGGCAACGTCGAAAAATCGACAGTAGGATGCGTTGGGATAACCGATTTGGATTGTTCGATGGAAGAGATTGTGGCGTACGCGCAAGGTTGCCCAGTGTGTTAACGGTGATGCTTGATAAATAGTTGTTTTAAAACATATGCTTATGCTACCATCGCATTCGAGAATCGTCATGTGCTTGCAAGGAAGGATCGCGATAGAAGCTTGGCACGAAGGTTGCAGCTTCTCATGTGATATTTTTCACAGTTCGACACGGAGAGAAAAACAAATGCACAAGCAGCGCGGATTTACGCTCATTGAAATAGCTATCGTGTTGGTCATTATTGGCCTGCTGTTGGGTGGTGTGTTGAAGGGGCAGGAGTTGATTACCAGCGCACGCGTGCGCAATTTGATTTCGCAGCAGGATGGCGTCAAGGCAGCTTATTTCGGTTTTCTGGATCGCTATCGTGCGTTGCCGGGAGACTACCTGAATGCCTCGACAACGATTACCGGCGTGGCGGCGACGCCTTGCGGCGCGGGTAACGGCAATGGTGATGGTCAAATCACCGCTAACGAGGCCATTCTCGCTTGGGAGCATTTGTCGAAGTCCGGATTCATTAACGGGTCGTATACGTGCGATACCACGGAAAGCAATTTGACCACGCCGACCAATCCGTACGGCAATCGCCTGCAACTGATTTTTGACAATGTCTATGGTGCCGCCGGTACCGCGCGGCATAACTTGAAAACCGGCAATCAGATTCCATCGGATATTCTGGCCGAGGTGGATCGCAAGGCGGATGACGGCAATGCGTTGAGCGGGACCTTCCGCTTTTCTGTGTATGCAGCCGGTGGCACGGCGCCGGCTGCCGCGACGTGCTACGTGGCTGCTGCGCCCAATGCATGGCAAACACAGACTGTGGATGCGAACTGCGGCGGCGTAACACTGTTTTAGGGATATAGTAATTACTAAAGTACCGTTTATAATGACTCCATTCCGCATAAATGGAGTGACCTCTTATGAAGCCAAGCACCTTGGAGCGCAACGGTATCTCTACGGAGATGGTGGAATTGATTGGGCGTCTGATTGTTTTGATTGCATGGCCAGCGCGGCGGCGCGCGATGGGTGATGTAACGATAGCGTTGCTCGATGGCAAGCGACGCGTGGCCGAGGAGGTGTTCGGCTGGAATCGAGGCGCCGTTGAATTGGGTATTCATGAACATCAAACAGGCATCGCCTGCGTCAATGACATCACCGCCCGAGGCAAGCCAAAAACAGAAGACAAGCACCCCGAACTGTTGGTTGAAATACAGACCATCATGGAGCCACACAGCGAATCGGAGTCGAGCTTGCGCACCACCTTGCTGTACACCAACATGACAGCCAAGACGGTACGCGAGGCGCTTGCACAAAAGGGCTGGTCTGAACAATCTCTGCCCAGTGTGCGCACCATTTCAAATCTCTTGAATCGCCAGGGTTACCGATTGCGTACAGTGGTCAAATCCAAGGTTCAAAAAAAACAGCCGAAACCGATGACATCTTTGAAAACGTCAGACGCGTGAACGCACTGGCCGATGCGGATGAGCACACCTTGAGAATCAGCATAGACACCAAGGCGACGGTTCACGTCGGCGATTACTCCAGAGGCGGGCGTTCGCGTGGAGTCAAGGCGGTCAAAGCCTTGGATCATGATATGTGCATGAAAGAGAAATTGGTGCCTGGCGGCATACTGGAGCCAGTCGGGGGAAAATCATTTTTATTCTTCGGCACGAACCACAAAACCAGCGACTTCATGGCCGACGGATTGCTTCTTTGGTGGCAGCACAGGAAGCCAGAACTGCCAAGGATCAAGCAGATCATCATCAATTTGGACAACGGACCTGAATGCAATGGACGGCGCAGCCAATTTCTTCTGCGCATGACAGAGTTTGCGGATCTGACAGGGCTGTGTGTCCGACTGGTTTACTACCCACCCTATCACAGCAAATACAACGCCATCGAGCGCTACTGGGCGGGACTGGAAAAATCATGGAACGGCTACTTGCTCAGCACAGTGGGTACGGTCATCAATCGAGCTGGTAATTTTTCCTGGAAAGGCATGCGCACGATGGCATGCCTGCTCGATGCCACTTACGAGAAGGGTGTCAAACTTCGCGGCAACGAGAAGAGAAACCTTGAACACCGACTGCTACGATCCACAGTGTTGAATTGGTGGGACATAACAATTCATCCTAAAACGGTACTTTTGTAAATTCTAAATCCCTTAGCTAAACCGCGACCACCGCAAAAAACGCCTCCACCTCGGCAATCTCCCGTGTGCGCTTCATCGGCGGCAGGCTTTTCCAGATGCGTTTGCCGTATGGCTTATCCACCAAACGCGGATCGCAGATCATCAGCACGCCGCGGTCGGTTTCGTCGCGGATCAAACGCCCCGCGCCCTGCTTCAAGGTAATCACCGCCTGCGGCACCTGATACTCCATGAAGGCATTGCGGCCTTCGCGGTTCATTTTGTCGATGCGCGCGGCGAGCACTGGATCATCCGGCGGCGAAAACGGTAGCCGGTCGATCACCACCACCGACAACGCTTCGCCGCGCACGTCCACGCCCTCCCAGAAACTCTGGCTCGCCACCAGCACGGCGTTGCCCAGCGCGCGAAAGCGATCCAGCAACTCCGTGCGCGAGCCTTCGCCTTGCAGCAGCACCGGGTACTCCAGGCCGCGCGCCTTGAATTCCTCGCGCACCAGCTCGCACGCCTCGCGCATCGCGCGCAGGCTGGTGAACAGCAAAAACGCCCTGCCCTCGCTCGCCATCAACACCGGCAGCGCGGCCTTGACCACCGCGGCGGTGTACTCGCGCGTATTCGGATTCGGCATCGCCTTGGGCACATACAGCAACGCCTGCTTCTCAAAATCAAACGGGCTGGGCCAGGTGGCGGTCTGTGCATCGTCCAGCCCCAGCTCGCCACAGTAATGCTTGAAATCGCCGTTCACCGACAGCGTGGCCGAGGTAAACACCCACGAGCGCGAGGTTTCTGTCACCTGCTTTCTGAACACATCCGCGATCGACAGCGGCGTGGCGTGCAGTTGCAGCGACGCGCCGAACACCTCGATCCAGCGCACGTAGCTGTCGTCCTTCGCCTCGCGCCAGCGCGCGATGGTTTGCGCCAGCTCTTGTGCGCGCTCACGGCACAGCTTGAGCCCTTCGCTGCGCTCGGCCTGTGAATCCAGCAACACAAACAAGGCCGATAGTTTGGCGCAGGCGTCGTTGATCGCATCCTCGAAGGTTTCGTCTTCCTGGATGTCTTTTTGCGTCAGGCGGCCGGTGTCTTCGTCACGCGCCAAACGCAAATCGCGGGCAGCTTTTTCCAGCGCCAGCGCGGCCTCGGGCAACGCCGCAAAATCCCTGGCACCCGCAATGCCTTCCATGCGCGCATCGCGCGCCAGATCGAGCAACTGCGACGTTGAAACCCGCTCGCCGAAAAACAGGCTGGCGGTGTCGGGCAACTGATGCGCCTCGTCGAAAATCACCGTATTGCATTTGGGCAGCAGCTCCGCCACGCCTTCGTCGCGCAGCGCCACGTCGGCAAAAAACAAATGGTGATTCACCACCACCACATCCGCGTCGAGCGCCTGCTTGCGCGCGCGCATCACAAAACACTTGTCGAAATGCTCGCAGTTCGAGCCCAGGCAATTCTCGCGCGTGGAGGTCACATGCGCCCACACGCCCGCGGTCTCCGGCACATCCGCCAGATCGGCACGATCACCGCTTTGCGTGCGCCGCGCGAAACTCGCGATCAATTGCAGGTAGCGCGTGTCCTCGCGCGTGGGCAGGCGGCCATCAATCAGGGCGTTGGCCAGATGATGGTGGCACACATAATTGGCGCGCCCTTTCAGCAGCGCCACCGACACCGGCGCCTTCAACGCCGCGCGCACCGTCGGGATATCGCGGTCGAACAACTGATCCTGCAAGGTTTTGGTGCCGGTGGAAATAATCACCTTGCCGCCCGACAACAGCGCCGGCGCCAGATAGGCAAATGTCTTGCCCGTGCCCGTACCTGCCTCCGCAACGATAACCTTTTGTTTTTGAATGGTTTTTTGTATAGCGAGCGCCATCTCCACCTGGCCCGTGCGGGCACGGAAATCAGGAACGACGGCGGCTAAAGAACCCTCTGCGGAGAAAACTTTTTCGATTTCGGACACGGCGCGGAGTTTAGCGCGCATCCAGCGGGCTGACTACGCCTCGGCCGCCCTTATTGAGCACATGCGTGTAGATCATGGTGGTCTTCACATCGGAATGACCGAGCAACTCCTGCACCGTGCGGATGTCGTAACCGCTGTCGAGCAGATGCGTGGCGAAGCTGTGCCGCAGCGTGTGGGGTGTGGCGAGCTTGGTGATACCGGCGTCGCGTACCGCCTGCCGCATATGCCGCTGCAAGGCCTTGGGATCGGCGTGGTGCCGCCCCTCCAGCCCACTGCGCGGATCGATGCTGCGCCGCTGCGACGGAAAAATATACTGCCAGGCCCAATCGCGATCCGCGCTGGGATATTTGCGCGCCAGCGCATACGGCAAATACACGCGGCCCAAGCCCGCTTCCAGGTCGCGCGCGTGCAACGCTTTCACGCGAACGAGGTGTTCGCGCAGCGGCAATGACAAGGATTGGGGCAACATGGTCACGCGATCCTTGAAACCCTTGCCGTCACGAACCATCACCTCATGGCGTGCGAAGTCGACGTCTTTTACACGCAGGCGAGACGTTTCAAGAATGCGCATGCCCGTGCCGTAGGCCAGCCGCAAAATTATTCCCGAACCACCATCCAACCGTGCAAGCACGGCCTGTACTTCTTCCCGCGTAAGCACTACCGGCAGGCGTTGCGGCTGCTTGGCCTTAACCACGTTATCGAGCCAAGGCAATTCGATTTTCAATACTTCGCGATACAAAAACAAAATCGCCGATAGCGCCTGATTCTGCGTGGAAGCAGAAACCTTGCGCTCAACCGCCAGATAGGTCAGAAAGGTCTCTACCTCGGGCGCGCCCATTTCCCGCGGATGGCGAAGGCCGCTGAATTTAACAAACCATCTTACCCAGTAGACATAAGCCTCCTCGGTACGTATGCTGTAGTGCAACCTGCGGATTTGGTGGCGAAGCTGGTCCAGCAATTTCGGAGGGGCGGAATCTGGGTGTGTTTGCATTTCCGATGTGGGTCTTACGAAAATAAGCCAAGTATCTGATAATAAATGATATTTACCTCTATGGCTGGTATTATATACAGGTGTCTGGTGTGTTGTAAAGCAGTAAAGGGGTCAAGTCTTGCAATCAAGCATTTTCATGTTAGACTTGCGCCATGTCCCGTCCCTTACGACTTGAACTTGCTGGTGGCCTATATCACGTAACCTCACGCGGGGACCGGCGCGAGGACATTTACCGTGACGATGCCGACCGCTTGGCGTGGCTTGCTATTCTTGCTGAGACCTGTGAGCGCTATAACTGGCAGATTCACGCTTGGTGCCAAATGAGCAACCACTACCACCTCATTGTCGAAACGATAGAAGGCAATCTCTCCGCCGGCATGCGCCACCTCAACGGCGTGTACACCCAGGATACCAATCGCCGCCATCGCCTCAGTGGACATGTCTTTCAGGGGCGCTTCAAGGCCATATTGGTCGAACGCGACAGCTACCTGCTCGAACTGTCACGCTATGTCGTGCTCAACCCGGTGCGCGCGGCAATGGTTAAACACACCCGGCAGTGGAAGTGGAGTTCCTATCACGCGATGATCGGAAGCAAGTCGCCACCACCGTGGCTGCAAACCGATTGGCTGCTGAGCCAGTTCGGCCATCAGCGAGCGCGACAGATCGAGGGCTACGTCGAGTTCGTGCAACAAGGTATTCGCGGCGAGAGCGTGTGGGAAAACCTCAAAGGGCAAATATATCTGGGCAACGATGAATTTGTCGACGCGATGCGTAAACGTGTGGGAGCGGATGAAAAGTTCGCTCATCAGGAGATTCCGCGCGCCCACCGCAGGGCGTTGGCGAAATCGCTTGCTTACTACCGTGAAGAATTCGTCGACGCAAAGCTCGGAATGGCTGCCGCCTACGCGACAGGTGATTACACCCTTCAGGCGATAGCGGACGAATTCGGTGTTCATTACTCGACGGTGAGTCGGGCTATCAAGGCTAATTGATGGGTGTTATCGTCGTTCTTTTGGAAATAATGCCATATTGCAAGACGTGACCCCATACTTTCCGCTCTCTTTGTGACCCCATACTCTCCATGACCCCATACTCTCCAAAACGCCTGGTCAAAATTCAGCGAGCACGGCTGGTCAGTTCTAACCGCGCGCCAACACGTTAGGCCCCATAGTCGCGCGCACCACCGCCCGTTTGACAAGCGCAATTATTGTAGCTACTGTAATACATGCGTATCGAATTCGATCCAGTCAAGAATGAGGCAAACCAGGCGAAACACGGCGTGTCCTTGCTCATGGCGGTCGAGCTCGATTGGGAAGCCGCGCTGGTGTGGGTTGATGACCGGTTCGAGTACAACGAGATGCGGATGATCGCGCTCGCGCCGAACACCGAAATCCTGTACTACGTGGCCTTTGTAGATCGTGGCAATGTGCGAAGGATCATCAGCCTTCGCCGCGCCAATCGTCGTGAGGTAAAGCGCTATGTCAAAAGTCTCTAAACGCCCTGCCGTTCGCATGCCTACTGCGGCCGAGAACAAGGCCATTACCGCGGCAGCCAAAAGCGATCCCGATGCACAGCCGCTCACACCTGCTCAGCTAATGGCAATGGCACCCTTGAAGTCGTTGCGTGGGCGACCAAAGTCCGAGAACAAGAAGTTGCTGGTATCGGTTCGCTACAGCCCAGAGGTCGTTGCCTACTTCAAGTCCACGGGCGAAGGCTGGCAATCACGTATGGATGGCGTGCTGCGTCAGTACGTATCGCGCCACACCCGTAGCGCATAGGCATGTGGCCGAGCCCATCTTTCCAGAAGACGCTGCGCGATACAGCCGCGCAGCACTTCTGAATTTGGACGTTAATGCGGTAGAAAGGCCCGCCCGCAATCCTCACTCCGCCTTAGCCCCGGTCTCTCGCACCAGCGTGCCCCACTTCGTTGTCTCCGCCGCCAGAAACGCCGCGAATGCCCTTGGCGATGCAGACGGCGCCGGATCAATGGTGTCGGCCAGCAGGGCGTCACGCAGTTCAGGAAGTCGCAACACGGCTGAAAAATCCGCGTGTAGTTTGCTCACCAGGGCCGCAGGCGTGCGCGCCGGCAGTAGCAGGCCATACCACGCCGCCGCTTCAAAACCCGGATAGCCCGATTCATGCATGGTGGGAATATCGCCCATTGCCGGCGAGCGTTTCAGCGTGGTCACGGCCAGCGCGCGCAGTCGCCCCGCGCGTATGTGCGTGAGCGAGGTGTTTGAGCCGAAGGTCATATGCACACGCCCGGCAATCAGATCCAGGGCAACCGCGCCGCCGCTTTTGTAGGGCACGTGCAAGAGGTTGATACCGGCCATTTTGCGAAACAGTTCGCCCGCGAGATGCTGCGACGAGCCGACGCCCGCGGAGCCGAACGAATACACGCCGGGTTTCGCTTTGGCGAGTACGGCGAGTTCTTGCGCGTTTTTCGCGCCGACCGGCGGGTAGAGGGCAAGAATGTTGGGCACCTCGGCGAGCTTGGTCACCGGCTCGAAATCCTTCACCGAATTGTAGGGCAGCTTGCGCAATCCCGGATTGATCGCATGCGCGGGGCTCACCACCACCATGGTATAGCCGTCTGGCAGGGCTTTCGCGGCGATGTCGGTGCCGAGCACGCCGCCTGCGCCGGAGCGCGGATCGACCACCACTTGCTTGCCCCACAGCTCGGTGAGCCTGGGCGCCGATAAGCGCGCGATAAGGTCGGGCGAGCCGCCGGGCGCGCCGAACGACAGCACGAGCCGCACCGGGCGCGTGGGCCAGGATTCCGCGGCCATGGCTGATATGGCGGTCGCTGCCAGTATGGCCGCACATCCCAGCGATAGTTGTTTGTGTTGCATGCACTCTCCTGCCGATGTGGCGTGCGAGGTTTTACATCATAGCTCGAATCAAAACATCGCTCTCGGGTTGCCACGCGAGGCTTGCACAAAATCTGACAAGACACCACGCCCGGCATAAAATGTCATGCTTGCGACATCCCCTATAAACAACGCCGAGCAAGGGAGCCACCCGATGAACGCCGACGCCAGCAACGCCGTGAACGAATCCGTTGAATTCACCGGCCAGGGCGGTGAATATTTTCGCATCTGGATCGTGAATCTGGCGCTGACCATTGTGACGCTCGGCATTTACTCGGCGTGGGCCAAGGTGCGGCGGATGCAATATTTTTATCGCAACACGTCCTTGATGGGAAACAGCTTCGATTACCACGGCGACCCCGTCACCATACTCAAGGGGCGCATCATCGGCGTGGGGCTGCTGGCTATTTACCACGTCACCATTTCACTGAATGTCTTCATTGGGCTGGGGGTGTTCGTCCTGATTATTGCCGCGCTGCCGTGGCTGCTGCAACGATCCATTTGTTTTAAATTGACCAATAGCAGTTATCGCGGCCTGCGCTTTCGCTTTAACGGCCGCGTCGGCACGGCATATCAGGTGTTTCTGGCGTGGCCGATCGCGGGGTATTTTTCGCTGGGCATGTTGTTTCCGTTTGCGCACCAGCGCATCAAGGCCTACCAGCACAACAACAGCGCTTATGGCACTGCGTCGTTCAGCTTCAGTGCCGATGAAGGGAAGTTCTATATTGTCTATCTCAAATTGCTCGGTCTGACGCTCCTGCCGGTGTTTCTGTTTGGCGTGCTCGCCGGCCTGTCCGGCGTGTTCAGCGGCACGTCAGGCGCCCACAAAGACCCGATGCAACTGATGATCAAAATCTTCACCGGCGTCATGGTGTTTTATCTGGTGTTGTTTCTGGTGATCGGCCCGTGGTTCGCCGCACGCATTCAAAATCTGGTATGGAACCACACGGCGCTCGGCCCACATCAGTTTGCCAGCAATGTGCGTGCGCGCGATTTGTTGGGCATCTACGTCACTAACTTCTTCGCGGTGATCCTGACGCTCGGTTTGTACAAGCCGTTTGCCGACATACGCCTGGCGAAATACCGCCTCACGCATATGGCGCTGCAAACACAAGGCAGTCTCGATGAATTTTTTGCACAGGAACAACAGGCGGTGAATGCCCTGGGGCAGGAAACCGCGAACGTGTTCGATGTCGATATCTCCTTCTAGTCCTTCCGGTATTTCCAGTCCGCTCAGCGTCAGCGCCGACTACTTCGACGGACGCAGCGCAAAAGCCCATCCGGTGGTGCTGACGCTGGCCGACGGCGTGCTGTCGCTGCGCGGCGACACGCTGCAACGCGACGAGGCCATCACCACGCTGCGTGTATCCGAGCCGATGGGCGCCGCGCCGCGCTTGATTTCATTTCCCGACGGCGCGCATTGCGAGGTACGCGACCACGCCGGCATGGCGGCGTTACTCGCCGCCAGCCACTACCGGGACAGTTGGGTGGTGCGTTTGCAGGAACGCTGGCGCTGGGCAGCGGCTTCCATCGTGATTACCGTCGCCACCGTGTTCGCGGGCTATTACTGGGGCTTGCCGGCTGCGTCGGAGTGGATTGCTTACCAAGTGCCGGACAAAGTACTCGCGCAGATGGGCAGCAGCACGTTGCGCCTGCTGGACCGTGCTTTTTTCGAGCCGTCAAAATTACCCGAAGCCAAACAGCAGGCATTGCGCGATGCGTTTGAGCGGATGACGACGCCCGGCGATGCCAAGCCCCGCTACACCCTGTACTTTCGTGACAGCAAAGACATCGGCGCCAATGCGATGGCGCTGCCGGACGGCACCATTGTCGTCACTGATCAACTGGTGGCGCTCGCCGCGCACGACGAAGAAATTCTCGCGGTGCTGGCGCATGAACTCGGCCATCTGAACCGCCGGCACGCGCTGCGCATGCTGATCCAGGGCTCCATCGTGGCGTTCGCGGTGACGTGGTACATGGGTGATGTGAGAAGCGTTGCCGCGAGCCTGCCGACGCTACTGTTGCAGGCGCGCTACTCGCGCAACCACGAACGCGAGGCCGACGAGTTCGGCGCGGCGATGCTCAAAATCAACGGTATGTCACCCCGGCGGCTTGCGGAGATGTTGGGCAAACTGGAAGCCTCGCATCGCGCAAACCGTACCAAGGCGGGCGAGCAGCAAAGCGGCAAAGAGAAAGGTAAGGACGGCGAAGCCGCGCCCGCAGCAACCCGCGGCGGCATCAGCGATTACCTCGCCTCGCATCCAGCGACGCGGGAACGTATTGATGCATTGAACCGCGACGGACAGTAAGCGGACAGTAATTGGGCGCTGTGCGGTGCCGCGTGGTCTATCCCTCTACAGCGTCTTGAAGGCGATTCAAAAATTAACGTAACTATTCAGTGTGAATGATCGATGTGCTCGTGCCACTTAAAGAAACCCCCTCGCCCGCCTTGCGGCGGGAGAGGGCGGGGGAGAGGGTAGGGGAAGCATCGATGACTTACGCTCCATACCTCCCTACCCTCACCCCAACCCTCTCCCGCCCAGGCGGGCGAGGGAGCCGAGTTGTAGTGGTGTTTACCGGTCTTGGAACTTCGTGCTGAATTGCTACAAATTAACAATAAAAACAAATAGTTAGAACTCTTTCCAATCGCCCTTTTCGCGATTATCGGGCGCACGCGGAAGTATCGGCGTCGAGGAATGGGCCGACAGCGCTGCCGATCGTGCTCGCGCTCGCACGGGAGCCGCGGCATCTTTGTCCGCGCGCACGCGCGGTTTGCCGACGGAATTCTGTTGTGCCACGGCGCGCCCGCCATCGTCGCGCAGTTTGAACGCTGCAACCGCGTGCACCAACGCGCTGGCCTGATCTTCGACGTTTTCCGCCGCCGCGCTGGATTGCTCCACCATGGCGGCATTCTGTTGTGTCATCTGATCCATTTGCAAAATGGCGGCACCAACCTGCTCGACGCTGGCACTTTGCGCTTGTGACGCCGTGGAAATCTCTGCGATCACATCCGTCACGCGCTTTACAGAGGCCACCACGCGCGTCATGGTTTTACCGGCTTGATTCACCAGTGCCGAGCCGGCATCCACCTGTGTAGTGGAATCCGAAATCAGCGACTTGATTTCCGTAGCCGCTTCCGCGCTGCGTTGTGCGAGCATCCGCACTTCCGCGGCGACCACGGCGAAACCGCGGCCTTGCTCGCCTGCCCGCGCCGCCTCCACTGCGGCATTCAGCGCAAGAATATTGGTCTGAAACGCAATGCCGTTGATCACGCCAATGATGTCGGTGATTTTTTTGGAACTTTCGTTGATCGAATGCATAGTCTGAACCACTTGCGAGACAATCTGACCGCCCTGCACTGCCACGACCGATGTTTCATCGGCCAACTGGGCAGCTTGCCGTGCATGATCTGCATTCTGCCTGACGGTGCCTGTCAATTCCTCCACCGAGGCAGCGGTTTGTTCAAGCGCCGATGCATGCGATTCAGTGCGGCGCGACAGGTCTGCGTTGCCGCGCGCGATCTCGCCAGCCGCCGCATTGACCGAGTCTGAAGCGGATTTAATCTGGTACACGATGGAAGCCAGTTGCGCCTGCATGCTCGACAGGCGTCGGGTCAAACTTGCGGTTTCGTCAGAACCACTGGCGCTGATAACTTGCGTGAGATCACCGCTGGCAATCGCGTCGGCGGCATCGCGGGCATAGCTCAGCGGGTGTGTAATGCTGTGCGTTAACAGGTAAGCCAGCAGGCCGGTCAACGCGGTGGCGATCAGCAGAATGGCGATGATCGTATTGCGCCCGTGCTCATAGGAACGCCCCGCGTTCTCCACCGAAATGCGCATCAAGCCGTCTTCGTAATCGCGCAATTGTTTGAGCGTGGCCAGATAGGCCTGAAGCTTCGGCTGAACACCTTCGAGCAAAAACTTTCGCGCCAACTCTTTGTTACCGGAGGAGATGGCGCGCGTCAGCTTGACTTGCTCTATGGTGTAGGCGCCATAGGCGGCATGCAACGCGTCCTGCGTCTGTTTCGCTTTTTCATTATCGATCTGAATGGATTTATCCAGGCCTGCCAGCAAGTCCCCCATGGTCTGGCGGCCTTTTTCGACCCGCGCCACGTACGGCCTCGCGTCTTCTTCGGTTTCCGCCACCAGCGCATCACGCACGGTCACGGAGATCATGCTCGCCTCCGCAAAAATCGCATTGATTTGTTCAATTCGGGGATTCTGCACCTCGACAATATGCCGTAAATCCTGATGCAGCGAGCGCAAGCCCCAAACACCAATGGCCGCCACACCCAGCAGCAGCACCCCGATCAGCACAAAGCCTATCGTCAGACGTGGTCCGATCCTCAAACGGGTAATCAACGACGGCGCGGCAGGGTTAGACGCCACGATAATCACGATCGCAAATCGTACGCTCGGACTGGAACATCACGTTTACTTCGACACTTCGATGATCAACTTCATGTCGGGGTGAATCGCGCACTCGACTTCAACTCTCCCTGCCTTCTCGAATTTCCGCTTTTTTATCTGGCCCTGGCCGTAAGACCCCAAATCAAAATCCTGCCCCTCGGTCAACGAGAAAACGTTGTGATAATGCGCATCGTCGTTTTTGAAAATTACCGTATCACCCGCTTTGATTTTCAGCATCTTGGTGCTGAAATGATTGTTTTTCTGCGTGACGAAATGTTCCGCCGCATGGCCGACCGGCACCGAAAACACCAGCCACAGCAAGGGCATTAACAAAGCGCGCATCGGGAAAACTCCTCTATTTATTGGGGTAGTTGTGGTATCGCAACCGGCGCTGGCGCACCGGTCAAACTCTTCATGAACTCGACAAGGTCAGCTTTTTCCTGCGCATTGAGGCTCAGCGCTTTCATGTTGGGCGACAGATTGTCCTTCACATCGCCGCCGCGGTCGTAGTGCTCCACGACTGCTTCTAGCGTTTTATAGGCGCCGTTGCGCATATAAGGCGCCGTGAGCGCGACATCCCGCAGCGTGGGGGTCTTGAACGCACCCTTCAATACAGGCAATTTGCGCTGGGTAAATCTACCGAGATCTTCTTCACCCGCGACATCTCTAATGCCAATATTGTGAAACCCATTGTCGGTGAAGTTGTAACCCGAATGGCACTTCACGCAATTGGCCTTTCCTTCGAACAACACAAACCCGCGCTTGGCCGACACACTCACCGCGCT
>CANIID010000044.1 GCA_947467315.1 Betaproteobacteria bacterium | reverse complement strand
TCCGTGCCCTTGGTAAAGCGCCACAATTCGCTGTAACGATCGGCCTTGTAGATCAGGCAATTGTGTTTCGACAAATCTGCGGGCTTGCGTGGCGTGCTGTGACGTTTAAAGTAGGCGGGGCTGCCGCACACCACGCGGCGGCTGGGGCTCAGGCGGCGCGCCACCATGCTGGAATCGTCAAGGTGGCCCAGGAACACGGCGACATCCATGCCTTGCGCGATGAGGTCGATGCGCTCATCGCCGAGGGTGACATCGAGTGTGACTTGCGGATTTTGTTCGAGAAATTTCGGCAGCGCGGGGACGATCACCGCCGTGGCCGCAGAGGTGCGCAGATACACGCGCAGCACGCCTTTGACGGTATCCTGAAACGACGACACGTCGCGCTTGGCGCGGTCGAATTCATCGAGGATGATTTTGGCGCGTTCGTAGAATACGCGGCCGGCTTCGGTCAGTGATTGGCGGCGGGTGGTTTTGTTGAGCAGGCGCGCACCGAGGGAGTCTTCGAGCGCTTTGACCTGCCGTGCGATGGAGCTGACGGCGGTGTGCGCGCGGCGCGCGGTTGCGGAGAGGCTGCCGTCTTCTACGACTTGAACGAAAATGCGCAGGGTGTTGAGGTCGTCCATGGCGTAAATCGATGGCCTACAAAATTCTATCCCCTCTCCCGCTGGGCGGGAGAGGGTTAGGGAGAGGGTGGGTGGCGTCTTGACGCACTTGCGATTAACGCAGTGTGTAACGTCCCCTCACCCTAGCCCTCTCCCCGCAGGCGGGGCGAGGGGATGAGAGAGTTGGTGGTTTCGGGTTTTGTTGGCGCAACACACTGATTTCTACCGTGCCCGATTCGCCGCAATATGCTCCGCCGCGCGAAAACCTGTCGTCGATGATTTGGAAAGCCCGCCCACATAACCCACCGCGTCCCCACCTTCCAGTCCGCCGGTGCAGCAGCCAGCCGCATACAAACCCGTGATCGGATTCTCGTTCGCATCCAGCACGCGGCTGTCGCCGTCGATGGCGATGCCGCCCATGGTGTAGGTGATGCCGGCGCAGAGCCGCGCGGCGTAGAACGGCGCGGTGCGGACGGGCCAGGCTTTGTGGCTGCTTACGCTGCGCGCGGGGGTGAGTTGCGCGGTGGCGCCGGCATCGACCGCGGCGTTGTATTGCAAGATGGTCTGCTCCAGCGCGCCGGCTGGGAGCGCGAGTTTTTGCGCGAGTTCGGTGATGGTGTTGGCCTTGTGTACCGTGCCACCGTTGGTGACCAGCAACGGGTTGGCGGGCGTGATGAATTCCTTTGCCGGGCCGTCCCACACCGGGTGATCGAATACCACGATGGTGGAGAGCGGGTCCTGCATGCCGGCGATATGGTTGGCTAGGTACACGCCGCCGCTGCCCTCATCGACAAAGCGGCGTCCGGTGGTGTCCACCATCACGCCCGCGCAGCACATCTCGTCCATCATCGGAAACGGCCACAGGTCATCGTTGGTCAGTGCGTCCTGAATCAGCACGTGGCCGTAAAAGCGGTTCATGCCCACCAGCGCCGCACCCACCTCGCGCGCCATTTTCAGGCCATCGCCCTTGGCGGTTTGTGCGTTGCGCTGGCGGATTTTTTCTGGCGCGGGAGAGATGTATTCCTTCACCAGATCGAGATTGGCCTGAAAGCCGCCGTCGCTGATGACCACGTTACGTGCATCCAGATTCACCCGCGCGCCGTTTTGTTCGGCTTCCACGCCCACGCATTGCCCGCCTGCCATGCGCAGGCTCAACGCGCGCGTGCCGAGCAGTAGCGTGGCGCCCGCCTTTTTCAACTCCGCATGCAGCGTGCGCAGCATCACGTCGCCGCCGCGTCCGTGCCAATAGTCGCGGCCCTTGGTGGCGATGGGCGGGGCCAGCGTGGTGCGGCGGTGCGGCGCGTCGCCTACCTTGATAAAGCGCAGACCCTTGGATTTGAGCCAGTTCACGGTTTTGCCGGGTTCGTTCGCCATCACGTCGAGAAAACTTTGGCGCGAGAAACCCTGCGTTTTGCCCTTCATCGCGTTCATCAGGATTTCGGGCGATTCCATCACGTCGCGATACGACACATGAAACGCGCCGCCGCAGATGCGCGAGTTGCACAGGTAACGGTCGGTCTCGCCTTTTTCAAGGATGGCGACTTTCACGCCCTGCTCGGCGAGGCGCAGACCGCAGGTGAGACCGGCGATGCCGCCGCCGATGATGAGGGTTTCGTAAGAGGTTGCTGTGTTCATGATGATCTGAGGTTGAGGCGTGAGACGGGTGAATCTATTGAAGCACGGCGCGTTTCATCGTGTCCAGACGCGTGCCCACATGCTGTGCATCAATCCGGCTTTAGCCCCGTCTCTTTGACCACGCGCGTCCATTTCGCGAAGTCGCGTTTGACGGTTTCGCCGAGTTCGGCCGAGGTGCTGCCGACGAAATCCATACCACTGGTAATCAGGCGCTCTTTCAAATCGGGTTCGTTGACGGCTTTCACCAATTCGCCGTAGAGCCGGTCAGCGATGGGTTTGGGCAGGCCCGCCGGACCGAATACCGAGAACCATTCAAAGGCGTCATAGCCGGGCGCGGAGGTTTCCGCCAGCGTGGGCAAATCCGGTGCATCGGCGCGCCGCTTCAGGCTGGTGACGGCGAGCGCGCGTACGCGCCCGGCTTTCACCAGTGGTGCGGCGGAGAGTGTGCCGACAAACATCATCTGAATTTGTCCGGCCACCAGATCGGTGAGCGCGGGCCCGCTGCCTTTGTACGGCACGTGCGTCATGGTGATGCCGGCCTGGATGCGAAACAGCTCCGCCGCCAGATGCACGGCGGTGCCAGAGCCGGCGGAGCCGTAGTTCATCGCGCCGGGCTTGGCTTTCGCGAGCGCCACCCACTCCTGCATGGTGTTGGCCGGCAAGCCCGGATAAATCACCACGCGATACGGCGAGCGCGCCACCAGCATCAGCGGCGTGAAATCGCGCACCGGGTGATAGGTGACGCGCGGATTGACTGCCGGATTGGTGAGCATGGCGCTGATCGCCAGCATCAGCGTGTAGCCGTCGGGCGCGGCGCGCGCAGTAAGCTCGTGCGCCACATTGCCCGCGCTGCCCGCGCGATTGTCGATCACGATTTGCTGCTTCATCTGCGCCGCCAGTTTGACGCCGATGCCGCGCGCGACAATGTCGGTGCTGCCGCCGGGCGGATACGGTACCAGCATGCGGATCGGGCGCGAGGGGTAGCCGTCAGCGGTTTGGGCGACGGTGGTGCTGCTCAATACGGGAAATAAAAAACACAATAAAAACATATACTTAAGTTTCATCGGCAAGCTCCATACTGGCGTAAAAAGCGCAGCAGTTCTTCCGCGCAGCGCTGCGGAACCGCGTCGGTGATGTTGTGCTGGTAGCCCTGATAAACAACGAACTCGCAACGCGGGGCGTGCGTTTTCACTGCCTCATATTGCGCCAGCGAAATGTGCGGGTCTTCATCGGGCACCACCACCAGCATCGCTTGTTTGATCTCGTGCAGGCGCGCGGATTGATCGATTTCACGCATCACCGGCACGAAGCAGCAGAAAAAATCTTCATCGGTGCGGCAGGCTTCGTCGACAAACCATTTAACAAAACCCGCGTCCGTGCCCGGCGGAAAGCGCTCCGCGATAGTGGATTCAAAAAACCCGCGCAGTCCCTTGGCCTTAACGCTGGCGATCCATTGATGGTGATCGATATTGGTGTGTTTAAGCCCCGACACGGCGGCAAAGTTGGCGAGTGTTTTCACGCGCCGTGGATGATCCAGCGCAAGCTGTGTCGCGACGATCGCGCCCGCCGACGAGCCAGCCGCGTGAAAGGTTTCGCATTGCAGATGGTCAGCCAGATCGATGACATCCTGCACCAGCCGCTGAAACGAAAAATGTTTTTCATCTGGCACGTCGCTCTCGCCGTGGCCGCGCATATCAAGCCGCACCACGCGGATGTGCCGCGACAGCGTGGGTATCCATTGATAAAAGCGTCGCGAACTGCCGAGTACCGCGTGCAGCAGGATCAGGGTTTCTTTCGGCTGCCACGGATCGGTGTAGTCATCGACCACGTAACTCAAACGCAGGCCGTCGCTGGCGGTGAAGTTTTCCATGCGTTAATCCGAACGAATCTTCGCTTGCGCTACGACCTTCGCCCACTTCGCGATGGCTTCTCGCACATGGGCGGCAGCTTCTTCCGGCGTGCCGGCGATCGGTTCAAAGCCCAGCCCCATGAGCCGCTGCCGCACATCCGGCAACTGCAACACTTTCGCCATCGCGCCATGCAGAGTGGCGATGGTGTCGCGCGGCGTGCCCGCGGGGGCGAGTGCAACCCAATACGTGCCTGAATCCACGCCGCGTATGCCCGACTCCACAAACGTCGGCACTTGCGGCATCGCGGTGTTGCGTTTGTCGCCGGTGACGGCCAGCGCGCGCAGTTTGCCCGCCGCGAGGAATTGCGCGGTGGCGCTGGGGCTGGCGAAGGTCATCACCACGTGCCCGGCGAGCACCGCGGCCGCGGCGGGGCCGCTGCCTTTGTAGGGGATATGTACGAGGTCAAGTCCGACGGCAGACTTGAATAACTCCACGCCGAGATGCGTGGCGCTGCCGGTACCGCCGGTGGCGAAATTCAATTCACCTGGGCGCGATTTCGCCAGGGTGACCAGCTCCTTCAGCGACTTCACCGGCACCGACGGGTGAATCATCAGTACCACCGGCGCCGACGCCAAAACGGAAATCGGCGCGAAGTCCTTCACCGCATCGTACGGCAACTTGCGATACAAACTGGGATTGCTGGTGAACGAGGTATCGACATGCGCGATGGTATAGCCGTCGGGCACAGCGCGCGCGACGAGTTCGGTGCCGATTTGCCCGCTGGCGCCGGGGCGGTTGTCGATGAGGAATTGCTGTCCGAGCAATTCGGTCAGCTTGGGCGCCATGATGCGCGTGAGGTTATCGGTGCCGCCGCCGGGCGCGAACGGGATGACAATGCGCACCGCGCGCGAGGGATAGGACTGCGCCTGTGTTGCCCCCGCTGCCGCCAACAGCAGAGCGCTCCCCGTCAACGCGGTTGTCCACCGCATAAGATTCTTGACCATCAATTCGCCTTGATGCCCTGTTTCTTGATCAGATCGGCATACTTGGCGCGCTCCACCGCGATGAACTTCGCGAACTGTTCCGGCGGCCCGCCCACCAGTGTGGCGCCGAGATCGGCCATCGCAGATTTGTATTCGGTGTCCGCAATGGCGGTGTTGATGGCACGATTGAGCGTGGCCACCACGGGCTTCGGCACGGCCTTGAGTACCAGCACGCCGTGCGAAATACCGGCCTCGAAACCGGGCGCGCCGCTTTCGTCCAGTGTAGGCACGTCGGGTATCACCGAGAGGCGCGATTTGGCCGCAATGCCCAGCGCCTTGACGCGGCCACCGCGCAGATGGCCGATGGCCGTCATCGAGTTATCGAACAGCAATTGAATTTCATTGCTGATTAGCGCCACCACCGCCGGCGCCGCGCCGCGATAGGGAATGTGGGTGAGTTCAATCTTCGCGGTGTAGTTCAGGAGCTCGCCCGCCAGATGCAGCGACGTGCCGGATCCGCCGGAGCCGAAGTTGATCGCGCGCGGCTTGGTTTTAGCAAACGCAATCAGATCGGCGATGCGCGTCGCGGCCAGTGAAGGTGTTGCCAGCAGCACGTGCGACGCCTGACTCACCTGCGCCACCGGCTGAAAATCATCCGGATTAAACGGCAGTTTGTCATACAGCACCGGATTCACGGCGAACACCGGATGCGAGGCAAAAAACAGCGTATGGCCGTCGGGATTGCCGCCGGAGACCGTGACCGCTGCCGCGTTGCCCGCAGCCCCCGCGATATTTTCCACCACGATGTTTTGCTTCAGGATGCGGTTTAACTGCGCGGCCAGCCGCCGTCCACTGACGTCCGCGCCGCCGCCCGCAGGCATGCCGGCGACCATGCGGATGGGCCGGGTGGGGTAGTTGGGCGCGGTTTGCGCGAATGCGTTGGTAGAAAGCAGCGCGACCGTACCCAGACACGTCAAACGAAGCAGTCGCATGGCTTACTTTCCCGGCTTCGCTTCGGGATAAACCTCGGCGCCATAAAACGCCCGCGTGCGTTCGAGATAATCGCCGGTGGGCGGTGCGTAAGTGAGCCGCTTGCTGGTGAAGCGCCCCGTGATGCGCTTCAACTTCACCGCCATCTCGCCCATCTTTACCAGTTCGACAATGCCGTTGACGATGGGCGCGCGCTCGACTTCATAGGTGTGCGATTCAGCGAGAAACACGATGATGTCACCACCCGCCGGGATGATGACTTCCGCGCCCTTGTCGAGCAGTTTTTTCGCGGCGATGTTGAACTGGTCGATGATGCCCTGGCGAAACGGCAGATCGATCATCGCGCGTTTGAGTTCAATCGGCGAAGTCTCGATCGGCTCCAGCCCCGCGCAGCGATCTTCCAGACGATAACGCGCCACATTCTCGCGCACGCGTGCGTCCCACTTGGGGCTGATGGTAACGAGGCCGAACGACGCGCCCATCATGCACGCCACATGCAAACTGGTTTCGCACAACCCCAGCACCGGAATGTTCACGCACTCGCGCGCTTCCCGCAGACCCGCATCGCTGATGTTGCCCACCAGAAACGCATCGTAACCCTCGCGCTCGGCCTGCATGGCGTTGTAAATCACTTCGCGCATGTCGTGGTGTTCCAGCAACTTGTAATGCACGCCGATGCCCGCCGATTGCGCCACGCCGCGCATATCGACCGTGGTGCCGGGGTCGGCGGCGTCGGCGATGGTGGCGCGCAGCAGCTTGCCGTAAGGCGTTGATTCGGTTTGGCGCGCGAGGCTTTGGTACCAGAGTTTCATGCGGGTTCCTGTGGCGTGATTAGGTTGAGCGAGGCGCGAGTATCGCAACGGGCGATTGTTAGAGCAAATCGATCGCCGATAGTGTGGAATGCTTAGGCGCTGAGAGATTAAAATAACAATAAAAACATATACTTACGATATTTTTGTTGAATGCTTAATCCAGCGTAATGCCAACCCGCCGGCCGATACGCGCGATGCGTTCGCGTTCGGCTTTGATGAAAGCCGCGTACTCGGCCGGCGATTCGGCGTGTGTCGCCGCGCCCTGTCTGGCGAGTTGCTCGCGCACGTCAGTCGATTGCGTGGCCTTGACGATTTCGCCGTGCAGCGTTTTCGCAATGGCGGCGGGCGTTTTTGCCGGCACGGAAATGCCCCACCACAGTCCGATTTCGAAGCCGGGCAGGGTTTCGGCTGCCGCCGGCAAATCAGGCAGGAAAGGGTCGCGCGTCGCACCCGTGGTGGCGATCATCTTGATCCTGCCGCTCTTCGCGTGCGGCGTCACGAAAATCGGTGATGCCACGATGAACTGGATCTGCCCGACGATCAAATCGGTAATCGCGAGCGACGCGCCTTTATACGGCACATGCATGGTTTTGACGCCACCCAGCACATTGAACATCTCCGCGCCGATATGCGTGCCCGAACCGTTGCCGGATGATCCGTAATTGAGTTGTCCGGGCCGCGCCTTGGCGAGCTTCACCAGATCGCGCACGGCATTGACGCCCAGCGACGGATGCACCGCGATCACATAGGCCACCGATGCGACGCGCGTCAGCGCGACAAAATCTTTATCGGCATCGTAGGGCAGCTTCGAGCGCAGCGCCGGCATCGAGGCCAGCTCGGTGGCGCCCGCCAGCAGCAGGGTGTAGCCGTCGGGCGTTGCGTTTTTTGCCGCTTCAACACCGATAATGCCGGTCGCGCCGGGGCGCGTATCGACGATCATCTGCTGGCCCCACTGCGACGTGAGCTTGTTGCTGACGATGCGCGCGATGATGTCCGGCGAACTGCCCGGCGGGAAACAAACGATGATGCGCACGGGCCGATTGGGATACGGTTGTGCTGTTCCCGCCGGCGCGGATTGGGCCGCGCCTATCGACGGCACGGCAAGGAGCATGATCGCCGCAAGACACGCGTATAGACGGCGGTTAAGCATCATGGTGTTCTCCTCAGACAGGGTTGAAGATTGCAGCAACGACTATGGCTGCTATTTCCCGCTTGCGTTGGCGGCGCTCTGCGGCTTCAGGCTGATAATCAACACTCCCGCCAGCACCAGGCCCGCGCCCGCCAATTGAATCAGTGTAATGTGTTCACCCAAAAAAATCTGTCCGAACACCATCGTCGACAGCGGCCCGATACAGCCGACCAGCGCCACCTGATTCGCGCCGATACGCTTCAAGCCTTCGGCCATCAGCCACAGCGGCGTGACGGTGGTGAAGATCGCCATGATCAGCACCAGCACATATACATCGTTGGACACTGCCAGTTGCGACGGTCCGCGCAGCGCCATGAAATGCGCGATGACAAAAAACGACGCCGAGGTCGCGGCATATGCGGTGAAACGCATCGACCCCATGGTCAGCACGTAGCGGCTGCCGGCGATGAGATAAATCGCGTAGGTCACGGCGCTGGCGAACACCAGGCCCGCGCCGAGCAGCATCAAATCCCAATGCTGGCCGAGTTTGATTTCTTCGTTGAACACCAGCGCGATGCCGCTGTACGACAGCGCGAGCGACAACACATGCCGCTTGCGGATCGGCTGCTTCAAAAACAGCGCCGACATCAGCACCACGATGGTGGGATATAGATAGAGAATCAGCCGCCCCATACCCGCCGAGATGTGTTGCAAGCCGGCGAAATCGAGATAGCTGCCGACGTAATAGCCGATAAAGCCGAGCGCGGCAACACCCAGCCACTCACGCCGCGTGAGGTTGGCCGCGCCCGCCCACCATGCCATCAATAGAAAAAACGGCAGCGCGAACAACATGCGCAGCGCGAGTAGCGTCAACACATCGACGCCATGCTGATACGCCAGCTTGACGATGATGGTTTTGCCGGAGAACGCGATGGAGCCGAGTATCGCGCAGGCGACGCCGATGTAGGCGCTCTTCGATGCTGGGCTGCTCAACTTTTCCCCTCCCCTTCAAGGGGAGGGCTAGGGAGGGGATGGGGCAGAGCAATGTTCGCTGTCTGAACCCACCCCCATCCCAACCTTCCCCCTGAAGGGGAAGGAGTATAAATTGATGCCAGTTTCACAACTGGCATCAACGCCGCTTGCCGCCCAGTATTCCGCCCAGCACGCCGCGCAAAATTTCCCGCCCCACCTGCGAGCCGATGGTGCGCACGGCGCTTTTTGCCGCCGTTTGTATCAGGCCATCGTGATGGCCGCCGCGTGGGCCGGTGGTGCCGCCGAAAATATCCTTGAGCGTGCCGAAGAAACCGCCGCCGCTGTCGGCCGCGGCAGGTTGCTGTGCGGGCGCATTCGCGGCTGGCGCGCTGGCGGGCGCGGCGGCGCCGGCTACACGCCCGGTGAGTTTTTCATACGCGGATTCGCGATCCACGGTTTTTTCGTATACGCCCGCGACGAGTGAGTCTTTCATAATTGCAACGCGTTCCTCCGGCGTCACTGGCCCTAACCGACTGCCGGGCGGCGCAACGAAGGCGCGCTCCACGATAGTCGGACGGCCTTTTTCATCAAGGAACGACACCAGCGCTTCGCCTACGCCGAGTTCGGTAATCACCGCTTCCACATCGAGCTTGGGGTTGGCGCGCATCGTGGTGGCGGCGGATTTGACGGCTTTCTGGTCACGCGGGGTGAAGGCGCGCAAGGCGTGCTGCACGCGGTTGCCAAGCTGACCGAGTACGGTGTCAGGCACGTCCAGCGGGTTTTGCGTGACGAAGTACACGCCCACGCCCTTGGAGCGCACCAGTCGCACCACTTGTTCGATTTTTTCCAGCAGCGCTTGCGGCGCGTCGGTGAAGAGCAAATGCGCTTCGTCGAAAAAGAACACCAGCTTGGGCTTCTCCACATCGCCCACTTCGGGCAGTTGCTCAAACAACTCGGAGAGCATCCACAACAAAAACGTGGCGTAGAGCTTGGGCGAGGTCATCAGCTTGTCGGCGGCGAGGATGTTGATCACGCCACGCCCTTTGGCATCGGTCTGGATGAAATCCATGATGTTCAGCGCCGGCTCGCCGAAGAATTGATCCGCGCCCTGGCTGTCGATTTCCAGCAGCCCGCGCTGTATCGCGCCGATCGAGGCCGCCGAGACGTTGCCGTATTGCGTGGTGAAATCCTTGGCGTTCTCACCCACGTATTGCAGCATCGAGCGCAGGTCTTTCAGGTCGAGCAACAACAGGCCTTTGTCGTCGGCGATCTTGAACACCAGTGTCAGCACGCCCTGCTGCGTGTCATTCAGATTGAGCATGCGCGAGAGCAGCAGCGGCCCCATTTCGGATGCTGTGGTGCGCACCGGATGGCCTTGCTTGCCGAAGGTGTCCCAAAATACCACCGGGCAGGCTTCGGTTTTGAAGTCGTCGAGCTTGAGTTGCTCGACGCGGTCCTTGACCTTGCCTTTTAACTCGCCCGCCTGTGACAAACCGGCGAGATCGCCCTTCACATCGGCCATGAACACCGGCACGCCGATGCGGCTCAACGATTCGGCGACACGTTGCAGGGTGACCGTTTTGCCGGTGCCAGTGGCGCCCGCGATCAGACCGTGACGATTGGCCAAGGCGGGCAGCAAACACAGATCCTGTTCACCCTTGGTATCTTTCGCAATCAATAAAGGGTCGGGCATGTCGCTCTCCGTGATAAAATTTTGTTCATTGTAGCGGGTTCCGAAAATCTGAGGACGCATCCAAGGACGTAATATATGGCAGGGCATTCCAAGTGGGCGAACATTCAGCACCGCAAAGGCCGGCAGGACGCCAAGCGCGGCAAGATTTTTACCCGGCTAATCAAAGAGATCACCGTGGCGGCGCGCATGGGTGGGGGCGATCCCGACCTGAATCCGCGTTTGCGCCTGGCGATGGACAAAGCCTACGCCAACAACATGCCCAAGGATAACGTCGAGCGTGCGATCAAACGCGGCACGGGCGATCTGGAAGGCGTGAACTACGAAGAAATTCGTTACGAGGGCTACGGCATCGGCGGCGCGGCGGTAATGGTCGATTGCATGACCGACAACCGCACGCGCACGGTGGCGGACGTGCGCTTTGCCTTCACCAAAAACGGCGGCAACATGGGCGCCGAAGGCTCGGTGGCGTTTCTCTTCAAGCATTGCGGTCAGATGGTATTCGCGCCCGGCACGAATGAAGAAAAGCTCATGGAAGCGGCCATCGACGCCGGTGCCGACGACGTGGTGACCAACGAAGACGGCAGCATCGAAGTGCTCACGCCGCCGCATGATTTTCACACCGTGAAAACCGGCATCGAGAAGGCCGGCTTCAAACCGGAAATCGCCGAAGTCATCATGAAGCCCAATATGGAAAGCGTGGTGACAGGCGACGACGCGGTGAAAATGCAAAAGTTGCTCGATGCGCTTGAAATGCTGGATGATGTGCAGGAGGTTTATACCAGTGCTGTCATCGATCTGCCCGCTTGATTGCTGCGGCCACAAATGTAATCCCCTCCCCCTTGACGGGGGAGGGTTAGGGTGGGGGTGAACAGCTTCACGATGCGCAACTATTACACCCCCATCCCAGCCTTCCCCCGTCAAGGGGGAAGGAGTTTCGTGGGTAACGTGTAACGCCGTGCGCTCCATTGCCTTGTGCGACAACCACACCATACGCATACTCGGCATCGATCCGGGCCTGCGCGCCACGGGCTTCGGCATACTCGACAAGACCGGCAGCAACCTGACCTACGTCACCAGCGGTTGCATTAAAACAGCGAGTGGCGGCGAATTGCCGCTGCGCCTGAAAACCATACTCGACGGTCTGGCCGAAGTCATCGACGCCCATGCGCCGATGCAGGTATCGGTTGAAAAAGTATTCGTCAACGTCAATCCGCAATCCACGCTGCTGCTGGGGCAAGCGCGCGGCGCCGCCATCTGCGCGGCAGTGATCCACAATCTGCCGGTTTCGGAATACACTGCGCTGCAAGTCAAACAGGCGGTGGTCGGCAACGGCCACGCCAAAAAAGAACAGGTGCAGGACATGGTAAAACGGTTGTTGAGATTGGCAGGCGACCCCAGCCCCGATGCGGCGGACGCGTTGGCGTGCGCGATTTGCCATGCGCATGGCGGACAGGGCTTGGGCCTGCTCGCGACTGCGGGTTATCGCATGAAGCGCGGGAGGCTGGTTTGATCGGCAGAATCACCGGCAAGCTGCTGGCCAAGCAACCGCCGCAAATCATCGTGGATGTGCAGGGCGTGGGTTACGAAATCGACGTGCCGATGAGCACGCTGTATCAATTGCCCGCGATAGGCGCCGATGTCACGCTACTTACGCATCTGACCGTGCGCGAAGACGCGCATCTCTTGTACGGTTTTGCCACCGAGCAGGAGCGCACGGTGTTCCGCCAGTTGCTAAAAATCTCCGGCGTGGGCGCGCGCACCGCGCTGTCGGTGTTGTCCGGCATGAGCGTGGCTGATCTGCACGCGGCGGTCAGCACGCAAGATAGCGGTCGGCTGACTAAAGTGCCGGGCATTGGCAAAAAAACCGCCGAGCGCTTGTTGCTCGAACTCAAAGACAAACTCAATATCACCGTAATTTCATCGCCCGCGACGGGTGCGGCCAGCGCGGGTTCCGATATTGTCAACGCGCTACTGTCGTTGGGTTACAACGACAAAGAAGCGTCGTGGGCGGCGAAGCAATTGCCGGTGGACGCGAGCGTGAATGATGGCATCCGGCAGGCGTTGAAATTGCTGTCCAAATCCAAATGACCGTAGAAACCGACCGCCTCATCGCCGCCGCCCCGGCCTCCGTGCAGGAGGAGGTATTCGAGCGCGCGCTGCGCCCCAAGCAGCTCGATGAATACATCGGCCAGGAAAAAATTCGCGGCCAGTTGTCGATTTTTATCGAGGCTGCGCGGCGGCGCAAAGAGCCGCTGGATCACGTGCTGCTGTTCGGCCCGCCGGGGCTGGGCAAGACCACGCTGGCGCACATCATCGCGCGCGAGATGGGCGTCAATCTGCGCCATACCTCGGGGCCGGTGCTGGAGCGCGCGGGGGATCTCGCGGCGATTCTGACCAACCTCGAACCGAACGATGTGTTATTTATCGACGAGATACACCGCTTGTCGCCGGTGGTGGAAGAAATTCTCTATCCGGCGCTGGAGGATTACCAGATTGACATCATGATCGGCGAAGGCCCTGCGGCGCGCTCGGTCAAACTCGATCTGCCGCCATTTACGCTGGTGGGCGCGACCACGCGCGCGGGCATGTTGACCAATCCGCTGCGTGACCGCTTCGGCATCGTGGCGCGGCTGGAGTTTTACAGCGTCGAAGAATTGACTCGCATTGTGGCGCGCTCCGCCAAGCTGCTCGAAGTGGAGACGGATCCCAATGGTGCGCGCGAAATCGCCGGGCGCTCGCGCGGCACGCCGCGCATTTCTAACCGCTTGTTGCGCCGCGTGCGCGATTTCGCTGAAGTGAAAGCCGACGGCAAAATAAGCCGTGAAGTCGCCGACGCGGCGCTGAAAATGCTCGATGTCGATTCGTTGGGCCTTGATGTGATGGATCGAAAATTACTGCTGGCGGTGATCGAGCGTTTCGATGGCGGCCCGGTCGGTGTGGATAACCTCGCCGCCGCCATCGGCGAAGAGCGTGACACCATTGAGGACGTGCTCGAACCGTATCTGATTCAGCAAGGCTATTTGCAACGCACGCCGCGCGGCCGCATGACCACCGCCAGCGCGTACCGCCATTTCGGTCTGGCGCAGCCGAAGAATGCGGTAACGCCTGATCTTTGGGACGCAGCCGATCCCAAGCCGTAGCCGCTAAGCGTCGGCGGCATTAACCCCGAATGGCCGCGCGCCACGTTGGTAGTTGCATGGCGCCATCGCGCAATTCCAGAGTGACAATTATTTGTTTAAAAACATATACTTACAATATGTCGGTGCCAGTGTCGCATCGTGACTCGGAGTGGTACCACGCGACGCGAGGTGGTACTATTTCGCTTTGTGGCGCACTCGGAAAATCGCGAGCTTCATGAACCGAATGAACGAATTGACCTTAAATGAGCCGCAGTTCGTGTGGCCGGTGCGGATCTACTATGAAGACACCGATAGCGCGGGCGTGGTTTATTACGCCAACTATTTGCGCTACTTCGAGCGCGCGCGTACCGAGTGGCTGCGCGCGTTGGGTTTCGAGCAAACCGACCTTGCCGCCCAGCATCACATCGTATTCGTGGTGCGCTCGATCAACGTCGAGTATCTGCAACCGGCGCGCTTTAATGACGAATTGCAAATTACTTTGGAACTCAGCGAGCCCGGCGCGAGTCAGATAGTTTTCGTGCAGCGTGCATTGCGTATTGAACATGGGACGGGCGTGCCGGTCGTATTGTCGGAAGCGCGGGTGCGTGTGGCCTGTGTCAGTCTGCTCACGCAGAAGCCCGTTAGAATACCCAAGATGATCGCCACAAGAATAAGGACAAAAACAACGTGAATCCCAGCGCCAGCCACGATATGTCGATACTCAGCCTGATCACCGGGGCCAGCGTGTTGGTGCAGGCGGTGATGGTCATCCTGCTGTTGGCCTCGTTGTACTCGTGGTATTACATCTTTCTCAAGTATTTCGCGCTGCGCCGCGCCACCGCGCTCGCCAATGAATTTGAAAAACAATTCTGGAGCGGCGCCGATCTGAATGATCTGCATCAGCGCGCGATGAATACGCGTACTGACGCCGGCAGCATGGAGCGTATTTTCGAGTCGGGTTTTCGTGAGTTCATGAAGCTGCGCAAACAGCCCGGCATGGACGTACGCGCGGTCACTGATGGCACGCGCCGCGCCATGCGCGCCACCTATCAGCGCGAGATGGATGAACTCGAGGCGCATCTGTCATTTCTGGCCTCGGTGGGCTCGGTGAGCCCGTACATCGGTTTGTTTGGCACAGTGTGGGGCATCATGAATTCGTTTCGCGGGCTGTCGAACGTGGCGCAGGCCACGCTCGCGGCGGTAGCGCCGGGCATCGCCGAGGCGCTGGTGGCCACCGCGATGGGCTTGTTTGCGGCGATACCGGCGGTGCTGGCCTACAACCGCTTTGCGGGTGATGTGAATCGACTGGCGATTCGTTACGATTCGTTCATGGAGGAGTTTTCCAACATCCTCCAGCGTCAGGCGCATTAGGCCCACGACAGCCATGATTACCAACAACAAGCGCAGCGGCCATCAGTTGATGAACCAGATCAACGTCGTGCCTTACATCGACGTGATGTTGGTGCTGCTGGTGATTTTTATGGTGACCGCGCCGCTGGTGAATCCGGGGCAGATCGAGTTACCGCAGGTGGGCAAGACGGCAGCACCGCCGGCGCAGCCGATGGAAGTGTCGATCCGCAGCGATAAATCGCTGTGGCTACGTGATCGGGCGCAGGGCGTGGCTGAAACCAAAGTCACGCGCGCCGATCTGGTGAAGGCGATCCGCGAAAAACAAAAAGCCAACCCCGAGCAGGCGGTGGTGATTGCCGCCGACAAAGACGTGCGCTATGAAGCTGTGCTCGATGTGATGGATACGCTACAACAAAATCAGGTGAAGAAAGTCGGCTTGCTCGCCAAGCCGCGCGGGGGCTGAACACGGTATGAGTGTTGCCATGAATGCCGGCCCCGGCTTGTATCACACGCGGGGCGACAAAACCAAGGCGCGTGCGCTGGCACTGGCGATGCACGCTGCGTTTGTGGTGCTGCTGATTTTCGGCGTGTCGTGGCAGAAAAAACCGCCAGAGCCGGTGGTGGCGGACTTGTGGAGCAGCTTGCCGCCGATGGCACAACCGCCGCAACCCAAGGTGGAAGTCGCGCCGCCGCCGGAGCCGCAACCCAAACCTGCGCCTCGCGTTGAGCCGAGGCCCGTGCCCAAGGCGGCGCCCGTACCGATTCCCAAGCCCGATATCGCAATTAAGGCAAAAGAAAAAGAAAAGAAAGCAGAGCCGAAAGCAGAACCCAGGAAAGTAGACGACAAAGCCGTACGCGAAAAAGCGGCAGAGGCAAAAAGAGCCGCAGAGGAACGCGATGCCAAGTTAAAGAAATTTCTGGAGGCGGATAAAGCTGCCGAGGCCAAGGCGGCAGCGGAGAAAGACGAGCGTGCCGCCGCCGATCAAGCGGCCAGAGCTGCGGCAGCGCGCGAAAACCTAAAGTACATTAGCGGCATACACGCGAAAGTCTGGGCCAGGGTGGCGTTGCCCGCGGATATGCAGGGGAACCCCGAGGCGGAATTCAACGTGTCGCTGCTGCCGGGCGGCGAGCTGGAGAGCGTCACCATGCGCAAGAGCAGCGGCAACCCCGCGTATGACGCGGCAGTTGAGCGCGCCATACGGCAAGCGCAGCCGTTTACGGTGCCGTCCGGCGACGAGTTTCACCGAAGTTTCAGACGATTCTCCATGACGTTTCGTCCGCAACGTTAGATGGGTGGTTTCGCAGGCACGGCGGAACCAGAGAAAATTTGCACGGTCACATTTGAAATAAAGCCAAATAACAATCGAGTCGAAGCATGCAAAAATCAGTCAAGTTATTGTTTTCATTATGTTTTTTTGTAATTTCGGCAGGCGCTGCGGCGCAAATCCGCATCGAGGTCATCGGTGGCGGCGCCACGCAACGACCGCCGCCGTTGTCCGCGTCGGACTTCCCCTGCAACTATTCCACGGCGGGTAACGCCACTCAAATCGCGGTTGCGATCGCGCCCTTCCGCGATGAATCAGGACTCAAACAGTCGATGACGTCGGTGATCGCTGCCGATCTCGCGCGCAGCGGCTTGTTCAAAATAGTCGACAGCGCCGGCGCAAAGCCGCAGCACGAGCCGGATCAACTGGACTACGCCTATTGGCGCGCGCGCGGCGCGGATACCGTCGCGATAGGCTCGGTCAGCCCCGCCAGCGACGGCCGTTATGAGGTGCGCTTTCGTTTGATGGATGCCGTGCGGCAAACACAAGTGGCCGGGTTCTCGTATGTGGCTGCTCCCGGACAACTGCGTCTGACCGCGCACAAGATCGCCGATGTGGTTTACGAGAAGCTCGCCGGCGAACCGGGTGCGTTTGCCACGCGCATCGCCTATGTGGTGCGGCGGCCGGCCAAGCGTTACGAATTACACGTCGCGGATGCCGATGGGTTTTCGCCGCAAACCATACTCTCGTCAAACGAACCCATTATCTCGCCGAAGTGGTCGCCCGACGGCTCGCGGCTCGCGTACGTATCGTTCGAGCAGCGCAAGCCGGTGGTCTACGTGCAGTCGATTGTCACCGGGCAGCGCCAGGCCGTGGCCAATTTTTTCGGCAGTAACAGCGCGCCCGCGTGGTCGCCCGACGGACGCCGGCTGGCGGTGGTGCTGTCGCGCGATGGCGGTTCGCAAATCAACATCATCAATGCCGACGGATCGGGGCAGCCCGTGCGGCTGGCGGCCAGCGCCTCCATCGACACCGAGCCGAATTTCTCGCCCGATGGCAGCGCGATATTGTTTACCTCGGACCGCGGCGGCGCGCCGCAGATCTACCGTATCCCGGTGTCCGGCGGCCAGCCGCAACGCATGACGTTCGACGGTTCGTATAACGTGTCCGCCCGCTACCATCCCGACGGCAAGAGCTTCACGTTTATACATCGCTGCAGCGGACGCTTTGCGGTTGCAGTGCAGGATTTGACGACGCGCCAGGTGCAGGTGTTGAGCGACGGCGGCGTGGATGAATCCCCCGGCTTTGCGCCCAATGGGCGCATGATTCTCTACGCGAGTGTCGCCGGAGGCCGTGGTATATTGGCCGCCGTTTCCAGCGACGGTCGCGTGAAGCAACGATTTACCGAAGACGCAGGCGATATACGGGAACCTGCGTGGGGTCCGATTGTCAGTAAGTAAAGTTCCCGATAGCACCCATCAAAGGAGTCCGACCATGCTGAAAATTATTTCCGGATTGAGTATCGCTGTCTTGCTGGCAGCCTGTAGCAGCACGCCCACCGTGGAGCAAAAAGGCGTTTCGGTTGAAGACCGCACGCTCGGCAGTCAGACGGCACCCAAAGTAGTGGATAGTGCGCCGGTAGTCGCCGCTGTGCCGCCGTCCGCAACCACCGGCTCCCCCCTGGATGCCGAACTTAAAAACCCGAACAGCATCCTCTCCAAGCGCTCCGTTTTTTTTGATTACGACAGCAATCAGGTGAAAGAAGAATTCCGTCCTGTCGTCGCCGCGCACGCGCGCTACCTGACGCAGAATAAAGCCGCGAAAATGATAATTCAGGGCAACACCGACGAGCGCGGCAGCCGCGAATACAACCTCGCCTTGGGCCAGCGCCGTGCCGACGCGGTGAAGCAGATGATGACGGTACTGGGCGCGGAAGCGCCGCGCGTCGAATCCGTAAGCTTCGGCGAAGAAAAGCCGCGTGCGCAGGGCGCTACCGAAGCGGCCTTCTCCGAGAACCGGCGCGCGGATATTGTGTATCAGGGCGAGTGAATCGTGGCGAAAACCGTGAGGCGTGAGGCGTGAGGCGCAACGCCATACGCGGGTTGCTCGCACTGGCGGGCGTCCTGTGCATGGTGGCGGGCGTGGCGTCATTGCCCGCGCGCGCCGGCATGTTTGACGACGACGTGGCGCGCAAGCAGATTGCCGAGCAGACCCGGCGCGTCGATGATCTGAAGTCACAGACCGAATCGATCTCCGGGCGCATCGGCAAAATCGAAGAATCGCTGCGCAATCAACCCGTGTTGGAGCTGGTGAATCAGATCGAAGCGCTCAAGCGCGAGATTCAGGCGCTGCGCGGACAAGTCGAAGTGGTGAGCAACGGCGTCGAAAACAATGCCAAGCGCCAGCGCGATATGTATGTCGATCTCGATACGCGCATGCGGCGCATCGAGTCCGGCGGCGCTGCGCCCTCTGGTCCAGGCCCAGGCACGGAGGCTACCCCGCCGCCCACGGCACCAGGTGTGCCGGCAGTGGCAGGCAACTCCACGGACGAAACGCGTATCTACGAAGCCGCGCAGCAGCAACGCCGCAACGGCAATTATCAGGGCGCGATCAGCTCGTTTCAGTCGTTTCTCGGCCAGTATCCGAGAAGCCCGCTGGCGCATCGCGCGCAGTACTGGATCGGTGATTCGTATTTCAATTTGCGGGACTACAAAAACGCCATCGCCAGCCAGCAAAAGCTGATCTCAACCTATCCCGACAGTGCATCCGCCCCGGATGCGTTGCTCAACATCGCCAGTTCGCAGGCGGAGTTAGGCGATAACGCCAGCGCGCGCAAATCGATGGACACGCTGGTGGCGCGTTATCCCGGCAGCGAGGCGGCGGATAAAGCCAAGCGCCGCATGACGACGCTGCGGTAGTGTGTAGCACGCAGCAAGTAGCATAGCGGCCGCCGGTAGTACAATCCCCTTTTCGTTTTGTCGTGCACGCGTGTAAACGCAGGCGCATGAACGCCCCATGAAAACCGCTGTGGTCCTGCTTTCCGGCGGACTGGATTCCGCCACCGTGCTGGCCCTGGCCTGCCAGCAGGGCTACGCCTGCCATTGCCTGTCGATGGATTACGGCCAGCGTCATCGCGCGGAGTTGGTGGCGGCCGCGCGCGTGGCCCAGGTGTTGGGGGCGGCGTCGCACCGCGTGGTGAAAATCGATCTTGGCGGTTTCGGCGGCTCGGCATTGACGGATGCCAACATTGCCGTGCCCACTGGCGGTGTCGCGCCCGGCATTCCCGTAACCTACGTGCCCGCGCGCAATACCATCCTGCTGTCGTTCGCGCTGGCGAATGCCGAGGTCACCGGCGCAAACGATATTTTTTTCGGCGCGAACGCCGTTGATTATTCCGGCTATCCCGATTGTCGGCCGGAGTACGTTAGGGCCTATGAAACCATGGCCAACCTTGCCACCCGCGCCGCCGTCGAAGGGCAAAGACTCACGATTCATACGCCGATCATCGCGTTGTCCAAAGCGGACATCATTCGCAAAGGCATCGCGCTCGGCGTGGATTACGCGATGACGGTATCGTGCTACCAGGCCACGGATGACGGCCGCGCCTGCGGACAATGCGACGCATGCCGGCTGCGCCGTACCGGTTTTGAGCAGGCGGGCGTTCAGGATGTCACGCGCTACGAACGATTAAAATAGTTAACAAAAACAATATCTTACGATAGACTCTGTGGCATGGAATTCACCGCTCATCATCAAGTTCTCGGCGCAGTGTTCATCGTCGCGGTGATCATGGGCGCGGTGGTCAACAAAACGCATTTCTGCACCATGGGCGCAGTGTCGGATTGGGTGAACATCGGCGATACCGGGCGCATGCGCGCCTGGGTGTTCGCGATGGCGGTGGCGCTGCTCGGCGTGATAGCGCTGGAGGCCACGGGCGCGATCAACCTGTCGAGTGAGACGTTCCCACCCTATCGCAGCGCGAACTTTGCCTGGCCGCGCTACCTTGTCGGCGGCTTGATGTTCGGCATCGGCATGGTGCTGGCCAGCGGTTGCGGCAACAAAACGCTGGTGCGCGTGGGCAGCGGCAATCTCAAATCGCTCGCCGTGTTGCTGGTCGCCATGGTGGCGTCGTATCTGATGCTGTGGTCGCCGCTGTTTGAAAAAGCGTTTTTGCCGTGGCTGCAACCCGCCAACATCAATCTGGCGCAGCACGGCATGCCCACGCAGCACGCGGGCGATGTGATTTCCGGGTTGTTCGGGCAGGCATCGTCGAAAGCCAACAATACCGCCCTGGCGCTGATGGTCGCCATGGGTATGCTGATCTTTGTATTGAAGTCAAAAGACTTTCGCGGCAGCTTCGACAACATCCTCAGTGGCGCGGTGGTCGGGTTGGTCATTGTGGCGGGCTGGTACCTTACCGGCGGCCCGCTGGGGCAATCGTGGAAGGAATACGCCGAGATGGCCACCGACATCCCCAGCCGCGTGCAGGTGCAGTCCTACACCTTCGTCAGCCCCATGGGGGACACCGTGCGTTATCTGCTCGACCCGACGAAACTGTCGCTCATCAACTTTGGCGTGGCGGCGCTCGCTGGCGTGATCGCGGGTTCGTTCATCTACGCTGTAGCGACGAAAAATTTTCGCATCGAGTGGTTCGCGTCCTTAGGCGATTTTGTCCATCACGCGATCGGCGGCGCGCTGATGGGCGTCGGCGGCGTGTTGTCGATGGGCTGCACCGTAGGCCAGGCGATCACCGGCATGTCCACATTGGCGATAGGCTCCATGCTGACCTTCGTGGCGATTGTCGCGGGCGCTGTCGTGACGATGAAGGTGCAATATTGGCGCATGATGCGCGAAGCGTAGCCAGAGAATCGGCGTAATATTTCGGCATCCCGGCATTTACCGTGTCTCTTTGATTGACCCATCCCCCCGCGAGCGGTAAAATTCGCCCCTTTTTGGGCGGTTAGCTCAGCCGGTAGAGCAGCGGACTTTTAATCCGTTGGTCGCGAGTTCGAATCTCGCACCGCCTACCAATAAATCGTTATAATTCAGTAACTTATAACGTTTTCAGCAAAATAATTGCTGATGTAAAAAACTATAAACGGGTATAAACTTTTGAGCGTGTTTCTTTCGGGAAACACGCTCTTTTCGTTTTCAGCGCTATTAGCTTGCTTTTTTATACCCGATGTTGGCGAGGATAACCGTTATATATCAATTACTTATAACGTTTTCAGCAAAGTAATTGCTGATGTAAAAAACCTCTAAGCAGCTACAAACTTTAGAGCGTGTTTCTTTCTGGAAACACGCTCTTTTCGTTTACAGCGCTTTTGAGCGTGTTTTTCACCCCCGATGAGGGCGAGCTAGCTAAACATTACGGTAGGTGATTTGGACGCGTTCTGAGCTCGTCTGGACGGGTGTTGTGCGAGGGGTATCGGTAGCGCTGAGCGCTCAGCAGCTCCTACTGAAGCACAAGTTCATTAGTCGTGTTGTCGATAGACCAAGTCTTGAAGCGACGCAGAAAACTTTGACCGAGCAGCAGACTTCCCTTTATATCCGCGACTGATGCTTCGACATTCTGCACAGTCTGATTCCCGACGCGCAGACTACGCAAGATAAAAGTTCGTGACTTAACACGACTTCCATCTGCGAGTATGTAAACTTGCTCACCGCGAAAATCAGCGTCCCGAATAGTATTGGTTCTTACTAAAGTCATCACAACATCAGCGGGAACCGTGACATCGGATGCGCCGCTGTCAACTGTGAAATCAAGTGTTAATTGGTCATTAAGTCTTACGGGGACCATGAATGTTCCACCACTTTTAACCATGCGCACGCGATTAGATGACGTCTGTGCTGAAGTCGTATTTGAAGTGGTGTTACCAGCAAGCGCAGTGGTTCCTACGTAATTATCATCCTGCCAGAACCCTGTAGTGACTTTACCGTCCGCGTAGTAGTAAGTTCCGTGACCGTTTCTTTTTGTATCGCGAAACTCGCCCTCGTATCGGTCACCCTTAAATTGATTGTCGGCAAGGTAGTAGTGAGTTCCGCGACCGATTCGTTCGCCATCGCGATACTCGCCCTCGTATCGGTTACTGCTCGCGTGATAGTAAGTTCCGCGACCGTGTTTTTTGTCATCGCGAAACTCGCCCTCGTATCGGTCACCGTTTGAAAACCGCGCAGTTCCAAAGCAGTTGCTCCAATACCCAGCAAAATAATCCCCTTGGCATCGTGGCAAATTGCTCTGCGCAATCGCACTGTTCAACAAGACGAAGTTGAACAACGCAGCTGTAAGTAAGCAGACTGCTGAGAACGCTGATGGATAAGATTTTGACAAAGTGTGGTCCTGCGCAACCTGGAGGTCAGGAAATTCTACCTTACTTCATTCATCGTGAGACTGGCAGATTGTTCTGGATTTGCGTGAGAGCTTGCGCAATTAGGAAAAGCAGTGGAAAGTGCCGAAGGTGACGCCTCGGATATTTCGAAGATTTAGTGAAAAAGCCAACATACCAAGACCTCTATCACTACATACTAAAAAACGGACAGGCAGAAAAGACTGCTGCATCGAAAAACGCCAGCACTTAAGCCAAGCGACCTAATACTAATTCTCAACAAAAAGAATTAATCTAGACAGTCAGCGACTGAAGATATAGCGCGGATAAAAAAATCACACCAAGAACAACTACTGCTAGCGAGACTACTACTGCTAGCGAGACTACTACTACTAGAGAGACTACTACTAGAGAGACTACTACTAGAGAGACTACTACTAGAGAGACTACTACTAGAGTAAGCGTCCGGGAATCCCGTATTGACGCCGAGCTGCGCGATGAAGATTGCTGATTTTCGACCAGAGATGAGTCGAAGGCAGGTCGAAGTCAGGCCGCCCTGGGTTTCCAGTTAAACGGCAGCAGCTCAGTGAGGCGG
>CANIID010000043.1 GCA_947467315.1 Betaproteobacteria bacterium | reverse complement strand
GCCATCGGTCAGGAAAACGCCTTCCCGTGGATCGAGCGCGACATCGGTATGGAATGGGATAAATGGGGCATGCCGGTGGTGGACACC
This sequence comes from Betaproteobacteria bacterium, assembly GCA_947467315.1. Classification (GTDB taxonomy): domain Bacteria; phylum Pseudomonadota; class Gammaproteobacteria; order Burkholderiales; family SG8-41; genus UBA5216. The sequence goes on along the minus strand of CANIID010000043.1, from coordinate 23,637 downwards.
GTCACCATGCAATCCACCAACCCGAAAGTATTCTTCGGCGGCGATGCAGCCTTCGGCCCCAAGAACATTATCTGGGCCGTGGCGCACGGGCATGATGCTGCGGTGTCGATCGACCTGTTCTGCCAGGGCGAAGACCTCAAGGTTCGCCCCGATCCGATGACCAATCTGATCTCGCAAAAGATGGGCATCCACGAGTGGAGCTACGACAACGATATCTCCGACCAACTGCGCAACAAGGTGCCATGGAAAGACAAAAAGATTACGTTGAAGGATATCAAAGTTGAAGTCGAGCTCGGCTTTGATGCCAAGTCAGGCTTTGCCGAAGCGCAGCGCTGCCTGAACTGCGACGTGCAAACCGTGTTCTCGGAAAAGCTGTGTATCGAGTGCGATGCCTGCGTTGATATCTGCCCGATGGATTGCATCACCTTCACACCGAATGCCGACGAAGACGAACTGCGCACCACCTTAAGCGCGCCCTCGCTGCACGCCAAGACACAAGACCTCTACATCTCCGAAACGCTGAAGATGACCGGGCGCATCATGGCCAAGGACGAAGACGTGTGCCTGCACTGCGGCCTGTGCGCCGAGCGTTGCCCGACCGGTGCGTGGGATATGCAAAAGTACCTGATCGAGATGACGCATGCCGGTCCCGCCTGCCACAAGAAGGCGCCGCAGAAACAAGCCGCATAAATTATCGAACAAAATCATATACTTACATGAAACAAATCACAGCCACCAACGACTTCGTCGTTAAATTCGCCAACGTCAACGGCTCCGGCTCGGCATCGGCGAATGAACTCTTCGCGCGCGCGATTTTGCGCATGGGTGTGCCGGTTAGCCCGCGCAATATTTTCCCCTCGAACATTCAGGGTCTGCCCACGTGGTACGAAGTGCGTGTCACGGAAGACGGCTACCTCGGGCGGCGTGGCGGCGTGGACATGATGGTCGCGATGAACCCGCAAACCTGGGACAAAGACATCAAGGAAATCGACGCCGGCGGCTATCTGTTTTACGACAGCTCCAAGCCCATGCCGAAGTCGAAGTTCCGCGACGACATCAACGTCATCGGCATGCCGCTCACCGAGATCTGCAACGCCACGTACTCCGATCCGCGTCAGCGCCAGTTGTTCAAGAACATTATTTACGTCGGCGCGCTATCAGCCCTGCTCGACATGGACCCGGCGGAAATCGAAAAACTTTTTACCGAGCAATACAAGGGCAAAGAAGCGCTGCTGCAATCCAACTTCAAGGCACTGAAACTCGGCCGCGATTATGCGCTGGAACATCTGACCTGCCCGCTGGGCATCAAGATCAAGCGCGCCAACAACGTCGGCGACAAAATCTTTATCGACGGCAACAGCGCGGCGGCATTGGGCGCAGTGTACGGCGGCGCCACGGTGTGCGCGTGGTATCCGATTACACCGTCGTCATCGCTCGCGGAATCCTTCATCGGCTATTGCCAGAAGCTGCGCAAAGAGCCGGAAACCGGCAAAGCGCGCTACGCCATCATTCAAGGCGAAGACGAACTCGCCTCGGTGGGCATTACCATCGGCGCGGGCTGGAACGGCTCGCGCGCGTTTACCACCACCTCCGGCCCCGGCATTTCGCTGATGAATGAATTCATCGGGCTCGCCTACTTCGCGGAAATCCCCGTGGTGCTGATCGACGTGCAGCGCGGCGGCCCGTCCACCGGCATGCCCACGCGCACACAACAATCCGATGTGCTGTCATGCGCCTACGCCTCGCACGGCGACACCAAGCACGTGCTGCTGTTCCCCGAAGACCCGACCGAGTGTTTCGAGATGACCGCGCAGGCGCTGGATCTCGCCGAGCGCCTGCAAACCCCAGTGTTCGTGATGACCGATCTCGACATCGGCATGAACACGCGCCTGTGCCGCCCGATGGAATGGGACGAAACCAAAGCCTACGACCGCGGCAAAGTCATGACCTACGACGCGCTGGAAGCGGGCGCCGACTTCGGCCGTTACAACGACGTCGATGGCGACGGCATTCCGTACCGCACTTACCCCGGCACGCATCCGCAACATGGCGCGTACTTCACGCGCGGCACCACCAAGGATAAGTACGCGCGCTACAGCGAAGCCGGCCCCGATTACATCGAAAACGTCACGCGCCTGCTGCGCAAGTTCGACACCGCTAAAAAGCTGGTTCCGCAACCGGTGTTGCACAAAGCCAAAGAGCCCGCACGCTTTGGCGCGATTTACTACGGCTCCACCAGCCCGGCAATGACCGAAGCGCTCGACTCACTGGCCGCGCAAGGCATCCACGTCGACGCACTGCGCGTGCGCGGCTTCCCGTTTGCGCAGGAAGTGAAAGAGTTTGTCATGTCGCATCCGGGTACGTTCCTGATCGAGCAAAACCGCGACTCGCAACTCAAAACCTTGCTGGTCACCGAAGAGCAAATCAACACCGACCGGCTGATCTCCGTGCTGCACTACGACGGCACGCCGATCACCGCGCGCTTTATCGCGGATCATATTTCCAAACATATCGCGGCACATACTGTGGTGCCCATCAAAACCGGGCGCGTCAGCGCCTAACCTTTTCCCCTCGCCCGCTTGCGGGAGAGGGGGTAGGGGAGAGGGAAACTCGAGGATTACATGACCTACATAGCCAAACCCAAACTGCACCACCCCGCACTGACCAAAAACAGTGTCGGCTACACCCGCCGCGACTACGAAGGCAAAATCTCCACCCTGTGCGCCGGCTGCGGCCACGATTCCATCAGCGCCGCCATCGTGCAGGCGTGCTGGGAGCTCGACATCCAGCCGCATCGCGTGGCCAAGCTTTCGGGCATCGGTTGCTCATCCAAAACGCCGGATTATTTTCTCGGCAACTCGCACGGCTTTAACAGCGTGCATGGCCGCATGCCGTCGGTGCTGACCGGCGCCAACCTCGCCAACCGCGAATTGATTTACATGGGCGTCTCCGGCGACGGCGATTCCGCCTCCATCGGCATCGGCCAATTCGCCCACGCCATGCGCCGTGGCATCAACATGGTCTACATCGTCGAGAACAACGGCGTGTATGGCCTGACCAAGGGTCAGTTCTCCGCCACCGCAGACAAAGGTTCCAAATCCAAGCGTGGCATCGTCAACTCCGACGAACCGCTCGACATGATCGGCATGGCCCTGCTGCTAGGCGCAACGTATGTGGCGCGCAGCTTCTCCGGCGACAAAAAACAACTGGTGCCGCTGATCAAAGGCGCCATGGAACACAAAGGCGCGGCCTTCATCGACGTCGTCTCACCTTGCGTGGCGTTCAACAACCACGCCGGCTCCACCAAGAGCTACGAATACGTGCGCCAGCACAACGAAGCGGTGAACCGCCTCGACTTCATCGAAAGCCGCGAAGAAATCACCGCCGACTACGCACCCGGCGAAGTCATCAACGTCGAGCAGCACGACGGCAGCGTCATGCGCCTGCGTAAACTCTCAGAAGACCACGACCCCACCAACCGCATCAAAACCATGAACTATGTGCAGGAACATGCGGCCAAGGGCGAAGTGGTTACCGGCCTGCTGTATATCGACCCGAGTGCGGTGGACATGCATGAGCATTTGAATACGGTGGCTACGCCGTTGAATCAACTGGGCGCGAAGGAACTTTGTCCGGGGTCGGCGGCGCTGGAGCGGATTAACGCCGGACTACGATAAGTAGTTGTTTTATTGAATAAAAAATCCCGGCTTGTCCGGGATTTTTTATGGCGGGCGCTGACGAAATGAAAGTGGCAACCGAAGAGGGAAAATTACTCACGGGCCTATTGGGCGTGCTGGGCATATTTTCGCTGTTGCGCACGTTTACCGACTTCGAGGTGACCACTTGCATGATGTTAAGCGTTCCCGTCTTGTGGATCGTGCTCGCGTTCTGGCTCTGGTTCAAGATAAAAGTGTTAAAAATAAAACCGGATCCTCTAACACCGGAAGCCATTGAGCGACTAAAGAACGATCCACAATTGCACGAAGCGCGACAAAGAGAGCCAGCCGCCTTTACAGCAGACGCCAAGGAACTCGGCATCGATATAGTGCCGCAGGCGACCATCGACACCTATGAAGCCAACTTACTGAAAGCCACGGACGATCTGAAACAATCACGCGCTTACCTGCAGGCCGATACGGTCGAAAAAGAAAAAATGCTCGCTGCCGTTGCGCGCGCGCATGTGGACGATATGACCAGGGCCGTCGAACAACATGGCAAAGAGACTGTTGATCGCATTACCGCGCTGCGCGAATGGCGGACGCTCGATCATCAGTTTTCCTCTGGGCGCAAACCCACAGCCGATGAAAAGTTTCGCATGCAGAAACTCCATGACAAAGCGTATATGGGCAACCGATAGCGCGGTAAGTTGGTCCGGCAAGCCCAACATTAGCGGCGTATCACCCGCGAATATGCGGATTGCGCAACCAACAGTAAGCTGTTGAATACGTTGACGAAGAAGCCACACGGACCCGAGCGCGGTGGATATGCACGAACATCTGAATACAGCGAAAGCGGTTTGTCCGGGATCAGCGGCGCTGGGGCGGGCAAACGCCATATTGCCATAAGCACCTGTTTTTATTGATTAAAAATACCATTTTGCGCCGGGCTTTTTTGTTTGGCTACCGGTTGTTGGAGACGGGCAAGCTTCAAGCCGCTGTTAGACTCACACTGCGTTTTCCTCAATCATTTTCGAGACCGCCGTGGCGATACGCAGAGGCCTGTTCCAGAAATACGCCACCTATTTCGCCGTCGTGGTCACGCTGGGCGTTCTGGCGAGCGGTTTGGCAAGCTTGGCATTCAGCTATCGCGACACACGGCTGCTGGTCGATGAATTACACCGTGAGAAGGCGCGTGTAGCGGCAACCAGCATCGATCAGTATTTACGCACGATCGAGAGCCACTTGCGCGCGGCGCTGTTGGCATCGCCCGTCGCACAACCTGACGCCGCTCCCGATGAGCCGCATCGGGAGCTCATCAAGCTGCTGCGCATCAGTTCGTCCGTGGTGGAAGCCGCATGGATCGACGCAGGCGGCACGGAACGCCTGCGCCTGTCGCGGATTGCCCCCGACGTATTGCGTGGCACGCGCGACCGATCCACTGACGCCCTCATCATTTCCGCGAAAACGCACGGCACTGCCTTTGGCGCGGTGTATTTTCGCCAGCAAACCGAACCGTATCTTTCGGTCGCGGTCTCGGGCGTGGAGCGGGATTCCGGCGTGGTCGTCGCCGAGATCAATCTCAAGTTTGTATGGGATGTCATTGCAGCCATGCGGGTTGGCGAATCCGGTTACGCCTACGTCGTGGACAGGGCGGGCAAACTTATTTCTCATCCCGACATCAGCCTCGTTTTGCGTCAAACCGATCTGTCGGCGTTGCCACAGGTACGGGCGGCGTTGTCGCATCGCGACACCGGTCCCGGCCCGGTGCTGATCTCGGACACCGCCGCCGACGGCAAGGCGCGCCCGTCGCTCGCGGCCTGGATTCCGGTGCCCGCGCCGGGCTGGTTCGTCTACGTCGAAGAACCCGTGGCGGAAGCCTTTGCACCACTGTATGCCGCCGTTACGCGCACGGCACTGGTGCTGATTGCCAGCCTCGTGCTGTGTGTCGTGTTAGGCCTCGTGCTGGCGCGGCGCATGGCGGCGCCGATACGCCTGCTGCAAACCGGCGCGGCGCGCATCGGCGAAGGCAAGCTTGACGAGCGCGTGTCCATCACCACCGGCGACGAACTCGAAACGCTCGCGAACGAGTTCAACACCATGGGGCAACGGCTGCGCGAATCGCGCGCCGGCCTTGAGCAAAAAATCGAGGAACGCACGCATGCACTGGCGCAAGCCAACAACGCCAAGTCGCGGTTTCTGGCGGTGGCGAGCCACGATCTGCGCCAGCCGGTGCATGCGCTGGGGCTTTACGTCGCGCAGGCGAAAGAGGCGCGCGACGACGTCGCGCGCGATTCCCTGATCGGCAGAATAGAATCGTCGTGGCTGTCGATCTCCAGTCTGCTGGACGCCCTGCTCGACATCTCGAAACTGGATGCCCATGCGCTCCAGGTCAATCTCACGAAATTTGATGTGCAGTCCGTGCTGAACGACATTGAACAGAGCTTTGCGGTGCTCGCCCGTGCCAAGGGTCTGCGCATGCGGATACGCTCATCACCCTTGGTGCTGGCCAGTGATGCGGTGCTGCTTGAACGTATTCTGCAAAATCTCGTTTCCAACGCCTTGCGCTATACGCGCGAGGGCGGCGTGCTGGTCGGCGTGCGGCACCGGGGTTTACAAGCGCGCATCGACGTGTGGGACACGGGGGCGGGCATCTCAGCCGATGAAACCGCGCACATCTTCGACGAGTTCTATCGGGGCCAAGGCGGCGGGGGCGAGGCCGCGGGAATGGGGCTTGGCCTCGCCATCGTGCGCCGCCTGGCACATTTGATTGATGTCACGGTTACGGTGCGCTCCAGGCCCGGCAAAGGTTCGTTGTTCAGTATTACCGTCCCCTTGGCGCCCGCCGGAGCCGTCGCCGATGCGCCCGTGCCGCACGCAATGTCCGAAACGGGATTTTCCGGCGGCCTGGCGCTGATTATCGATGACGACCCAGATGCACGCGATGCCGTTTGCGGCTTGCTGATACAGTGGGGATGGGAGGTCTTGAGCGCCGGCTCCAGCGATGAGGCGCTCGCCGCGCTCACACGCGACACGCGCGTTCCCGATGTCATTCTCAGCGATTATCACCTCGGGCATGAAAACGGCGCCGACGCCATCGCCCGCATACGCGCCGCGCGCGCCGCAGCAATACCCGCCATGCTGGTCAGCGGCGATGTAACCGAAGAACTACGCGCCCACGCCGCGCGGCTGTCACTGCACCTCTTGCACAAACCACTGCAGGCCGCAAAACTGCGCGCGATGCTGCATCACATGCGCGCCGCGCACGTCAAGCGCTAAATCAGCGTCCGCCGGCGCCGCCCGCAAGATTTTCGGCATTCAGCCCAAGCCGCGTGGCGGCAAGCACCGCCTGCGTGCGGCTTGAAACGCGCAGCACGTTGAGCACCGCCGTCACATGCAGCTTGACGGTACGCTCGGCCAGCCCCAACTCACGGCAGATTTCCTTGTTGTTACGGCCGCGCATCATCAGGGCGAGCACCTCCGCCTGACGCGGCGTCAATCCGAGATCACCCAGCCTGGTCAGCGCCACTGCCGCGCGTCCGGGCGATTGCGTGCCTGTAGCTTCGGCATCCTCCGCCATCGCCTGCGACGGCACATACACCGCGCCGGACAACACCAGACGCAGCGCACCGAGGATGATCTCTTTAGTGCAAACCTTGGGAATGAAACCCATGGCGCCACGCCGGATGACTTCGCGCACGGTGTCGCCGTCGTGATGCATGGAAACCACCACCACCGGCAATGCCGGATGTTCGCGCCGGAATCGTTCCAGCGCCTCGAAACCCTGCACGCCCGGCAGATTCAGATCGAGCAGCACCAGATCGACATCAGGCGCATCTCGCGCGAACGCCAACCCCTGCACGCAGTCCGCCGCCTGCAACACATCCACCGCTGGCGCGAGTTCAACCACGATGCGCGACATGGCATCACGCACCAGCGGATGGTCATCGACGATGAGGATTTTCACGAGTCACAGTCTACACCCGGGGGGCGGGGCGCAATCCTGCCCTTTAGGGCTAGCCCCTCAGCCATATTGTTTCGCACTGGGCCGGCTTCTACGATGGTTGCGTCATTTCAATCACCCAAGGAGAGCCGCCATGAAAACCTTCCGCACCATCGCCGCCGCCGCAAGCATCACCCTGTGCCTGCTGTCACCCGCAGCAGCAGACGTTGTGACCGACTGGAACGAGAAAGCCGTGACCGCCGCAAGCCGCACACCAGGGCAAACCCCGGTCTTTCAGGCCAGAAACATCGCCATGGTGCATCTGGCGATGTTTGATGCAATCAACGCCATCGAGCCGCGCTACACGCCCTATCGCGTGCAATTGCAGGCGCCCGCCTCCACCTCGCGTGAAGCTGCCGCATCGGCTGCCGCGCATTATCTGATTACACGTCTCTTCCCTTCTCAGGCCAAGGATGCAGACGCAGCGCTGGCGGCCGCGCTCGCCGCTGTACCAGAGGGCCCCGCAAAGGCGCAAGGCGTTCAACTGGGTGAAAAAGTGGCAGCCACCCTGCTGGAAGAGCGCAACACGGACGGCGCCAATACCCCGGACACCTATCGCCCTCACGGCGCGGTAGGCGCCTATGTGCCGACGATACTGCCCGCAAGCTGGAACGGAGGCATGATGAAGCCCTTCGCCATCAAGTCGGGCAATCAGTTCAGGCCTGGCGCCCCCGTTGCACTCAACAGCGCCCAATGGGCAAAAGACTACAACGAGGTAAAGCGGATGGGCGCGAAGGCCGGATCGGCACGCTCGCCCGAACAAACCGACATCGCAAAATTCTGGGAGCAAACCGGCGCCGGCTCCTACAACCAACTCGTGCAGCAGGTTGCAGCGGCGAAGAATCTGAGTCTGTTAGATAACGCACGCCTGTATGCACAGGTCTACCTCGCGACAGCCGATGCCGGGATTGCGATATTCGATGCCAAGTACCACTACAACTTCTGGCGGCCATTGACCGCGATCCGCAACGGCGACCAGGACGGGAATGACGCGACCGAGCGGGACGCCGGCTGGGAGCCGTTCATCCCCACGCCGATGCATCCTGAGTACCCTTGCGCCCACTGCATCTTCCAGTCGGCGGCGGCGACGGTGCTAAACACCTATTTCGGTGATGCCTTACCCACGGCCACCATGACCAGCCCGACCGCGCCCGGTGTTAAGCGCAGTTTCAGCAAGCTCTCTGATTACACCGCCGAGATCGTCAACGCACGCATCTACGACGGTGTGCATTACCGATTCTCCGGCGAGGTTGGCGTGGAGATGGGTCGTAAGATTGGCGAATACGTCATGCAGAACCACCTCAAACCGCTGCGCTGAGTCGCTGGGATCGTAAACCGGTGCGGCATTACCCGCGATGCAGGTAATGCCGCATACTGTCGCGGTCGAGAATCGAAGGAGTACAACCATGATTTCGAAATCCCGCAGAACCCTGTGCAGCGCCCTTGGCCTGTCGGCATTGTGGGCCGTGGCACGCGTCGCTGCTGCTGCCGACAAAAATCTTCGGGTTGCGATTCTGCTGTCCGGATTCGAGCCCTACTATGTTTCTCACAATGAAGCCTTCATTGCCGGACTGCGCGAACTGGGTTACGTGGAAGGCAAGAATCTCACGATTGACCGCCGCTATGCCCGGTTGCGTGGAAATCAGATGCCGGCCCTTGCCCGCGAGCTCGTCGGACTGCGGCCCGATGTCATCGTCACCGCCTGCACCGGTTCGACGCGCGCCGTGATGCGGGCCACGCAACAGATTCCGATCGTGATGGTGAGCGTGGCCGATCCGGTGGGGCAGGGTTTTGTGCACAATCTCGCGCAGCCGGGCAACAACGTCACCGGCCGTTCGAGCCAATCGCGCGACCTCATGCCCAAGATGCTGGAACTGCTGCACGCGGCCGTGCCCAAGGCAACACGCATCGCCGTGTTGGTCAACACCTTCAATACCGCGCACGAAGCGCTGTGGTCGGATATGCAGGCTGCGGCACGCCCGCTGGGGATAACACCCGTGCGTGCCGAAGTAAACGGCCCTGACGGTCTCGATGCCATGCTTGACGATCTGAAACAGATTGCCGCCGGCGGCTTGCTCGTTTTGGCAGACGACCCGATGACCTATAACCTGCGGCGGCAGGTGATTGATGCAGCGAACCAGCGAAAGCTGCCGGTGCTGTACGGCCACCGCGAATTCGTAACCGACGGTGGCTTCATGAGCTATGGCGAAAGCTTTCAGGACAGCTACCGGCGCGTGGGCACGTATGTCGACAAGCTCGCGCGTGGCGCCAATCCGGCGCAACTGCCGATTGAACAGCCCACGCGCTTTCAATTGGTCATCAATTTAAAGACCGCGAGCCTGATCGGCATTACGCCGCCAAAGAGCTTGCTGCTGCGCGCGGATGAATTGATTCGGGGATGACCTGGCGTAATGAATTCCCGGTGAAGACTTAATGCAAGGCGCCTATTTTCTAAATCCAGCGGCGTACTGTCAGCATCGTAATCAAGCAGCCGCTGGGCGGTTGGAGCCTGACCGAACTCGGCCGCCCCTTGTAGCGCCTTCCTACCGCTTGAATCTGTTTCACGGCGCGCATTCGCCAATACGGTGTCGGCTTTTTTGGGCGCGAACTTCTCGCCAGCGACTGCCTTAACCTGTCGCGGGCCGGCCCAGGACGACTCCCCGGCAACGCATCCCTAAAGAAGCACTGAACAAGTCCTGCGACAGGACCCCGAGTCCTGTCCCAGACGCGATCCGGAGACAAACGGTACGTTATTGATTCCGTCCGCGGTGAGCCTGTCGAACCATGAGCGGAATCCACGGTTTAGCGTTTCCCTAACACTGCTCCCACGGCAACCCCTCATGCCGCCAACCGCTCTTTTCACTGCGGTGATGGTTCTCGTCCAGTTCACCTTCAAAGCCGTGCAGCACGTGGTACACCTGCGTAAACCCGGCTTCCTCCAGCGCGTGGCCGGCATCGGTTGAGCGATTGCCGCTGCGGCAGATCAGCACAATCGGTCGATCCACGCTGGCGGCTTTTTTCACGTGCGCCACAAACTGCGGGTTCACTTCCCAGTTGGGGCCATCGTTCCACGCCACGTGTATGGTGCCCACCGGATGACCCACAAACAGATACTCCATCTCGCTGCGGCAATCGATGAAAATCGCGTTGGGGTTTGACTTCAGAAACGCGAAGGTTTCCTTGGGTTCGAGATCCTTCATGGCGGTGACTTTCCTGTGGTGAAGCCCTGATTATAGTCCGATGGCAAAAAATGCGGCCACCGCATGATAAAATTATGCTTTCTTAACAAGAACTTGCGGCATCGCCGCCGCCATCGGTCTACTTATGTCTTCACCTCGCTTTACCGTCGTCGAATCCGCGCTCCGGCAACGCATCCTCGTGCTCGACGGCGCGATGGGCACCATGATCCAGCGCTATAAGCTGGGCGAGACGGAATATCGCGGCACGCGCTTCGCCGATTTTGCGCACGACGTGAAGGGGAATAATGAACTGCTGGTGCTGACGCAGCCGCACATCATTCAGGAAATCCACGAGCAATATCTCGACGCCGGCTCCGACATCATCGAGACCAACACCTTCGGCGCGCAACGCATCGCGCAAGCGGATTACCACATGGAGTCGCTGGCGTACGAGATGAATGTCATCTCGGCCAAGCTCGCCAAGGCTGCGTGCGCAAAATATTCCACGCCGGAAAAACCGCGTTTCGCCGCCGGCGCGTTTGGCCCCACGCCGAAAACCGCCTCGATCTCGCCGGATGTGAATGACGCCGGCGCGCGCAATGTCACCTTTGATGAACTGGTGGCGGCGTATCTTGAACAGGCGCGCGCGCTGCACGAAGGCGGCGTGGATCTGTTTCTGGTCGAAACCATCTTCGACACCCTGAACGCCAAGGCGGCGCTGTTCGCCATTGACCAGTTTTTCGAGGAAAGCGGGGAACGCTACCCGGTGATGATTTCTGGCACCGTCACCGATGCATCCGGGCGCATTTTGTCGGGGCAAACGGTGGAGGCGTTCTGGAACTCGGTGCGCCACGCCAAGCCCATCACCATCGGCCTGAACTGCGCGCTGGGCGCGTCGTTGATGCGGCCGTACATCGCCGAGCTATCGAAGATTTGCGACGCGGCGATTTGCGTCTATCCGAACGCGGGCCTGCCCAACCCGATGAGCGATACCGGCTTTGATGAAACGCCGTCGATTACCTCCGGGCTGCTGAAGGAATTCGCCGAAGCAGGCTTTGTGAACATCGCGGGCGGCTGCTGCGGCACCACGCCCGATCACATACGCGCCATTGCGAAGGCGGTGAAAGTGCTGCCGCCACGCGTCGTGCCGGATGGCGATCACAAATTACGCCTGTCAGGGCTGGAGCCGGCCAACATCGATGAGGCATCGCTGTTCGTCAACGTCGGCGAGCGCACCAATGTCACTGGCTCCAAAGCCTTCGCGCGGCTGATTTTGAACGAGCGATACGACGAGGCGCTGGCCGTGGCGCGCCAGCAGGTTGAAAACGGCGCGCAGGTGATCGACATCAACATGGACGAGGCGATGCTCGATTCCAAGGCGGCGATGGCGCGCTTTCTGAATCTGCTGGCGGGTGAGCCAGATATTTCGCGCGTGCCGGTGATGATCGATTCCTCGAAGTGGGAGGTGATCGAAGCGGGCTTGAAGTGCGTGCAGGGCAAGCCGGTGGTTAACTCGATCAGCATGAAAGAAGGCGAAGCCGAGTTTCTGCGCCAGGCGCGGCTGTGCAAGCGTTACGGCGCGGCGGTGATCGTGATGGCGTTTGACGAACAGGGTCAGGCGGATACTTTCAAGCGCAAAACCGAAATCTGCAAACGCGCCTACGACCTGCTGACGCGGAAAGTGGGTTTCCCGCCGGAAGACATTATTTTTGATCCGAATATTTTTGCCATCGCCACCGGCATTGAGGAACACAACAACTACGCGGTGGATTTTATCGAAGCCACGCGCTGGATACGCCAGAATTTGCCCTACGCCAAGGTGAGCGGCGGCGTGTCGAACGTGAGTTTTTCGTTCCGCGGCAATGACCCGGCACGCGAAGCGATTCACACGGTGTTTTTGTATCACGCGATCAAAGCGGGCATGACCATGGGCATCGTCAACGCCGGCATGGTGGGTGTGTATGACGATCTCGCGCCGGAGCTGCGCGAGTGCGTCGAAGACGTGGTACTCAACCGCCGCGAGGACGCCACCGAGCGCCTGATCGAACTCGCCGGCACGTTGAAAGCCGGCGCGGCGAAAGAGGAACAAACGCTGGAGTGGCGGCAGGCGTCCGTGGAGAAGCGCCTCGCGCACGCACTGGTGCACGGCATTACGCAGTGGATAGTCGAAGACACCGAAGAAATGCGCGCCAAGCTGGCGGCGGATGGCGGGCGGCCGATTCATGTGATCGAAGGCCCGCTGATGGATGGCATGAACATCGTTGGCGACTTGTTCGGCGCGGGCAAAATGTTTTTGCCGCAAGTCGTTAAGTCCGCGCGGGTGATGAAGCAGGCAGTGGCGCATCTGATCCCGTTTATCGAGGAAGAAAAAGCGCGCATGGCGACCGAGTCCGGCGAGGCGTCCAAGCCCAAGGGCAAGATCGTGATCGCCACGGTGAAGGGCGACGTACACGACATCGGCAAAAACATTGTGGCGGTGGTGCTTCAGTGCAACAACTACGAAGTGGTCAACATGGGCGTGATGGTGCCGTGCCAGAAAATTCTCGATACGGCCATTGCCGAAAAAGTAGACATCATCGGACTGTCGGGGCTGATCACGCCGTCGCTCGAAGAAATGGCCAACGTGGCACGTGAAATGCAGCGGCAGGGCTTCACTCTGCCGCTGTTGATCGGCGGTGCTACCACCTCGCGTACGCATACCGCGGTGAAAATCGCGCCGGGTTACACCAACGGCCCCACGGTGTGGGTGCCCGATGCCTCGCGCAGCGTGACCGTGTGCAGCAGCTTGCTGGCGGAAGACGAAACCGTGCGTCGCAAGTATCTGGATGAGCTGAACACCGACTACGAAAAAGTGCGCGCGCAGCACGCCAACAAAAAAGGTCCGGAACTGATACCGATAGCCGAGGCGCGCGCCAACCGCTTCAAAACAGACTGGAAAAAACATGCGCCGGTCGCGCCGGCTTTCCCCGGCATGAAACTGCTGCGCAACTACGATCTAGCCGAGATCGCCGAGTACATCGACTGGAGTCCGTTCTTCCAGACCTGGGATCTGGCCGGCGCGTATCCGAAGATACTCGACGATGACGTCGTTGGCGTGGAAGCGAAAAAAGTGTTCGCCGACGCCAAAGCGATGCTGAAAAAGATCATCGACGGCAAATGGTTGCAGGCGCACGGCGTGCTGGGCTTGTTCGCCGCCAACAGCGTCAACGAGGGCGAGGACATCGAGATTTACGGCGATGAAAAACGTGAGAAACCCGTGATGACCTGGCACAACCTGCGCCAGCAGAATCGCAAGCCCACCGGCAACCCGAATCTGTGCCTGGGTGATTTTGTCGCACCGAAAGAGAGCGGCCAAGGTACGATCAGGGATTACATCGGCGCGTTCGCGGTCACCGCAGGTTACGGCATTGAGAAAAAGCTCGCCGAGTTTGAGAAAAATCACGACGACTACAGCAGCATCATGCTGAAGGCGCTCGCTGACCGGCTGGCGGAGGCGTTTGGCGAGTTGCTGCACAAGCGCGTGCGGCGCGAGTTCTGGGGCTACGCCAAGGACGAAACGCTGGATAACGACGCGTTGATCGCGGAACAATATCGCGGCGTGCGCCCTGCGCCGGGCTATCCGGCGTGCCCGGATCACACCGAAAAAGGCGCGCTGTTCGATTTGCTCGACGCCAAGCGCGCAGGCATCACGCTCACAGAAAGTTTTGCCATGTGGCCGGCGTCGTCGGTCAGCGGGTTCCATCTGGCACATCCACAGGCGCAGTATTTCGCGGTAGGCAAAATCGGCAAAGATCAGGTCGAAGACTACGCGCGGCGCAAAGCCATGCCGCTGGATGAGGCCGAACGCTGGCTGGCGCCGAATTTGGGGTATGAGCGGTAAAAAACGTTGCGGTAACGGCTCTCCCAACCCCCAACACCGTCTTCCCGCCTGCGCGGGAACGACGGGAGGGGGTGTTGACGTTATCTTTGCAAGCATGGAAAGGGGGGCACGTCCCAATACCCGTAAAATAACCTGATGCCCTCAACGTTCACCAACACCGAACTAACTCAATTCACGCGCGATGGCTACGCGATTGTGCGGGGCTTGGCGCCCGCCGCTGCGGCGACGCGCATGCGCGAGGTGGCGTTACAACACCTCGCCGAGCCGCGCCCGCCGGTAGAGTATGAAACCGACACGCAATACCCCGGTGCGCCCGCGTCACTCGATGCGCCGGGCGGGCGCACGGTGCGACGGTTGTTGCAGGCGGTGGCGCGCGATGTGGTGTTTCGAGAATGGGCAACCTCGTCGCTGCTCGCGATGCGCCTCATGCAATTGCTGGGTCCGCGCGCGCACCTCTCGCAGTCGCATCACAACTGCATCATGACCAAGAACCCGGCTTACAGCAGTGTCACCCACTGGCACCGCGATATCCGCTACTGGTCGTTCGACAAGCCGGAACTGGTGTCAGTGTGGCTCGCGCTGGGCGAGGAGCATGTCAAAAACGGCTGCCTGCTGTTGCTGCCGGGCTCGCATCGCCTGACTATTCACGAGAATCAACTCGATGCGGCGCAGTTTCTGCGTCCTGATCTCGAGCAAAACCGCGCTTTGTTGCGCACGCAAATCGCTGCGGAATTGCACCCGGGCGACGCGCTGTTTTTTCATTGCCGGTTGTTTCATGCCGCGGGTCACAACCAAACCGCGGACACGAAATTGTCGGTGGTGCATACCTATCACGCGGCGGACAATCTGCCGCTGCCCGGAACGCGTTCGGCCGCACTTCCCGATGTGCTTCTGCCGGAGGTATTGACGTAAGTATTTATTTATAAACAAAATTTTTTATAAGAAGAAATGTAAGTTCCAGACGCGTGCACCGACTTATGAAATAAGTAAACTATCTACGCCGCACTCTTATTTCATCTTTAGACTCGGAGGGGAGCATGAAACTTCACCGCAAATTGGCTGTGGGCATAGCTGTAGCTGGCGCGATTGCCGCGGGCGCCTTAATGGCACAAGCGACGGTAGGACCGAAAGATGTCGCCTTCCCCACGGGCTTTGAAAAGTGGGAGATGTATCAGCAGTTGAATCGCCACGACGTGAAGCAATATCGCGAGCTGTATGCCAAGCCGGAAATCGTCAAAGCCGTGCGCGAAGGCAAGCCGATACCCAATGGCACGGTGCTGGCCCTAGCGGCTTTTGCCGCGCAGGAAGGCCCCGACGGCAAGCCGTTGCGCGATGCCAAGGGCAACTTCATCAAGGGCAAACCCATCGTCGTCACCGTGATGGAAAAGCGCGCGGGCTGGGGCAATTCGGTGCCGACCGAGTGGCGCAACGGTGACTGGCAGTACGCGGCTTACACGCCCGATGGCAAGCCCAACGAAAAAGCCAACGCCGGCATCAAGGCGTGCTTCGAGTGCCATCTGCCGCACGCGAAACAGGATTTCGTGATTTCGCTGGCGGGACTGGCGGGCACGGCGGCGGGTGCCGCCCAACGTCCGTCTGGGCCAGGATCGGTGGCGATTGCCGAATTTTTATTCGGCCCGGAAAAAGTTTCTGTCAAAGCCGGCCAGACGATCACCTGGACCAACATCGACGATTCGCCGCATCAGGTGACGGTGCAGGGCGCCACCACGCTGCGCACGCCGGTGGTGCTCAAAGGCCAAAGCACCGCGCTGCAATTTAACGATGAAGGTACCTACGGTTATATCTGCGGGCTGCATCCGGGGATGAAGGGCGAGATTGTGGTGACCAAGTAAGAGCGCGAATTTCAACGCAACGCGCCTTACCGCCATTCACTCCACCCGTATATTCGCGGCCCGTATCACTCGCGCGTAGCGATCCACCTCGCCCTTGAAGAACACCGCGAATTCCTGCGGTGTGCTGCCCACCGGGTCAGCGCCTTCTTTCGCCATAAACTCGCGCACTTCGGGGGCCTTGATGGCGTTGGCGATTTCCGTGCTGATTTTATTGACGATGGCTGCAGGCGTTCCCGACGGCGCGAACACCGCATACCAGTTGGTCGACTCGAAGCCCGGATAGAGCGACGCCATCGGTGTGGCGTGGGGAACCAGCGGGGACGGCTTTACCGTGGTCACGGCCAACGCCTTGATCTTGCCGGTACGGATGTGCGGCAACGAGGTGAGTGCGCCGGCGAAACTGAAATCCACTTCGCCGCTCATCAGCGCAATCGTCGCCGGGCCGGAGCCTTTATAGGGAATATGCGTCGCCTGTATGCCGGCGCTTTGCTTGAACATTTCCAGCACCAGGTGATTGGCGCTGCCGTTGCCGCCCGATGCGGCATTCATCTTGCCAGCCTGTTTTTTTGCCAGTGCGATGAATTCTTTGACCGAGGTGACCGGAACGCTGGCATGCACCACCAGATACTGCGCCGCCGAAGAAATTTGCCCGACCGGCGCGAGATCCTTGAGTAGATCGAACGAAAGGTTCTTGCTCAGCGTATACGCGCCCGCGAGCGTGGATGCGCCGCACAGCAGCGTGTAACCGTCGGGTGGCGATTTCACCACGTACTCGGTGCCGATCATGCTGGCCGCACCGGTGCGGTTTTCGACCACGAATGATTGCCCCATGCTTTCCTGGAATTTTCGGCTTAACAGCCGCGCCTGCGGATCGGTGCCGCCGCCCGGCGCCACCGGCACGACGATGCGCACGGTTTTGACGGGATAGGCGGGATTACTTTGCGCCAGCGTCACCGCGGGCAGGAGTATCGCCGTGACCGTCGCCGTCGCCATGCCAGTAACGAAGTGCATATCGCCGCCTCCGAATGGTTCCAATGGAATCTGGGCTAACTGCCGATCTCGCCGCCATCCGCCTTGGTTATCGCCACCACCGATGGCCGCGGCGGCATGTCGGGCCGGAAATCCGGCCAGCGCGTAGACGGCTTATCAAAGGTGGAGCCTTTTTCCTCGGCCGGATGTTGCACCGAGAGAAACAGCGTTTTGCCGTCGGGTGTGAATGCTGGCCCGGTACACTCTGCGCCGCGCGGGCAACTGAAAAAATTGCGCGTCACGCCGCGCATCGGTCCACTGGTTTCAGCGGCGTAAACACTGTCGTTGAAACCGGCCCAGTCGTCCTGTCCGTCGGTGGCGATCCAGATGCGGCCCTTGGGATCAAACGCCAGGTTATCGGGCGCGGCAATCCAGCCGTTAGCGGAAACCGGGCCAAGATAGCGCGCACCGTGTTCCGGTTTTTTCGGGTCGCCGCCAATGATAAAAAACTCCCACGGGCATTCAGTTGCGGCGTGATCCATTTTGCCGTTCACCATTGGCGGAATAATCTCGATGATGTGGCCGAAGTTGTTTGGCCCGCGCGGGTTGGCGGCATCCACCTGATCGGGCTTGCGCTGCTCGTTGTAGGTCAGCACCACATACACCCGGCCCGTCAGCGGGTTGACTTCGACATCCTCCGGGCGATCCATCGGCGTGGCGCCCAGCAGATCGGCGGCGCGGCGCGCTTCGATCAGCACATCACCCTGATTCTCAAAGCCGTTGGCCTTGGTCAGCGGCCCCTGCCCGAATACCAGAGGCAGCCATTGCATTTTTTTCGCATCAAACCGCGCGACGTAGAGTGTGCCGTTGTCGAGCAAGTCGCGATTGGCCTCGGTTTTGGAAGCGTTGTAGGCATCGCGCGTGACGAACTTGTAGACGTAATTCATGCGCTCATCGTCGCCGCAATAAACCGCCACGCGCCCATCGTGGCTGATAACGGTGTTGGCGCACTCATACTTGCAACGGCCCAGCGCCGTGCGTTTCACCGGCATCGATTTTGGATCGTACGGATCGATCTCGACTATCCAGCCAAAGCGGTTGGCTTCATTGGGCTCGCGATTGAGATTAAAGCGGTCGACGTGCCTGCCCCACTGGTAGCGCCCGCGGCCATTGATGCCCATGCGTTTCCATGCGGCGGCTTCGCGCCCGGTGGACGCATCGCCGGTGAAAAAATTCTGGATGTTTTCCTCAGCGGTCAGCACCGTTCCCCACGGCGTGGTTCCGCCCGCGCAATTGCTCATAGTGCCGATAACGCGCGTGCCCGACACGTCCGCGCGCGTTGCCATGCGCGGATGTCCGGCGGCGGGACCGGCAATGCGCATGGGCGTACTGCGCGCGGAAATGCGGCGGTTGTACCCGCTTTTCAGATTTATCGTCCATAGTCCGCCGCGACGTTCAACCTCGACGATGGAGTGGCCCACCGCCGCCATTTCTGTTTCGCACTGTTCGCGCGTCACGTTCTTCGCGTAGTCCGCCGCTTCAAAACCCGGCCACATCAATGACGGCGTGACGTACTCATGGTTGACGCACAGCAGGCCGCGCGTGGAACTCGTCGACCCTCGCGGTAGCGGCATGAAGGCGACGTAATCATTGTTGGCGCCGAATTGCCGCTCCTGCGCCGCCGCCGTCTGCTGCCGCGGATTGAAGTCGGGCGCATCGGCATGCAGCGGATCGCCCCAGCGAACCAGCGCGTTGACGTTGTAGCCCGGCGCGACGTGATGCGTCTCGTCCATGAAGCGGCCCGATTCGGTGAACGTCAACGACGAACCGGTGCCTTGCGGCGCGGACGTGGCGCAGCCGAACAAACCGTAAACGCCGGCCGCAGCCATGCCTTGCATGGCCGTGCGTCGCGTCATGCGCGCGTCCATCAATTGCGAAATCGTGGGGGCGGTGGACTCGCTCGATACGGGAACGGCGGGGTTCGCAGCATGTAGTGGGCTTTTCATGTGGCTGTCTCCCTAGTGGAATCGGTGAAAACACAGCTTAACGGAATAAACCCGATGGTTACAATGTTTACAGTAAGGATCGAGCGCTAAACAAGACTAATCACAAGGCCCGCCCGGTTGCGACGCTGCTACACGCGCCGAACTGATGACCGGGTTGACGATTAGCAACAGAATTTTGACGAAACCATGAAACGCATCCTCGTGCTTTTCCCCAAGGATTGGGACCGCGACGAATTCGAGCATCCGCGCTATCGGGCGCGCTACGCGTTCTTTTACGAAGGTTTTGATCTTTTCACCTTCCCCGAAAACGCGCGGTTGATGACGTTTAATGCGCGGCGCTACGTGGACAAGCTGGTGGCGAAGTATAGCGGCCGCGTCGACGGCGTGGTCAGCAATAACGAACAATTCGGCGCGCTGATCGCTGCGGCGGTGGCGCAGCGGCTCGGCCTGCCCGGCACCGATCCGGCGGTAATCATCGCCGCGCAGCACAAATATTACGCGCGCTGTCTGCAACAGAAAATCGTGCCCGAGGCCACGCCGCGCTTTGCGGTGTTTCCCTACAAGATGGAATCGGCTGCCGAGGTGGGCCTGCCGTTTCCGCTGTACGTGAAGCCGGTGAAGGCGACGTACTCGGTGCTGGCGCGGCGAGTGGATGATTTCGCGCAATTGCAGTCGCATCTGCGATTCAGCGCGTTCGAGACGCTGGTCATACGCAAACTGGTCAAGCCGTTTAACGACCTGATGGCGCGCTACACGCCGTTCACCATCGACGCCCATCATTTGATCGCTGAAGAAATCATGAGCGGCGTGCAGGTCAACCTCGATGGCTTCGTGCATAACGGCAACATCACCATCCTCGGCATCGTCGATGAGGTGATGTACCCCGGCACGCAGGCCTTCGCGCGCTTTGAGTATCCGTCGCGACTGCCCGCCGACGTGCAGTCGCGCATGAAGGCGCTGGCCGAAAAATTGTTTACCGGCCTCGATTACGGGTTCGGGTTCTTCAACCTCGAATTGATCTACCAGCCCGACACCGGACGCATCCAGATCATCGAAATCAATCCGCGCATGGCCTCGCAGATCGTCAACCTGTACCGCCGCGTGGATGGGTATGACCCGTACGAGGTGCTGCTGCAATTGGCGTTGGGAGAAACGCCGCGCGTCACCGTGGGCGAGGGCGCGTTCGGCGCGGCGGCAAGTTTTGTGTTCCGCCGCTTTGACGGGCGCGAAGTCACGCGCGTGCCGGGACGCGCGCAGATCGATGCCGTACAACAGCGCTATCCCGACGCGCGCCTGATGCTGTACCTGAAACACGGCGCGGGGCTTGCGCGCGAAATGAAATGGCTCGGCAGCTACCGCTACGCCGTGTTGAACCTCGGCGGCGCCAGCAGCGAAGACCTGCATCACCGTTACGACGATATACGGCGGGAATTGTCGTTTGAGTGAGTGGGTGACGCGGCAGGTGGCGACGACACGTCAAACGGACAGTACCAGGTCCAACACCGCCAATCGGGTTTGCTGCCGCTCGATGATCTTCATCGTCGGCAGGTTCCAACCCGCCTCTTGCGCGTTGGCGATGCGCTTGCCCTTGCGCGGCATGTTGTAGGGCGCCATCGCCATTACGGCTGAGTTGTCCGGCTCCGGCAGCAAGGCCTGATTCGTCAGAAAGGCGCGGTTGCCGACGTGTACTTTGAAATGGATGTGGATCGCGCGCTCGAGGTAATACCCCGGATAGATGCTGCGGAATTCGGTGATGCCATCCGCGTCGGTACGCAGCGCGCCGCGGCAATGACGCTCGCCGTTGACCGGCGGCGTGTGGTGGGGGCTTTTGACGGCTTCGTCCACCGCCAGGTCGTGACCGGAGTAAAGACCGCCGGTGTCGCAATGCCAGACATCGATGACCGCATCGCGGATCGGCTGGCACGTGGCCGCGTTCACCGCGCGCAGGGCGATGGTCAGCGGCGCGCCAGGCTTGCCCCGTGCAATGTCGGCGATGCCCGGATTGGTGCAGAAAAAGAACGGGCCTTCGGTGGCGTTCTTCAGCATCGCGCATTGCTGCGCCCCACCGAAGTCGGCGAGGGTGGCCAGGCGCGTGCTGCGCTCCGACACCGGCACGGCTGCGTTGTCGCAACTGAGGGTGTTGCTCCAGAAAGCCCTGTTAGTGACGCGGCGATCCGGCGAGCCGGATCGATCGATGTCCGCGGCGGCAGCCACGGAGCGGCTGCCGGGCCATGCCCAGGCCGTTGTCGATAACGCGGCGAGTTGCAACAAGCGGCGGCGATTCGTGTTCATGATGGCTCCTTGAGAAGGGTTCGTTTTCGTTGAATGACAGTTAGTCCTGACGCCCGAAGTGGCGCGATGTCACCCATTGCGCGACCCGCTTGCCGAGCGCTTCGCCGGCGACGGTTGCAAACCTGAAATGCATGCCGCCATAGAGGCGGGCAATTCCGGCGTCGGTGTTGAAGTCATCGATGCCCATGTAGGTCCGCGTGGTCTTGGTGACATTGCTGTCCCAGGTGAAGGTGACGTTGGGGGTGCCGTAGTAGCCGCGCAAGGTCTCGCCGACACTGCCTGAGGTGCAGGAATGCGCGGCGGGGTACTCGGGATGATTGGGCGTGGGCAGCACCGGCTTCCACGCCGCATCGATCGGGGTCGCGTCGTTGCCGTCGGCATCGGCCCTATGGATGGCGCTCACCGGACGCCAGGTGTTGTAGTGGTACTTGGCCTCAAAGCAGGCAGCAATGGCATCCGCGAAGGAGACATAGATCATCGCCATCAGCCGGGCGGCATCGGTCACATCCGCCGTGCTGGACGCGAAGCGGCCGAGATTGCGCGTCACCGAGGGCGGTGGCGGTTCGGTATGGAAGCGCGCCGCCTCAAGCTGCTCGGCTGTGCGCACGGTGCTGTCCGCGCTGCCGAGCGAGCGGGTTTCGTTAAACGCCGCGGCGTAGGCCGCACTGTTGAGCGCCGGCGGGGGCGCGGGCCTGAACTGGTCGAGACTGTTGAGCGCAAAGGGCTTGATCGCGGGGAAATGCCGGAAGATGGGGGTCGGGTTGGCACTGCGGAACTGGCCAGGTGCTGCGCTGGACACATAGGGCGCCAGCGCCACGTTGCGCCCGTCGTTGGCGCGCAGGCGCACAACCCCCGCGGCGACTTCGCTGCCCAGCGCCAGCCCCATAGTCTTGGCTTGGCCGTCGGCTATCGCGGCGAGGCGCTGTTCGTAGGCGGCCTGGTACACCTCGCTGCAATTGGGAAACAAGGTCTTCAGCACGCCGTAGGCGGCCGCACTGACAGCGGCCTCGACCGAGGCGCCGGCGCCCGGCGCTTTCGGCCTTACCGCAAATGGCTTGTAACGGCCTTCGATGGCGACCACGGCATCGTAGATGGCGACATGCACGCTCGCCACGTCGTGGAAGAACGCCGGGCGCTGCTCTTCAGCCGTGGTGTTGACCGTTGTGTTAACCGTCGGAGCAGCCAACACCGTCTTGTTGGCGATGTCGTTCCAGTAGGAAACCACGTTGGACTGGTTTGCCGTGACGGTCACGGACGTTGCCGGACCGCCCGGCGCAGCGCATGCCGCGAGGCCGAGAACGGCGGGGATGGCGAAGGCAAGCAGGAAGCGGGCGAAGCTTTGACGCAAGGTAAGATCGGTGTTCATGAGGACTCCTTGGGGGTTGATGAAAGTGATTGGCTTGTGGATCATTTCGTGTGTCATCGGCATCTCCGTGGTGTCGATGGAGCCATTACAATCGAGTGCGTAGCGCAAGTCCCGATGGCGCGGCTAACAATCGCCAACGAAACAACTAACAATAATTATTATTATTATTTACAATCAATGATTTACGATCCATCCGATGAACCATCGAGCAGCGCGAATGGACGCCGGCAAGACCCCGGCGCGGAAGGTTCGGCAGGTTCGGCAGCTTCGGCATGGACCGTCGGCCCTTGGCGCATCGATGCACGCACCGGAGAACTGCGGCACGGCAGCGAGTCGCTGCGCGTCGAGCCCAAGGTGGCCGAGGTGCTGGTTTACCTGGCCCAGCGCGCAGGCCAGGTGGTCAGTCGCGACGAACTGCTCACAGCCGTCTGGC
>CANIID010000042.1 GCA_947467315.1 Betaproteobacteria bacterium | reverse complement strand
TGAACGGTTGGCGAAAGCCGCTGCATTCCATGCTGAAAGAAGTGTTTTGGGCGCTGATATCTTGGCAAAAATTTTGGCATTGGAATACTTGGAGCAGGGCGAGGCCATAAAACTGTCGGCATGGAAGACGCGTTCTATCGCCGATACCCGGGATTACCCCCAGGCTGGAATCATAAATTCAAAGGGATTTTTAATAGCCGGGACTACCACTCCGTTTGTCATACTCGATCTTAATGATAGACCGCATTTCATTTTTCATAAGAACGGATCAAGCGACCCGTTGTTTGTAGGACGCACAGTGGTCGGCAGGTCTTCGGGGAAGCTGTCGATTCAAGTTACTCGCCGAATCGATAAGCCTGGAAAGGGCTTTGTTGGAGTCGCCGTGGTTTCGTTCTCGCCTCAATATTTTGCGGAGTTGTATAAAGATATCGTTTCACCCGGAAGGGCTATGTACCTTGTCGGGGAAGATGGTTACACAAGGACGGAATATTCGGGCGCTGACTTGAAAACGGATAGGGATGTTCGTTCAACCAGATGGTTTCAGGAAATCGAAAAACAAGCGGGTAAGGATTCCGGACTGATTACGGTTTCGAATGAAAACCGCGATTCGGAATATTACGCATATCAGCGCGTTCCCGGATTGCCCCTAATGGTGGTCATTTCCGCCTCGAAAGACGAAATGTTCTCGGATTACCTGGCTGCTAACAGAACCAGATATATGGCAGCCATTTTAATGTCCCTCGGGCTATGCATTCTTTTCATTGTGATCGAGATGGCCTCTCGCAAAGCTAGAAAATATGAAAGTAATCTGCAGTTGAAAAGTAAAAATCTCACCTCGGCTCTTGAGGTCAAAGAAGTATTTATACGCAATATATCGCATGAACTGAGGACGCCATTGGCAGGAATTAAAGCGGGGGCTGACTTTATTAAAAATTTTTCAGATGAAGAAGACATGCGGGAGACCGCGGAGTCCATTCGTTCAGCAAGCGATCATTTGAAGAACATCGTCGATAACCTGCTGATGCTCAGTGCTGTTGGCCCAACTTCAACTTTGGCAAAAAAAGAACATGTAAATGTATTGGATGTCGTTGAAGAGGTCATCGCGATGAACCAAGCTGAAGCATCCAGGAAGGGCTTGGCGCTCAGCCTCAAGCATTCTGATATTGATCCGCCTTTTGTCGCAGCAAGCAGAACCGCATTGATTCAGGTGTTCCAAAACCTGGTTAATAACGCAATCAAATTTACCGATCGAGGTGGTGTTGCATTCGACGTCCAATTGGACGGAAAGGTCGTGAAAATTGTGATTGAGGATACTGGCGCGGGAATAAGTCCAGAAGATATCCCGAAATTATTCAAGCAATTTACCCAGTTGGAAGAGTTCGGTTCACGACCGTTATCAGGCACCGGGCTTGGTTTGTACCTTTCGGCTCAGTTGGTCGAATCTTTCGGGGGGCAGATGGGAGTTGAGTCCGTTGTTGGGATTGGTAGCAAATTCAGCGTCACTTTGCCACTCATTGATGTTGAAAATAAAGGCTGATAAAAATCTTATGCCGAAGAATCAGGCTGTGATGATCGTCGATGATTATCCCGAGTTACTTCATACCGTAGCCAGGATGTTGCGGAGAAGTGGTTATTCCAGGGTGTTTCAAGCGACGAATGGGCAGGAGTGCGTCCAGTTGGCCCAAGTAAATGTCATTTACACGATACTTTTGGACATCAGTATGCCGGGTATTAGCGGTCTGGATGCTTGTAGAATTCTTCGATCTACCGCAATGAATAAACATGCCCACATCATTGCCTGTACCGCACACGCAAATGCGCAGCATCGGGAAACCTTTTTCGAAGCTGGTTTTAATGACATCTTGCACAAGCCGTTCGGATACGAAGAATTGATGGAAAAGCTAACGGCATCGCCGAATAATTAGTCGAAAGAAACGAACCGCCGACAATGGTAAGGAGTTCGCTCAGCATGAAAAAATCGCTGAGAAATTGAATCTCGATTTCTTCTTCGCGCATCCCTACGCTTCTTGGGAGCGAGGAGCCAATGAGAATATGAACGGGCTCATCCGGCAATTCTTCCCCAAAAAAATGCACTTCGATTCCATCACGCCTGAAGATATCGCCTTCGCCATTCACCGCCTCAATCACCGAACCAGAAAATGCCTCGGCTTCAAAACCCCTCATGAGGTCTTCATGAAGCAGTTACACTCTCGCAGAAACGTCGTGGCACTTTAGAGTTGAATCCGCCCCTAATGAATAATCTCGGTTTAACCGCGAACGGCCTCGCCGCAAAGGCGCAAAGCTTTTTCGCTTTCAACCCAACACGATTTTTTCCAGAATTTTCAGCGCTTCGGCGGCGGTGTAGCGGCCGATGGGCCCGGTGCTGTAGAGCGCCTGCGCCACCGTGCCGTCTGCCTTGAGGATAAAACCCGTCGCCTGCAGGCAGCGGCGTTTGTCTTCCCAGTAAGCACCGGTCAGCGAGCCCAGTTGCGGCCCATCAACGCCGTACGCGAGGGGAAACGTCAGCGCGTGTTCCGCGGCGGTTTTGCGCGCCTCGGGTTCGGCGTCCACCGACACAGCGACCAGCCGGCAATCGAGTTTGCCGAAATCGCCGAGGCGCGATTGAAAGTCAGCCAACTGCTGACGGCAGTACGGTCACCAATGCCCGCGATAGAACAGCACCGCGCCGGCGTGTCCGGCCCAATCATCGGGCAGTGTCAGGCTTGCGCCACCCAGTAGCGGCAGCGTCACGCGCGGAAAACGGCTGCCGCTATCGAGGCGCTGCGCGGTTGATACCATGATGCTTGTGCGCCACGGCTGCGTGGCGCAATACCATCGACGCTATCAGGACTTCTTCGCGGCCTTGGTTTTGGCGCCGGCAGCCGGCTTGACAGCCTTGCTGCCCTGCGGACGGGTGTTGCCGTAGGAGCTCTTGAAAATCTTGCCGCGCTTGGTGCGTTTATCGCCTTTGCCCATGGTGGTGCTCCGATTCTGTCGTTACGTGGAAATGTCGTGGCAAGGATGCCGGAAGGGGCGAATTCTACTCTGTCGCGACCCTTTCTCCAAAAAGCGCGGCGGGTCCGCTTATTTCACGCTTGTTTCACGCTTATTTCATGCCAACCCCGGCTTTGGCGGCTGCTTTCACCAGCGTCAATCCGCGCGGTGTCAGCCGGTAGCGCCGCGTTGCCGGGCGAGTCGGGCAGCAGGCGGCATCCCCTGCACGGGGAGTGAGTAATTCCACCACCACGGTTTTGTTGAGGATGGTGGCGCGATTGGCTTCGGCGACGCCGGCGCCACCCACCAACACGTGCGCGTGGTAGTACAAGCGATTGTAGTGCGGCGCGTTGCGCGTTCCGCCACGGCGCTTAAACACCGCCAAATAGCGCCGTTCGCTGCGCTGTCCGTGTATGCCGTCCGGTCGCAGCGTGTAAAGCACGGCCAGGTCATCGCGCGCATCGCCGTCGAGATCGCCCACCACGCCGGAGCGCGCCGATAACAGTTCGGCGCTCTGGCTGCGCTGTGCGTGGGTGTTGATCCAGTGCTGAACGTCAGTGCTTGCTGCAGCGGCCGCTTGCGCGCCGAGCAAGTAGACAACCGCGATCACCCCGCACCACTGCATCTATAAATTAGAGTTTAAAAACATATACTTACTATATTCCGTCGCACCGGCACACTCAGCGCACGCGATAAATGCGTTTGAACTCCGCCGGAAACAGCGCGGGGATATCGGATTTCGGATGACGCAAATAGCCGGGCAATTCCGCGCACTGTTGCGCCAGTTTTTCCTTGTCGGCCAGCAGCGCCTTTTTGCCCTCCTCGCGCAGTTGCAACACCTCGGCCTGATACTTGCCGTAGTTGCGCGTGTAGTCGGGCTGATCCTTGGAGGCGCGCTTAATGACAGCGGCGAAGCGGTTTTCGAGATCGTCAACAATGCGCACATGGCGGTTCAGCCAATCCTGATACGCGCCGCCCATATCCGCCTTTTTCTCCGGCTGCGCGGCGATGCAGGCGTCGCGCAAGGTGAGCACGCGCTGGTATTCATTGAATAACGTAGCCAGGTCTGCCGTGTACGACGGCTCGGCCGCGTGCGCGGCACTCGCTGCGCTCATCACGGCGACGATCAGCGTGCAGAACAAGCCTTTTTTAATTGGGTTGAGGGTCATGATGTTCCGTAATATTTCAGTGCGTTTCAAGGCGGTTCGGATGCCGCGAAAGGCGGCATTGTGCTACCGTTCCCACCGGCATACAACTGGCACCCCGCCCAGCATGGCTCCTGCACCTCCCGTACCCCCTACAACGCGCGTGACCGCATCTGCGCCTACGCTTCGTCAACTGGGCGTGGCGGACTATGTATCCACCTGGCGCGCCATGCAGACGCTCACCGCGCAACGTGACGCCGCCACACGCGACGAAATATGGCTGTTACAGCATCCGCCGGTGTATACGCAGGGTCTGGCGGGCAAGCCGGAGCATTTGTTGCGCGCCGACACCGGCATCCCGGTGGTCAAAATCGACCGCGGCGGACAAATCACCTACCACGGCCCCGGCCAACTCGTCGCTTATCTGCTGCTCGACCTGAAGCGCCGCGGCTTGGGCGTGCGCCCGCTGGTGCGGAAGATGGAAGCCGCCGTGATAAACTTGCTCGGCAGTTATGGCATCACCGCAAACTACCGCGCCGACGCGCCGGGCGTCTACGTCAACGAAAGCAAAATCGCTGCGCTCGGTCTGCGCGTCAAAAACGGTTGCTGCTACCACGGCCTTGCCCTCAATATCGACATGGACCTTACCCCCTTCGACGCCATCAATCCCTGCGGTTACGCGGGCTTGCAAGTGACGCAACTGCGCGCGCTGGACGTACGCGAACCGGTTGAGACCGTGAGCGAAAAACTCTCGCAACATCTATTACAGGCGCTGGAACACTGACATGGCTGAACTCGGCGAAAAGCAAAAAGGCAAAGCCAAAACCGCGCGCATTCCGATCAAGATCGTGCCGCTGGCGGCAGGCGAGGCGCTGAAAAAGCCAGACTGGATCCGCGTGCGCCTCACCGACAGCCCGCGCTTTCGCGAGATCAAACAGATACTCCGCGAACAAAAATTGCACACCGTGTGCGAAGAAGCCTCGTGCCCCAACATCGGCGAATGTTTCGGCAAAGGCACGGCGACGTTCATGATCCTCGGCGATCTATGCACGCGCCGCTGCCCGTTTTGCGACGTGGGCCACGGCCGCCCGTTACCGCCCGACGCCGAAGAACCCGTGCATCTGGCCGACACCATCGCCGCGCTGAAACTGAAATACGTGGTGATCACCAGCGTCGATCGCGATGATCTGCGCGACGGCGGCGCGGCGCATTTCAAAGACTGCATACGCGAAGTGCGCGCGCGTTCACCGCAAACCCGCATCGAAGTGCTGGTGCCGGATTTTCGCGGCAGGCTCGACATCGCACTCGATATTTTGAGTGAGTGCCCGCCCGACGTGATGAACCACAATCTCGAAACCGTGCCACGCCTCTACAAGCAGGCGCGCCCCGGCGCGGACTACGCCAACTCCTTGTTATTATTGAAGAAATTCAAGGCGCGCTTTCCGCACATCCCGGCCAAATCCGGCCTCATGGTGGGCCTCGGTGAAACCGACGACGAGATTCTGCAAACCATGCGCGACCTGCGTGCGCACGACGTCGATATGCTCACCATCGGTCAGTACCTGCAACCGAGCCTGCATCATCTGCCGGTGCTGCGCTTTGTTGAACCAGCGATGTTCGACATCTACGCCGCGAAAGCCGCCGAGATGGGCTTCATGCACGCTGCCAGCGGGCCGCTGGTGCGCTCGAGCTATCACGCCGATCAGCAGGCGCATGATGCAGGTGTGGCGGGCCTCACCTAGCCGCTTAACTCGTCACGTTGCTGATCTGATGCTTTTCGATGCGGTAACGCAAGGTATCGCGGCTTAAACCCAGGAGCTTGGCCGCGCGGGTGACATTCCAGCCGGTGCAGGTCAGGGCTTTCACCACCAGGTCTTTTTCCATCGCCTCAAGGTCAAAGTTCTGGTCAAAGTTTTCCTCCGTGGGTGCGCCATCCCCCGTCGCAGATGAATCGCCGTCAGGCGTGGTGGCGCAGAACGGAAATTGTGCCGGCTCCAGTGTGTTGCTTCGCGTCAGCAACACTGCCTGCTCAATCGCGTTGCGCAATTCCCGAATATTGCCGGGCCAATGATGCGCCTTCAATACGCGCTCCGCTGCCGGCGACAAGCGCACATCGGCACGCCCATAGCGTAATCCCTGCGACGCCAGAAAATGCCGCGCCAACAGCAGCACATCGTCCTCGCGCTCGCGCAACGGCGGCAGTCCCACGTGCAAAATGCGCAAGCGATAGAACAGGTCGGCGCGAAACTTGCCGGTACGCACCATGGCTTCAATATCACGGTTGGTGGCGGTGACGATGCGCACATTGACGCGTTGTTCACGAATACCGCCGAGCCGCCGCACCTGTTTTTCCTCCAGCAGCTTGAGCAATTTGACCTGTACCGCGATGTCGATTTCGCCGATCTCGTCCAGAAACAAGGTGCCGCCCTCGGCCGATTCGACCAGCCCCGGCTTGCGCTCCTTGGCATCGGTAAACGCGCCGCGTTCATAACCGAAGAGTTCGGCCTCCAGCAGATTCGCGGGAATCGACGCGCAGTTGATTTCAATAAAGGGCTGGGCGCTGCGTGCCCCGGAGAAATGCAGCGCCCGTGCAATGAGTTCCTTTCCGGTACCGGTTTCGCCGGTGATGAGCACGGCGGGCGCATCGTTATCGGCGAGCGTGCGCTCCGACGCAATGATCTGCTCGACCATCGCCTTTAGCGTAAGCATCACCGGTGAATTCCCGATCACATTGTCCAGCGCACCCGTTTCCGCATCGCGCTTGGCGTAATACGCCAGCTTGCTTTCGATATGTTCGCGTTGCACCACGCGATTGACCACCAGCTTCAATTCGGCCAGCGCGACCGGCTTGGACACATAATCGGCCGCGCCGGACTTCATCGCCTGCACCGCGACTTCGACGCTGCCATGGCCCGTCATCATGACCACCGGCACGGATGCATCGCGCTGTTTCAACTGCGCCAGAATGTCCAGGCCATTGGTGCCGGGCAGGTTGTAGTCCAGCAGCACTATTCCGGGACGAAAGGCGTCGAACTCCGCCAGGGCGGTTTCCGCGTCGGCGGCAATGCGCACTTCAAATCCATCGCGTGTGAGAAACGTCTGAATATTTTTGGCGAAGACCGTTTCGTCTTCGACCACCAGCACTGCAATCGCCATCGCTATCGTTATCCCTGACTCGCCACCAAAAATGAAAGCTCGACTTGCGTGCCGGTGCCCGGCGCGTTCCTGATTTGCACTTCCCCGCCGAAGCGATGCAATATGCGCCTCACCAACGCCAGCCCCAAGCCCATTCCTTTGGCCTTGGTGGTTTGAAACGGCACGAACAACTTCGCTTTATGCGCTTCCGGAATGCCCACGCCGGTGTCGCTGATGACAATGACCACCGGCGCGCCCGGCAAAGGCATGCGCGCGCGGATCGTCACCTCGCCTCCCTTGGGCATGGCCTGCATGGCATTGGTCAGCACATTGAAAAACACCTGCTCGAAAGCCACCCGGTCACCGGCCACCAAGGGCAAATCGTCGGGCAACGATAACTTGGAAACGACAAATTGCTTTTCGAAATCGCGCGCGAAGTCGTCGCACACGCGCCAGATCAGCGTATCCAGCTTGACCTGTTCGGCAGTGCGCGACTCGGGCTGCGCGTAGTTCAACAGGTCACGCACCCATTTTTCCATGCGATCCACCTGCGCCACGATGTCGGACACGGATTCCCGCACCTGCGGCGAAGATTGGTCGTCCAGGCACAACTCCGCTGAACTGCGTATGGACGCCAGCGGATTGCGGATGCCGTGCGCGACCGCCGCGCTCATTTCGCCGACGGCGGACAGGGTCTCCGATTCGATCAGACGCGACTGCTGACTGCGTATGGTTGCGTCTGAACGGCGCACGATCCAGAACAGCACGAAGTATAGAAAAACGCCCGTGAAAATACCGTTTATCCAGATCAACCAGCGCCCGCGCCCGATGGTGTCGAAGAGCGCGTGTGGCAGCCGGTAGATTTCCGCCACGGCAATGACGCGCTTGTTGTCACGTATCGGCAGATACATTTCCACAAACGACACCGGGCGATCACTCAGAAACATGTGCTCGTGTTTGGGATGCTGCTGCTTGCTGGTTTCTCCCATTTCGAATTCTATTTCGCCGCTGAGCGCCTTCACCAGCTCGGGATTATCATCAAACCGTTTGCCGATGAGTATTTTCTCGCTTGACCACACCAGCGTCTGATCAGGGGCGTAGATATTAGTGCGCAACGTGTCCGGCACGCCGGCAAAGTGGTCGAGCAGTCCCTGCATGTTGGCATCGCGAATAGACGGCGTCCGGCCGGCCGCGCGCGTCTTGTCGAACTCAATGTCCGCGACGCGCTGCACGAACTCCTGCGTCAGCACCGCGTCACGATGCAACATGTGTTGCGTCAGAAAGCGCGACAGCAGATAGGACGATAAGATGCACGCCAAGCCGATAGACAGCAGACTCAACACAGAAAACCAGCGCAACAGGCCGAAGGGCCTAAGACGCGCTAACAGGGAAAAGGCGGGTTTCATCAATGGCAGGGGCGAGGGCATGCACGGGCGGAAGTGTTTGGCGCGTGAGCTAACGCGTTGCGCGGCGCATCCCGTCCAGATAAAAACTCAATATTATCAAATAGTTATATAAATTGATTTTGCGCATGGGATTATACCTGAGCACTCCATGGCATTTAAACATCCTGCGGATGCGCAATATTCCAGCGATGCGCAATGAAGGGCTGCGCTGGCCCAGCAAAACCCAGCAAAAAGCCCCGCAGGGCGCTGGTTAGCGTCGATGCGGGGCTTCGGCCAGACTCGTCTCTGGCGTTACGGCTTCAGAACTGCGATCAGAACAGCGTGAAATCCGCAGCGTTAATCGACGGCAAGCCGATCAGCGTCGCGAACTGGATTGCGGCGCCTGCGCCGTTCCCGTCCGCGTCGTAAAAGAGCGCGCCGGAATCCGTGTCATACAACACGAAGTCATTCGCATCGCCGGCCGTTCCGTCGAGGCTCGCACGGAAGTTTGCACTGGACAACGTGCCCGCTGCCAATCCCTTGAAAGTCCCTCTGTCGAGCTGGAATATATCAAGGCCCGACTGAAAGTCGGTAATCGTATCCCGATTGGTCGCGGCATTGAGTGTAGTTCTATCGAACAGGAAGGCATCCGCACCAGCGCCACCGGTTAATACGTCATTGCCCGCCCCACCGTTCAGCGTGTCGTTGCCGCCGCCGCCGTTGATGACATCGTTACCCGCCAGACCAGAAAGCACATTCGCACCCGCGTTGCCGGTCAGCACGTTGACCACACCGTTGCCGGTGCCGTTGATCGCAGCCGATCCGCCCAGCATCAGGTTTTCCAGGTTGCTGGCCAAGGTATAGGCCAGCGTGGAGACCACCGTATCGGTACCCGCACCAGTGTTTTCCGTCACTGTATCGCCGCTGGAATCGACATAGTAGGTATCGTCGCCCGCACCGCCGGACATTCTGTCGCTGCCTGCGCCGCCATCGAGCACGTTGTTGCCGCTATTGCCGGTCAACGTGTTCCCCAGCGCATTGCCAGTGCCGTTGATGGATGCGGTTCCAGTCAATATCAGATCTTCCACGTTAGCACTCAACGTGAAGCTCGCCGAGGCTTGAACCACGTCGGTACCCTCGCCCGCCAATTCCACGACCACATCGCCCGTGCTATCCACGATGTAAGTATCGCTGCCCGCGCCGCCGATCATGGTGTCGTCGCCACCGAGGCCGTTAAGTGTATCGCCGCTCCCCAAACCAATCAGCGTGTCGCCGACTGCGGTACCCAGCAACAGGTCAGCGCTCGATGTGCCGGTGAGCGTGATACCGGTCGCGGCCGCCACGTTATAGCTCTGTGTCGCCGCGATGCTGGCGATGCCATCAGTGACGGTGTAGTTGAGCGCCATCGAGCCGACGTAGTTCAGCGCCGGGGTGATGGTAAACGTGCCGTTGAGATTGTTGGTCACAGTGCCGTGATTGGCGGTGAGTCCTGATACGCCCAATGCGTCGCCATCGACATCGCTAAATCCCACCAGCAGGGAAGCAAGCGTGACGGTATAGAACGTATCCTGCGTAGCGGCTGCCAGTACTGCCGACGCCGTGCCCGTGGGCCCGTCGTTGACCGCAGCCAGATTAAAGCTTTGTGTCGCCGCAATGCTGTCCGTGCCATCTGTCACCTGGTAGTTCAGCGTCACGGCGCCGTTGTAGTTGAGCGCCGGCGCGATGGTGAACGTGCCGTCGCCGTTGTCCGTCACCGTGCCATGATTGGCACTCAATCCCGATACGCCGAGCGCATCGCCCTCGATATCGGCGAAGCCCGCCAGCAAATTCCCGATACTGACGGTATAAGCCAAATCTTCGGTGCCTGCCGCCAGCACAGCCGTTGCCGCACCCGTGGGTGCATCGTTGACGGCTGCCAGCGTGTAGATCTGCGTCGCTGCGACACTGCCGCCTTTGCCGTCGGTCACGTTGTAGTTCAGTGTCACCGCGCCGTTGTAATTCGCGCTCGACGTGATGCTGAAGGTGCCGTCGCCATTGTCGGTTACCGTGCCGTTGGTGGCGCTGATATCCGACACATTGAGCGCGTCACCATCGGCGTCGCCAAAGCCCGCCAGCAGATCAGCGGCGCTGACGATGTAGGCATTGTCTTCGGCGCCCGCCGCGAGCGCGGCCGTTGCCGTGCCGGTGGGCGCGGCGTTGGGTACTACGGTGTAGCCCTGCGTGGCCGCAATGCTGCCGGCGCCGTCGGTCACGTTGTAGCTCAGCGTCACGTCGCCTGAGTAATTGAGTTCCGGCGTGATGGTAAACGTGCCATCACCATTGTCGATCACGGCGCCGTGGTTGGCACTCAAGCCCGACACACTCAACGTATCACCCTCGACATCGCTGAAGCCCGCCAGCAGATCACTGGCCGCAATGACGTACGGTGCGTCTACCACGCCGTCCGCCAGCGTCGCCGCTGCCGCGCCGGTGGGCGCATCATTGACCGCAGCCACGTTGAAGCTTTGCGTGACTGCTTTGCTGCCGCCATTGCCGTCAATCACGCTGTAATTCAAGGTCACGGGGCCGTTGTAGTTCGCTGCGGGCGTGATGCTGAAAGTACCGTCGCCGTTGTCTGCCACCGTGCCGTGATTGGCGCTCAAGCCCGAAACACTCAACGTGTCGCCATCGGCATCGCTGAAGCCCGCCAGCAGGGTGCCGGCGCTGACCGTGTAGGCCGTGTCTTCCGTGCCTGCCGCCAGCGCCGCTGCCGCCACGCCGGTGGGCGCGTCGTTGACCGCGTTGACGGTGTAGCTCTGCGTGGCCACCACGCTGCCGCCCTTACCGTCAATCACGTTGTAGCTCAAGGTCATCGCGCCGTTGTAGTTCGCCGCCGGCGTGACGGTGTAGGTGCCGCCCGCATTGACCACCACGGTGCCGTGATTGGCGACCAAGCCCGACACGCTGAGCACGTCGCCATCGATATCACTGAAACCCGCCAGCAGGGCGCCGGCACTGACCGTGTAGCCGGTGTCTTCGGTACCTGCCGCCAGCGCGGTAGTTGCCGTGCCCACCGGCGCATCGTTGACTGCCGCCACGTTATAGGTGCGCGTAGCCGCAATGCCGATCGTGCCATCGTTCACGTTGTAGCTGAGCGCCATCGGGCCGTTATAGTTCAGTGTCGGCGTGATGGTATAGGTGCCGTCCCCGTTGT
The DNA here is from genome assembly GCA_947467315.1 of Betaproteobacteria bacterium. Taxonomy (GTDB): domain Bacteria; phylum Pseudomonadota; class Gammaproteobacteria; order Burkholderiales; family SG8-41; genus UBA5216. The sequence continues at coordinate 11,918 of CANIID010000042.1, read as the reverse complement.
CCGTCACTGCGCCGTGGTTGGCTATCAGGCTTGATACGCTGAGCGTGTCGCCATCGATATCACTGAATCCCGCCAGCAGGGTGCTGGCGCTAACCGTGTAAGCCGTGTCTTCGCTACCAGCGACCAAGGTGCCCGTCACCGGTCCTATGGGCACGTCGTTAGCTGCCGCCACGTCGTAGCTCTGCGTGGCCACAATGCCGCCGCCTCTGCCATCCAGCACGGTGTAGCTCAAGGTGTTCGCGCCGTTATAGTTCAACGCCGGGTTGATGGTGTAAGTGCCGTCCAGGTTATCCACCACCGTGCCGTGGTTTGCCACCAGGCCCGACACACTGAGCGTATCGCCATCGGCATCACTGAAGCCCGCCAACAAATCGGCGGCGCTGACGGTGTAGGCGGTGTCTTCGACGCCCGCCGTCAGTGTGGCTGTTGGCGCGCCGACAGGCGCGTTGTTGCCGACGATCACCACGTCGCTGCTGCCGTCGATGGCGAAAGACAACTGCGCCACGGAAACCGCATTGTGCGCATCCGCCAACCGATAGGTGAACACGTCGTTGACGGTGGTGCCGGTGACCAGCGCTTCCGTTGCCGGACGCGCGTTATCCAGCGCGTAGCTGTAGCTGCCGTCGGCACGGATGGTCAAGGTACCGTAGATGCCGTCGATCACGGTGTCACCCACCAATGCGGCGAGTGCCCCGCCCGCATCTGCTGCACCTGCGCGTATGCCGGTCACACTAAGCACCTCGCCCAGTCCCACGGTAGCGAGGTTCGCGTCCGTATCGTTGGTCACGACACTGCCGCTGACCACCGCAATGCCGGGCGCGTCCGGGGTGCCCTCGACCAGCCCCGTCACATTGTCATTAACCGCCACCGGGCCAGCGTTCAGCACAACCGATGCGGCAAAAATCCCATTCGAGAACTGGAAATTCTCGACGCCATCGGCGTGGTCTGATCCCTCATTACCCGTAGCGCGATGATCAACAATGGTCATCACACCCGCGCCATCGACGCTGATGTCGTAGTTCAACCACGCGCCGGTAAACGCGGCGGTGTCGTTGCCCGCGCCCCCATGCAGGTTGTCGTTGCCCGAACCGCCGTTCAGATAGTCGTCGCCGTCGTCGGCATCAATGGTGTCGTTGCCGCTGTTGCCGCTCAGGCTGTCATTGCCGCCATTGCCACGCAAGTAGTTGGCATTGACGTCACCCAACATGGTGTCGTTGCCCGCGCCGCCGTAGGCATCTTCAATGTGCGTGGTTGTCGCTGCGACAAGACCGTTGGTGATGGCCGCCACCACGTTGCTGCTGTCAGTAGTCAGCGTCACCACCGTGCCGCGGCCGAGCTGCGTAACCAACGCGCTGTAGACCGGATCGTAACCATTGGCAATCGCGAAAATCGGCGTGATATTGGCCGCATCCAGTGCGGCCTTTACCTGCGCGATGAAAGGATAATCTTCGCCGATACCGCCGCCATCCATGATGGCATCGCCATTGTTCGGCGTGGTTATGCCGGCAACGGCACCATCGCCCGCCTGATGGAAAGGCGCATCGGTAAATAACACCACAAAACGCGCAGAGTCAGGCCCGAAACCCACTTCCGTGCTGTGCAGGGCGAGCTGCATCAGGCTTTCGAGCTGCGCCTCCGGTTCGTCATTGCCGAAGCGGATCGCCAGATTGTTATAGGTTGCCGACAACACGGCGGCGTCAGCGGTCAACCCCAGGTCCATCCGGTAAACCCATTCGCCGGAAGCGCCAAAAGGCGATATGGCTTTATCAACGAAGGAAGAAACGCCGAAATTACTGCTCGCCTGCACGGCCCGCAGTGCCGTCACGATCTGCGGCACCAGCAGTCGTACATTGGCAATATCGTCGCCGAACGATCCGGACAGATCCTGGAGGAACTGCACATCGAGCTTTGCCGCCGAGGTGCCGCCCACGTTGTAGTAAACGTCCTCGTCCTCAATGTGACTGTGCGTTTCGCCGGAAAGGTCGATGTAACTGTTACCGTAGGCGTCGCTGGCATCGATGGTGTCGTGGCCGAGGAAGTCCTCGATCTGCACCGAGGTGCCACCGCCGACTTTATAAACGTCGTCGCCGCTGCCACCGGACAGGGTGTCATTCCCCGAATGGGAGTGCAGCACATCGCTGCCGTCGCCGCCGAGCAACAGGTCATCGCCCCCCGCGCCGTCCAGCGTGTCGCTGCCCGAGTTGCCGGAAAGCGTGTTGTTGCCCGAGTTACCCGTGACCAAATGCACATTGCCCAGAAGCCGAACATTTTCGACGTTCTCCGCCAGCGTGCCTTCAAACGCGATAACCATGGTGTCGATGCCGCCATCCGCGGTCTCGACGATCACGTCATTGATGTCATCGATGTAGTACGTGTCGTCTCCGCCGCCACCCATCATGAGGTCGCTGCCGGTGCCGCCATCGAGGATGTCGTTACCCAAGCCGCCGATCAGCACTTGATGGCCGGCGGAACCCAACAGCACGTTATCACTCGCATTGCCGGTGCCCGTTGTGCCCTCGCCCGTGACCTGCAAGTTTTCTACGTTGTCGGTTAGGGTGTAGTCGAAAGACGCGATAACGGTGTCAATACCGCCGTTCACGCCTTCCTGCACCGTGTCGCTCGCATCGATGCGGTAGGTGTCATTGCCCAAGGCGCCGATCAACAGATCGGCGCCGCCGGCGCCGTCGAGCACGTCGTTGCCCGTGCTGCCGGTGATGATGTTATTGCCCGCATTGCCTGTGCCGGCACGCGCGGCGCCGGTCAACTGCAGATTCTCCAGTTCATTCGACAGCACATAGTCAAAGGCCGCAACGACCGTATCGATGCCGCCGTCAGCCGCTTCGACAATCACGTCGCTGGCGGCATCCACCTTGTAGGTATCGTTGCCCTGACCGCCGGACAAGGTGTCGATGCCGGCGCCGCCATCCAGAATATCGTCGCCGCTGGTGCCAGTAATACTGTTGTTCGATGCGTTGCCGGTGCCGATCCGCGCCGCACCCGTGAGCACCAGGGTTTCAATATTGGCCGACAGCGTGTAATCAGCGCTGGCGATCACGGTGTCGGAACCGCCGACCACCGCCTCAACTACCACATCGCCGGTGCTGTCGACAAAATACGTATCGTCGCCCGCGCCGCCGGTCATGGTGTCATTGCCGCCCAGGCCATTGATCGCGTCATTGCCGCTGCTGCCGATGATGCTGTTGTTCAATGCGTTGCCGGTCGCGACGCGCGCAGCACCGGTGATTTGCAGGTTTTCCAGATTGTCGCCGAGCGTCCAATCCAGAGAGGCAATAACGGTGTCCGTGCCTTGACCCGCTGCTTCAACAATCACATCACCCAGTTGCTCAACAAGATAGGTGTCGTTGCCCTGACCACCGATCAGGGTATCTGCGCCGAGGCCCCCGTCGAGCGTGTTGGCGAATGCGCTGCCGGTGATGATATTCGCGCCATCGTTGCCGGTGCCGCTGACCGCCCCGCCACTGAGTTCGAGATTTTCGATGTTCGCACCGAGCGTCCAGTTGACGCTGGCAATGACTTTATCGACGCCCTCACCCGCGAGTTCCGTGACAACATCAAGCGCGTTGTCGACGTAGTAGGTGTCATCACCGATGCCGCCGATCAGCAAATCGGCGCCCGTTCCACCATCGAGTGTGTCGTTGCCTGCGCCGGCGTTAACCGTGTCGTTGCCCGCGCCAGCCTCGATCGAATCATGACCACCGGCGGCGTTGATGTTGTCGTTGCCGCCCAGCGCAAGAATCGTGTCGGCGGTTTCGCCCACCTTGTGTAGCGTGCTGCCAAAGCCGGGACCGATCAGGTCAGCGATTTCCGTGCCGTAAATATTGTTGTCGGGTTGCCAGCTTGCCGGCGTGAATAACGTATACACGCCGCCGCCCGCACCCGGCGCGCCGATGATGAGATCGGCCGTGCCATCGCCATTCATGTCCGGTGCTATAGAGACCGAGCTGCCAAATTGGCTGCCGGCGGGGCCATCCACCTTCGCGCCACCGATACCTTGCGCGATCAGGGACAGGTTGACCGTGCCCGTACCACCACCCCAGACCACGTACACCGCATCGGAGTTGGGGGCGCCGATCACCAGATCGTTAATGCCGTCGCGGTTGAAGTCCGCGCCACCTGTAACCGAAATACCGTCGAGACTGTTGATGCCCTCGCCGAAAATGCGATAGCCGCCGATGCCAGCCGCGACGTTGGTCAGGTTAACCGCCGCGGTATTCGCCTTGCCGAACACGACATAGGCGCTGTCGGAACGCGGTGCGCCCACGAGGATGTCCGAGATACCATCACCGTTCACATCGCCCAGCCCGGTGACCGAGGCGCCCGCACCGTCATCCGGCTGCCCGTTGATGATGAAGCCGCCGACGCCTCTGGCGACGTTCGTCAGATTAATCTGCGTGCCACCCGCCTGCCCGAACACCACGTACGCCGCGCCCTGATTCAGACCACCGCCATTGATATTCGGCCCGCCAATAAGAATCTCGGCGCGCCCGTCGCCATTCATGTCGCCGACGGTACCGATGATGGAGCCCACAGCGTCGCCAGTGCCCGCGCCGGCGATGCGGTAGCCGCCGATGCCGGCAGCCACGTCGCTGAGGTTTACCGGCGTATCCGTGCTCTTGCCATAAACCACATACACGGCACCCTGCAGCCCGACCGTGGTACCACCGCCGCCGCCTGTTCCACCTTTACCACCACCGCCGCCACCGCCACCTCCACCACCACCACCGCCGCCACCCGTTGCGACAGTGACCCCAGGCGCGCCGACCAGCATGTCCGCGATACCGTCACCATTCAGATCCGCGATCGACATGAAGGTGGTGCCCGCCTGATCGCCTGCCGCAGCGCCCTTGATGACATAACCCAAGCCGGAACCTGCGCCAGCCGCAATACTCGCCAGATTGATCGTGCCGCCAGCCGGTTTCCCCCACACCACAAACGCGGCGCCGGCATCCACCAGCGCTCCGTTGTCCATGCGCGAAGCGCCCACCAGAATCTCGGCGCGCCCGTCGCCGTTCAAATCTTTAATCGATCCCACCGTAGAACCCGCAAGGTCGCCTGCGCTGATGCCGTTGATGATGAGGTCGCCGGCACCGCCCGCCGTAGCGGTGGTGCCGCCGCTCGATTGGCCGTAATGCACGACGATCCTGCCCACGTTCAGCGCGGCAGCGTCGTAGCCGCCAGCGCCTATAACGATCTCGGCGATACCGTCCCCGTTCAGGTCACCAATGGCCGACGTCTAGGCTGGGTCTGACGATCCCAGCGTCAAATTGGAGAAATCCCCCAAAGTATTCAGGAGCAAGCGATTTGCCCCACCGGTGTTAAGCGCCGTGGTGATGTTGACTCGGGTGGTTGGGATAGGCATCTAGATTTCCTTGGCTATTTTTTGTTTGTAATTCATATGGTTATGGAGATTTTCTGCCGTCAGTACGTTCTTGCGACCTGCCTGCCGGGTCACTTCTCAAGTGCCTCGGCGAACACGACATGCCCCAATAACAGCAATTAGCGTACCTAGCTGCCTGGCGGCGCCGAAATAGCCTCCCCGGATTGACGTTAATAGATTGTTTTAAAATAATAATTTAATTGCCGCCCGAAAAATCCATGGGGCCGTATTCGCCGTGCTCCTGCAGGCGTTTCCGCGTCCGTGGGTTAGCTAACCCAATTGCGGGGGATTACACCCAAGCGCGTGGGTGTAGCGTCGGAAAGGCACTGCATTTCCGCGCAAGGGAATAACTAAAAACTATTTATAAACAAATAGTTATAAAGATATCGCTCTGGGAATGCCGTTTGGGCGGGGCATACCGCCGCCGCGCTGGAACGGAAATACGTGGCTTAGCCGCAGCGGGCGCGCCCTTGTGTCGTGAGTCTCGAGGGAAACAAACGAAACGACCGAACCCGCCACCACCGGCGAAGCGGCTGAACCGTCGTTACCCGATCAAAGCGGCGCGTAGCGCCTGTTCGTTAAAACCACGTATCACTTTGTCGTCAATCAATATCACCGGCACACCGTAGCCCTTGAAACCCTTTTGCTCGAATTTGCGCGTGCCCTCGGGATCGCGCTCGATGTCATATTCGACAAAACTGATGCCGTTGTCGGCAAAGAAGCGGCGCGCGGCGGCGCAATAGCCGCACCATGAGGTTGTGAACATCACCACGTTACGCGGGCCTACCGGCCTGCCCGCGACAGGCTCGGCGGCAGGCGCCCGATTCCGTCTGCGCAGGGTCCATACCCCAGCGGCACAAACGCCAAACGCAACCAACAAAATTTTAAGCGTGCCACGCCGCTCCGTCGGCGCGCTGGTTTGGTAAAGCACGGTTGGGTCGCCGCCCGCAGACGAATAATCGCCGCCGGCTTTGACGTAAGCGATGCCGCAAGCGGGGCATTGCCAGTCGGGCACGGTCGCGTCAGGCCGACGAACGGCGCTGCACTTGGGACAGATTACCGGGGAACCGACAGTGTCAGACATGGGGTGCGAGCGCTTTGGTTATTGAGATTAACGGCGTGATGCGGGAGTATCGCCGATGAATGAACGGCGCGCTCCCCTAACCCGCCTCCGCTAATTTGAGCTCCAGCAGTTCGTGCAGCTTTTTGAAATCCGGCTCGCCGACGATGCGGCTGACAATGTGGCCGCGCTTGTCGATGATGAAGGTTGTGGGCGTGAGCTTTACCTCGCCAAAGGCTTTGGCGAGGTCGCCCACGGGATCGAACGCGACTTTGAAGGGCAGCGCGCTTTTCTCGGCATACGCCAGCACATAGTTAGGCGGATCATGGCGCATGGCGACGGCGATAGTTTCAAATCCACGGGATTGGTATTTCCGATAAGTTTCAACCAGTTGCGGCATTTCCCGCACGCAGATCGCGCAATCGGTGGCCCAAAAGTTAACCAGCGTGACCTTGCCGCGCAAATCGCCCACGCTGATGCGCTCGCCCTTGATGGTGACAAACGCCACCTCGGGTGTAATCGTTTTGTAAACTGTTGCGTTGTAGAGCAACAGCCCTATTGCTGCCGCAGCTACCGCGAGCATAGGATAGATCCACTTCTTCACGTTATTCCTCACGCCTAACTGATATCCAAGGAGCAAATTATGCGCCGTATTCTGAGTATTGTTGCACTCGCCGCACTCACCTCGTCCGCTTTCGCGCAGTTAGCCGGCATCAGCAACACCGACGCCTCCAGCGGCCTCAAGCAATCACTGCACGACGGCGCCGCCGCCGCAGTGGCGAAGCTCGGGGTGGAAAACGGCTTCTTCGCCAATCCCAAGGTCAAAATACCGCTGCCGCCCGCGCTGGCAAAAGTCGAAGGCGCGATGCGCACCTTCGGCATGAAAAAACAGGCCGATGCGCTGGTGCTGTCGATGAATCGCGCCGCCGAAGCCGCCGTGCCGGAAGCCAAACAACTGCTCGCGGATTCCGTGTCGAAAATGACTTTGCAGGACGCCAAGGGCATCCTCACCGGCGGACAGACTTCGGTGACCGATTACTTTAAACGCACGTCGGGCACGCAACTCGCGCAACGGTTTTTGCCCATCGTCAAAGCCTCCACCGATAAAGTGGGACTCGCGCAGCAATACAACTCGCTCGCCGGGCAAGGCGCGCAGCTTGGCATCGTCAAAAAGGATGACGCCAAAATTGAAAACTACGTCACCAACAAAGCGCTCGATGGCCTTTACCTGATGATCGGCGAACAGGAAAAAGCGCTGCGCGCCAATCCGATGGGCGCGGCCAGCGATATCGTCAAGAAAGTTTTCGGCGCGCTGAAGTAGGCGGACGCGTCACCGCGATGCTGTAGTCGGCGATGGCGGTCAACACGCCCGCATCGTCGCCGATGGCTTTCGCCACGCGTAGTGTGATGCCGCTTGCCGCGCGCGCCTGCGCGGCGAGTTTCGGCAAATCGCCGCGCACATGCAGGCCGCCGCCGAGAAACAGCGGCACAATGACCGCTTTTTTCACACCCTTATCCGCCAGCAATTGCGCAGCTTCCACCAATCCCGGCGACATGAATTCGCCGAACGCCAGTACCGCCTGACAATCGCCGCGTTTGGTAACGTCCTTCAGCATCTGGTCAAAGGGCTTGCGCCACGCGGGGTTGCGCGAACCATGGGCGAACAGAATCAGTCCTTGCGGATTTGATGGTAAGTTTTTGTTTTTATTCATTTTTATTTCGTCGATTAGTGTGCGGTTTTGGGTACGTTCGCCACGCGTACCATCTCCGCATAACGCTCATATTCCACGCGCAGGAATTTGCGAAACTCGGCCGGGCTTCTGCCGTCGGCCTCGTAGCCGCCCGATACAATGGATTCCTTCACGCGCGCGACCTGTAACGCCTTGGCCACTTCCTGCTGTAATCGCGACACCGCCAGTGCCGGCGTTTTGCCGGTAGCAAACCAGCCGTGCCACGAGCCGGTGAGTTCGAGATTCGGCACGCCGGCTTCCTGCATCGTCGGCAATTGCGGCAAGCCAGCGAAACGTGACGCGCCGGTAAACGCAATCGCCTTGGCGCGGCCCGCCTTCACCAGCGACAACGCGATGGTTGCCGGAATAAAGGTGGCCTGCACCTCGCCCGCCAGCACCGCATTCATCGCTGGCGCAACGCCTTTGTACGGCACGTGCAACAACTTCACACCCGCGCGCACGCTGAACAACTCCGCCGCCAGATGCAGCGTGTTACCGACGCCGGGCGAACTGTAGCTCACCTTGCCGGATTCGCGCGCCAGTGCAATCAACTCCTTCACCGAATGCGCCGGCACCGCCGGATGCAGCACCAGCAGGTAACCCGTGCCCAACACGAGATTGGTGACCGGCTCGAAATCCCGAAAGATGTCGTACGGCAGCGACGTGTAGGTGTTCGGATTGATGACGAACGATGCGGTGACGTGCAACAGCGTGTGTCCGTCCGACGGTGCCTTGGCCACGATGTCGGTGCCGATGATGCCATTCGCGCCGCCGCGATTGTCGAGCACGAACGGCTGGCCGAATTGCGCGCCGACTTCGTTGGCGACGCTGCGCGCGATGACATCGGCGGTACCGCCTGCGGCGAAGGGGACGATCAGGCGGATGGGGCGGGCGGGATAAGTTTGTGCTTGAACTGTTCCGACCGTTAAAAGATACGCAGCCAACAACACCCACCACCGTCGTTCCCGCGCAGGCGGGAACCCATAACACAGTGCCACTTGAGAATCACGCCCCCATCCTGCCTTCCCCCAAGGGAAGGGGATACCCGCCTGCGCGGGAACGACAGTGGTGATGTTATGCCTCCGGCGGCGCATTCGCATCCAGCGTGAATTGCCAACCGAGGCTTTTTAATTTTTCCACCATCTCCGGGCCGAACTCCCGCGCGACTTTTTCAGCGGTTTCCGGCACGCGGCCCACGTCGTCGAACTCGCCGGGCTGGCCTTGAATAATCACCAGCATGTGCGCATCGGCATCGGAAATATTTTTGAACGTGCGCGTCACTTGCGGCGGCACGGCCATCAGGTCAAACGGTTCGAGCACGGTTTTTTCTTCACCCTTGTCGCCCCAGATCATTTCCCATTTGCCAGTGAGCGCCATGAAGGTCTCGTGCGTTTTCCAATGCACGTGCAGCCCCGCGCCGTTGCCCGGCGGACACGTCACGATGCCGAGGCGAAACACGCCGGCATCACCCCCTGTCACGGGCGGCGTGGGGGCGAGCTGCCCGCCCAGGCCGGCCGGCGACATGATGTTGTACGTCGTCTTCGCGGTAATCAGCTCCAGCACTTCGGGCGGGATGCCCTTGTTCGCGCCGTGCTGCGCCTTGGTGGATTTCAAATCCTTGAAGCGCGCAATGCGCGTTTTCATTTCTTCCTGTGTCGGTCGTTGGGTTTTTGCCGGCATTATTTCCTCACAACATCAGTTTTTCAGAAACCCTCGCAGCGCGGCGGCTGCATCGTGCAACGCGCTGGTGGCGCCATCATACAGCCGGCTCAACATCACAAACGCGTGCGGCACGCCGGGATACCGTTTGAATTCGCACGGCACGCGGGCGGCGCGCAGCTTTTCCGCGAACTGCACCGAGTCAAGCACCAGCGGATCGCACTCCCCCACGCCCAGCCACGTCGGCGGCAGCGCGGACACATCCGCGCGCATGGGGATCGCCGCCACCGGCGCCTGCGTGTGCGGCACACCGAGATAATTCGCCCACACCCATTTCGAGTACGCGCGCGTGGCGGCATTGGGCAAATTATAGTTGCCATAGAACAAGGCGAGCCCTTTTACCGTGCCCGCTTGCTGGGCATTCAGGCGCGCCGCCGCCAGCGCACTCAAATTAGCACCCGCCGATTCGCCGGTGAGCGCGAGTCGCTGCGCATCGATGCCGAACGCGCGGCCCTCGGCGCGCAACCAGCGCACGGCTGCACACACTTGATCGCGCTGCACGGGAAAATGCGCTTCCGGCGCACACGTGTAATCCACGCCGCACACCACGCAACCACTGGCGTTCGCGATGATGCGCATGCTGCGCTCGTGCGAGTCGAGCGCGCCCGCCCACCAACCCGCGCCGCGCACGAACACCACCACCGGCAACTGCGCATCGGCTTTGCTAGCCGCCGGATAAATCAGGCGTAATGCGAACGGCCCCGCAGGACCCGGCACGAACACATTGCGTATGGAAGCGACCGGCGGCAAATCCTGCGCCAGAAATGCAAAGTAGCGATCCTGCAGGGCGCGCGCTTCAGCCAGCGGCTGCGTCAGCGGATCGGCGGTCTCGATACCCGCCTGTTTAATCTGCACCGTGGCGGCGGCATACGCTGGATGGAGTTCGTTGCTCACGGTCGAACCTTGTCGTTTTTCCTGAGAACAGGCTGGCCAGATTTATACCGTGAAACACCATGGCGCGCGCATCACGGCCGTGATCGCGTGCGGCATCAAAAATATTTGTTTATAAACATATACTTACGATGCGCACCCCCCCTACCCTAATCGATCATACCCGCCGCGACGGTATGGTTAGTCACTTCGTCGATCAGGATAAACGCGCCGAGGCTGCGCAGGCTCGCATACGCTTCCGCGAAAATAGGTTGCTGCAAGGCGAGCGTGGCGTGAACAATATCGTTCAGATGCACCTCGCCCGCGCTGAGTCTTTTTTCCAGCGACTGCACATCCAGATGTGAATTGACCGTCACCACTTTGGCTTTCACCGTGCGCGTGGTGTGCCGCAGCACATAGCGCGCGTTAACGCGCAGCGGCTCTTGCGTGAGCCAGCACAAGGTTGCGCTGACCGTATCCTGCACACGCGGCGGGTGTGTCACGCCGGCTAGCATGTCGCCGCGCGAAATATCGATCTCATCGGCAAGCGTGAACGTCACCGAATCACCCGCCGATGCGGACGACCGCTGCCCATCCGGCGCGGCAATGCTGTGGATGCGTGTACGCCGTCCCGCCGGCAGCACCACGATCTCGTCGCCCGTCTTCACCTGCCCGGCGGCGATGCGCCCGGCGTAGCCACGAACATCATTGTGCCGGCTCACCCTTTGCACGGGAAACCGGAACGACGCCTGTTCATCCAAAGTACCCGACGGCGTGTTTTCCAGCACCTCCAGCAACGACGGCCCCTGATACCAGGGCATGTGTAGGCTGGGCGTAACAACCCCGTCACCGCGCAGCGCCGACACCGGGATGAACACCAGGCCGGCGATCGCCAGCGGCGCGGCGAATCGCTCAAAGTCCGCCTTGACCGACTCAAACACCTCGCGACTATACGCCACCGCGTCCATTTTGTTCACCGCCACGATGATGTGGCAGGGCAATTGCATCAAATAGCCACCAGCCCAAGTAACTGCTCGCGATAAGAATCACTGGTAGATGCGACCAAGCGCCGCGTCTTGATTCCTCCCTTGCGGGATTTATCCAGTCGCAGGATATTGAGCACCATGCGGCGGATGGCGGC
>CANIID010000041.1 GCA_947467315.1 Betaproteobacteria bacterium | reverse complement strand
GTGCTATGGGTTCCCGCCTGCGCGGGAACGACGGTGGGGAGCGTTTTTCTGGGCATGAGGTATCGCAGAAGAGTAAAATAACATGTTTATAAACAATTACTTACGATGATGGTTGCCATGGCGTTCCATCTTTGCAAAGGATGGGCACGGTCAGATTCTCCGACGCCAGCCGCGTTTGCACCGACAGGCTGTGCGTGCCGGTGCCGCCCATCACCACGATCACGATGTCTTCCGGTTTATCGGCTATCGGCACATCGCAACCGGGATGCTTTCCGTCGAATTGATCGAGCAGCTTTTTGCTGAAGCTGGTGAGATTGCCGCGCGGGATGCTGCCGAACGCAATGCGCGCGAATTCCCAGAGGTGGCGCTTCACGTCCATTTTGCTGTAACCGCCGTTGGCCAGCAGGCGCGCGTGCTGCGGACATAAAATCAGCAACGGCTGGCCTTCGCCGTTGGTGTTGCGATTGCCGATATAGGCTATCGACCCCGCCAGCGTGCGCAGCAAATCTTTCGCGGTCTGGCTGCCACCGTTGTCGTCGATCATCGCGGCGGGGCAGGCGGGGATCAGCGTTACCGTGCTGGTGTCCGCCGCAAAGCCGCGCTCGACGTGCAGCGGCTGCCACGGATTCTCGGCTTCGTTTTCCGCGATGCAATGCTCGAAACGCGCGATGTGTCCCTGCGTGTGGATGTTGATCGAGCCCGGCGTGCCGCCGATGTTGATCAGGCACAACTGCAACGCGCGGCCGATGGTGCTGGTGGCCTGCCAGCGGCTGCCGGTAAAGTTGTAGCCGCAATTCAGATCAATCGCCTTCGCCACCGGGCCGTTGACGATGGGCAACGGCGAGGTGTTGTGCGTCGAAGTCTGCACCGCATCGAGATTGAACTTGGGGTCGGCCACACCCTTCACGCACGCAAGAATCACCGGCATGTACTCGGGCTTGCAACCCGCCATCACCGCGTTGGCAGCGATTTTTTCCACGGTGGCCAAACCGTTTTTGGGCGCGAGCGTGCCGATCACGTCAGCGGATTTGAAGCCCAGCTCGCGCTCGACGTACGCCGTCATCAGTGCCACGCGCGCTTCGGTCGGCGGCACGATGGGCAGGCCATCGGTGAGATCGTTCTTGAGAAACCACGCGTTGATGGATTCCCAGGAATCCTCGAGATCGAATACCGGTGCGTCGGCGATAGCGTTATTCAGCGGCGCATTCATGCGGCTACCCCTTTGCGTGAGGCCGGATGAACATAATCGACCTTGGTGTGCAACGCCTGCTTGCCTTGCCCGGTGAGTTGTTCAATCACAATCGGATAGGCCGAACGCGCCAGCGCGAGCACCTCATCCGGCGTCAGATCATTCAACGGATGTGGCACCACCAGCAGCGGCAACGCGTCGAGTTGCAGATTCTTCGCGGCCAGATGCCCGTGCGTGAGGAACGCTGTTGAAACCACTGTCGAAGTCGGAACGCCGCGTTTTTCGAGATACACCGAGTCGTGGATACACCACGACGTGCAGCCGCCTCAATCACCCCACGCGTTGACCAGCGCCTGCACCTTGCCTTCCAACTCGTTAGCGATGAGTTTGCTGGAAGTGAAATTCTTGCGCACGGTGTGCGTCTGCACATCGTTGTAATCCGCGCGCATCATGTCTTCGATGTGCTGGATGAACAAGCCCGCGTTGGGCTTGATGTTGTCGATGAAGCCTATCGATTTGCCATTGAGCGTATCGAGCCGCCGCGCCAGCGCCATGCGCTCAACCGCGCGCTGGCCGATGGGGCTGACTATTCGTGTCGTGTTTACTGCCGTCATGCAGTTCTCCTGGATGGGTGCTTACGAATGAATTACTTAGGCAGCGGATCGTATCCCTCGCCCGACGGCACTTCCAGCGCGCTGGTGATGCCGCACAGCATGGCGTAGTAGTTGATAACGGTCATCAGCTCGACCAGCCATTGCGTGCCGTGCCCTTGTTTTAACGCATCGAAAGCGGCGGGCTCGATGCGGTTGGTGCGCATCAGTTGCTCGGCGCAGACCACGATCTCGCGGTCGCCGGCAGGATACCGTGATGGCGCTGCGCGTTGGCGCACCAGATCAATGACATCTTCGGGCACGCCGTTGCGCCGTGCGGCATTCACTTGCGCGCCCCACACGTAGGCGCCTTGACGTTCGCGCGCCGCGATCAGGATGCCGACAGAGCGCGCACGCGGTTCGACGATGGGTTTGCCGCGAAAATAATCGCCGAGGCCGAACACCGAACTCGCCATTTCCGGGCTATGGAGCAGCACGCTGGCGGGGCCGCGCAGGGCGCCGAACACCTTCATCACGTGATCCACCACGGCGTGGTGCTCGGCGGGCACGTCGGATTTGGCGGCGATCAGGGGGATACGGGTCATGGGGTGATTCCTTTGGGTTGATGGGTGTCAGTATCGTTGTCGAGCGGACAAATTTACTCCAGCCGCAGTCCGGCTGCCTGAATGACTTTTTGCATGCGTGCGGTGTCGGCCTTGATCGCCGCATCGAAGGCTTGCGGCGTGCTGCTGGCTGCCTCAACACCGGACAGTGCAAACCGCTCCTTGGCTTCGGCGGTGTCGAGATATTTGCGCGACACCTCGTTTAGACGCGCGATGATCGCGGGCGATGTTTTCGCGGGAACCAACAGCCCGGCAAACGTCAGCGATTCATAGCCCGGCAGCGAGGCGGCAACCGTCGGCAGACCCGGCACCAGCGGCGTGGGCTCGGCGCTGGTCACCGCCAGCGCGCGCAGCCGTGTTGATTTGACATGCGGCATTACGCTGCCGGTGGTGGCGAACATGATTTTCACCTGGCCCGCGAGCACATCGGTCAGCGCCGGGCCGCCGCCCTTGTAGCTGATGCGCACCATGTTGAGGCCCGCCATGTGCTTGAACAATTCTGCCGCGAGAAAATTGGCCGAGCCCACCAGGCCGGAGGCGTAATTGATTTCGCCGGGCTTGGCCTTGGCCAGCGCAATCAGGTCCTTGACCGAATGCACCGGCAGCGAGGGATGTACCACCAGCACGTTGAGCGAGCGCGACGCCAGCACCACCGGCACGAACTGCGTCATCGAATACGCAACCTTCTCGAACAACGGCGCGATCCACAGCGTGTTGTTTTGCACCAGCACGGTGTAGCCGTCGGATACCGCGTTCGCCACCGTTACTGACGAGATTTGATTGCCGCCGCGGTTGTCGACGACAAATTGCTGGCCGAGGCCTGCGGTGAGGCCTTGCGCGAGCAAGCGCGCAGTGAAATCCACGCCGCCGCCCGGCGCGGAGGTGACCACGCGCACCGGCTTGGTTGGATAGGCTGGCGCTTGGCCGTGGGCAACGTTCGCCATGCATAGCGCGATACCCGCGAGCTGGAGTGGTTGAGTCAATGACAGTTTTTGCATGATGCTTTTTGTGAATGAAGGGCTTGCTACTCTACCCGCAGTCCAGCCGCCTGTATCATTTTCTGCATGCGTGCGGTGTCGGCCTTGACCTCGGCGTCGAATGCCTGCGGCGTGCTGCCAACGGCCTCGACGCCGGAATTAAAAAAACGCTCCTTGGTGTCAGGCAGTTCAAGATATTTGCGCGACGCTTCATTCAGCCGCGCAATGATCGCGGGCGGTGTTTTCAGCGGCACAAAGAGGCCATAGAACGCCAGCGATTCATACCCCGGCACGGCGGCGGCGATGGTGGGCAAGCCGGGCGCGAGCGCGGTGGGTTCCGCGCTGGTGGCCGCCAGCGCGCGCAGCCGGCCTGATTTGACGTGCTGCGTCACCGAGCCGGTGGTGGCGAACATCACCTTCACCTGGCCCGCGAGCAGATCGTTCACTGCGGGTCCGCCGCCCTTGTAGCTGATGCGCACGAGGTTCACGCCCGCCATGTACTTGAACAATTCCGCCGCCAGATAATTGGCAGAGCCCACCGGGCCGGAAGCGTAATTGATGTCGCCGGGTTTGGCCTTGGCGAGCGCGATCAACTCTTTCACCGATTGCACAGGCAGCGAGGGATGCACCACCAGAATGTTCAGCGCGCGCGACGCCAGCACCACCGGCACCAGTTGCGTCATCGAGTAATTGGCCTTCTCCATCAGCGGCGCGACCCAGATCGTGTTGTTATGCACCAGCACGGTGTAGCCATCCGGCACGGCGTTGGCCACCGTCGTCGCCGACACATGCGTGCCGCCGCGGTTATCCACCACGAACTGCTGGCCGAGACTGGCGGTGAGACCCAGCGCCAACAGCCGCGCGGTGAAATCCACGCCGCCGCCCGGCGCGGCGGTGACGATGCGCACGGGTTTGTTGGGGTAGGGTTGGGCGTGGAGGGCGCTGGCGCCGCACAGGGCCATGCCTGCGGCGATCAGTAATCCGGCGAGTGGTGATGAGCGCATCCTGTCCCCTGGAAAATTCAACCGCTTTATGGAGCGGATGGAGAGTATCACTGTCGCTTGAGGGCACAGTCAACCGGGGATTTTGTTATGCTCAAGACACATCCGCATCCAACGAAAGCAGGCGCGCCATGAAGCTGTCCGTACTCGATCAATCCACCGCCGCCAAAGGCAAAACACAGGACGTCGCGATACGCGAAACGCTGGCGTTCGCGAAACATTGCGACGCGCTCGGTTACCACCGCTATTGGCTTTCCGAGCATCACAACTCCGGCAATATCGTCGGCACCGCGCCGGAGGTGCTGATGGCGGCGATTGCCGCCACCACGCCGCGCATCCGCATCGGCAGCGCCGGCGTGATGCTGCCGCATTACTCGTCGTTCAAGGTGGCGGAGCAGTTTCGCGTGCTGGAGGCGATCGCGCCGGGGCGCATCGATCTCGGCGTGGGGCGCGCGCCGGGTTCGGATCAGCTCACCTCGCACGCGCTGAACCCGAATCCGCAAAACGTACACGATATGTTCCCCCAGCAGATTCAGGAGTTGCAGCACTGGGTAACCGGCACGCCGCTGCCCGACGACCACCCGTTCAAGCGCGTGGTAGCGCATCCGACCGGCAATACGTTTCCGGAAATGTGGATCCTCGGCAGCTCCGATTACGGCGCGCAGCTCGCGGGGTATTTCGGCATGCCCTATGCGTTCGCGTATTTTTTCAGCTATGGGTTTGACGTGGACAAGGCGCTGGAACTGTATCGCAAAAATTTTCGCCCCAGCGAACTGCACCCCAAACCGCAGTGTACGATTTGCGTGTTCGCGTTGGCCGCCGACACCGAAGCCGAAGCGCTGTATCAATTCAAGCCGCGCGAACGCGCGCTGATCGAGCGCGAATCCGGCATACGCCAGCCGCTGGCCTCGCCGGAAGAGGCCTCAGCGCGCACGTTAACGTCGCACGAAGAAGCGTTTTCGCAAAAGCTGTTGCGTCACGCTGTCGTGGGCACCGCAGAGCAAGTGAAAACGCGGCTGGATGAACTGGCGAAACGGCTTGATCTCGACGAACTGGTGATCGTCACCTGGACCTACGACGCCGCGCCGCGTATGCGTTCGTACGAGTTGCTGGCGGAAGCGTATGGCTTGAAAAAATCTTGAGTGATACGCAAGTGATTTAAAAAGGGGTGACTGTTCAGCATTCGCCCCGTTTTCAACGAGGGCAAGACCGGGGCGTGTTGTAGCGTGCGCTGTGCGCACGATTTGTGAACGAGTCGTGCGCACAGCACGCGCTACCTTCGCGGCGCATCCTAAGCGGCGGCTGAAATAAAGGTAAAAAATGTTCAATATAAACATATACTTACATTCATTTTGTGTGGGGGCATTGTTTGCCGTCGCCACGCTACCCGCGTTCGCCGCAACGCCCGACGCCGCGCGCGATTACCCCAACCGCCCGATCCGTTACATCCTGCCCAACGGCCCCGGTTCCAACGCCGACATTTTTACGCGCATCCTCGCGCAAAAACTGAGTGATGTTTTCGGCCAGCAGGTTGTGGTGGACAGCCGCCCCGGCGCGGGCGGCATGCTCGGCATCGACATTGCGGCGAAATCCGCGCCCGACGGCTACACCATCGCGCGCGGCAACCTGCCGGCGCTGGCGGTCGCGCCGCATGTGTATAAAAAAATGCCCTACGACGCGCTGAAGGATTTGCTGCCGGTGTCGCTGACCGACAACGGACAAAACTTGCTGGCGGTGCATTTGTCGGTGGCGGCTACCAGCCTGCGCGATTTGATTGCGCTGATGAAAGCCAATCCCGACAAGCTTGCGATGGCCTCCCCCGGCGTCGGGTCTGCGGGACATCTCGCGGGTGTGCTGCTTACCACCATGGCGGGCGCACGCTCGCTGCACGTGCCGTACAAAAGCGCGGGCGCATCAATTATTGCGGTGGTGTCGAATGAATCACAATGGACCTTCGCGCCCATCGGCGCGCCGCTGCCGCACGTGCGCGCGGGGCGCCTGCGCGCGCTGGCCGTCGGCGCCGACAAACGCGCGCCGCAAGTGCCCGATGTGCCCACCGCCGCCGAAGCCGGCGTGCCCGGCTATTACTCCACAAGCTGGGCCGGCGTGGTAGTGCCGAAGGGCACGCCGCCAGCGATCATCGCCAAACTCAACTCGGCAATCGTCAAAGTGCTGAGCGCGGCGGACGTGAAGGAGCAGTTTTTGCAGCAGGGCGCCGAAGCGTCACCCACCACGCCGGAGGAATTCGCGCGCTTTATCCGCGCGGACTATGATCGGATCGCGAAGGTCGCTAAGGTGGCGGGGTTGACGGCGGATTAGGCGGATTGATTGCGGTGGCTACAGGCGCTCATTGGAGCTTGCCGTGTATCCGTTCAATTCTCTTGTCAGGCACCAGCCACATCAGCGCGACGAACACGAAGAAGCTCAAGCCGACCGCGGCTGAGAATCCCCAAGCCACGAGGATGCCGCACACGTAGAGTACCGGCGACACCTTGCCTTTGAGATCGCCGGCGACTGCCTTGGCGAGCAGGCTGCCTTCCCCCTGATTCCGGATGATGCAGGTTTGCAGGACGTAGTAAGCAATTGCGCAACACAACAGGTTGATGCCGTAAAGCACCGTGGGCCAGCGCTCGAAATGATTCTCACCCATCCAGCCCGTCGTGAACGGCAGCAGCGACAACCAGAACAGCAGATGCAGATTGGCCCACAGAATTGCACCGGAGACCGTTTCGGTCAGTTGCAGCATGTGGTGATGGTTGTTCCAGTAAATGCCGACATAGACAAAACTCAGCACGTAGCTCAGGAATACCGGCGCAAGCGGCGCCAGTGCCGCGATGTCTGCGCCATGCGGCACCTTCATCTCCAGCACCATGATGGTGATGATGATGGCGATGACGCCATCACTGAACGCTTCCAGCCGGTTCTTTTCCATAGGTTTACCCGGCGCGCCGTGTGTTACGAAAGCAACCGCACGATCTCGGTTACATCCGGCTGATGTTCCAGATCCCGCACCAACTCAATCACACGATCAATATTCTTCGCGGGTATCGGCTTGGCCGAAAACGACACGCAGTCGCGGAACTTGATCGCTATTGCATCCCAGCCCACGCGCTGACCCGGGCCGCCGGGTACGCTGTCTGGTTTGCTGGTGAGCAATCGGCCGTCGCGGGTTTTGATTTCCACCGATACGTTGCCGATGGAACCCGATGAGCCGCCGCGTTCCAGTATCGCACCCGGCACCGCACGGTAAAACACCTTGTCGGCCATCGCCAGCGCCGCCGGATCGCGCAAACCTTCGTCGGTGTAGTCGCGCAGCGTGACATTGCCGCGCGCCATCATGACGCCAGTGGTGAAGGGGATGCTGTACTTGCCGTCGATACTCACCTGCGGGCGGCGTTTTTTATCGAGGGGCTCGCACAAGAGTTGCGTGCCGCCAGTGCCGCCGACGATTGTGATCGATTCGACATCTTCGGGTTTCAACTTGTGCGTGTTGCGCAGGATCAGCGTGGCGGCGTTGGTGGGGCGCGTGTAGGCGCAGGCAGGCCACACTTTGAAGCCGTGGGTGTCGAGCAGCGGAAAGCGCGTGCCGAGTTCGCCGATCACCGCATCCCAATCCGGTGTGCCGGTGCGCACGTAGTTTTTAAACAGGCCGTAGCGGCCTTCGAGAAACTCTTTGTCGCCGATGATGCCGCGTCGCGCCATTTCCGCGCCGGCGGTTGCGGCCTGGCCCGAGAATCCTGCTTGCATCGCGCGCATGTGCGTGGCCGCGCCCACTGCCATCTGCCGGCTGCCGCTCATCTGGTTGTAGCCGATGCCGAGCGCGTTTTCCATTTTGTCTTCGTCAAGATTCAGCAAGCGCCCTGCGGTGGCCGAGCCAGAGATGAAGCCGAACAATTGCGTCGCGAACCAGCCTTCGGCCATGGTCCAGTCGGGTATGTCGATCGCCACCGACAGCCGCGTGTGGATGTCGGTGCCGGCGACGATGGCGGTGAGGAAATCCTTGCCGTTTACTTTTCTTTCCGCGCCGAGTTTCTCAGCAATCGCAAAGCCGGGCGGTATGGTGGAGATGCTCACATGCCCGCCGTCGCTGACATCATCGTAATCAAGCATGTGACCAAGGCTACCGTTGACCATCGCAGCCCACGGCGCGGGCGCTTTGCCGCCGAAGCCCCAGATCGTTGCTTCTTCTTTGCCGCCGAGATCGCGCACGTAATCATGCACCAGCTTCGCTTCGTCATTGACGCCGCTGGCACCGATGGCAACACCGAGGGTGTCGAGCACGCATTGCTTGGTGAGTTCGAGCAATTCGTTGGGTATGGCCTCAAAACGCAGCGTTGCGGCATGGCGCGCGAGTTTGCGTGAGGCGTCTTTGCCGTCCGCCTGAAGGTTTGTCGCGTGGGGTTCGATGGCTTTATTCATGATGGCGGTCTCGTCATTAAGGTTGCCGTCATTCTGGCGCAGGCCAGAATCCAGTTCGTTCATGCATGCGAAGCATCTGAATTCAAGATCCTGCGGATCAGGTTACGCTCTGGATTCTGGCCTGCGCCAGAATGACGGGTTGGTTGTTTTGGGAATACTCGGGTATTAAATTTATCAATAAAAACAAATGCCTACACGCAGATTCTGCAGCTACTCAATCCTGAACCCCGAGGTCTTGATGAATTTGTCCCACACTTCAACTTCTCTGGCAATTTCCTTTTGAAAGGCTTCCGGCGTGTGGCGCGGCGGCGGTTCCGCGGCGTCGGCGGTGAGTTTCTCTTTCATCTCCGGCGTATTCATGATGTCGGTGATGTCGCGATTGATGAGGCGCACGATCGGCATCGGTGTTTTCGCCGGCGCGAACACGCCGTACCAACTGGTTAATTCAAATCCCGGCACGCCCGCTTCGGCAACGGTGGGCAGATCCGCGAACGAAGCGGAGCGCCTTGCGCTGGTGACGGCCAGCGCGCGCAATTTGCCGCTGCGCACCAGCGGCGTTGCCGTGAGTGAGTTGGTGATCGCCAGTTGCACGCGGCCGCCGATGACATCCACCATCGATTGTCCGCTGCCTTTGTACGGAATATGCGTCATCGGCACGCCGGCCATCGATTTGAACATTTCCATGCCGAGATGCACCACCGAGCCGGTGCCGCTGGAGGCATACACCAGCGGTTTTGCTTTTGCCAGCGCTATGAGTTCTTTCACCGAGGTTACCGGCAGCGAGGGCGTCACCACCAGCAAGTACGGCAGCACCACCATGCGCACCACCGGCGTAAAGGCTTTGGGGATATCCACCTGCACGGTCTTCAGCAGCATGCCGGTGAGATTTTGTCCGCTCAGGGTTGTCCACGTGTAACCGTCGGGCGCGGCCTGTGCGGTGATGTCCAGCGAGATCGCGCCCAGCGCGCCCGCGCGGTTATCGATCACCACGGAACGATTCCAGCGCTCGCCCAGTTTAAGCGCGACCACGCGCATGATCACATCGGAGCCGCTGCCCGGCGGCGCGCCGATCAACACGCGCACGGGTTTCGTTGGAAACGGCGTCTGTGCTAACGCCTGTACAGCCGTGCCTGCGACTATGAGCCACATGACGGACACAACAGGAGCGATACGAACGCGCATGATTTAGCATTGGAGCGGATCGAAATTCGAGCATACGTAATGGGGTTGGCGCGGTCAACTTTGCGCCATTGCGCGCGGGTTGTCCGCGTTATGAGACAGGCGCGCAGCGCAGCCGCGCTTGGGCGTAGAATTCCCACATTACCTCTACCGCAGACAAGATGATTCCATGGATTCCAAACTAAAAACCGCACGCCTGCAGGAACTCATTCACCGCAAGGGCAAGGTGCTTGCCGTGCTGCACACGCCCACCGCGCAGACCGCGCGCATCATGGAGAAGGCCGGTTGCGAAGCGGCGTTCGTTGGCACCAGCGGCGTAGTGGGCAACTACACGGGCATGTCGGACGTGGGCACAGCGACCATGACCGAGTGCGTGCAGATCGCCGGCTGGATCGCGCAGAGCGTCAACTTCCCCATCATCATTGACGGCGACACCGGCCACGGGGGCATCATGGCGGTGCGGCGGCTGGTGCGCGATTCGATCCACGCGGGCATTGCCGGCATACGCATCGACGATCAACCGATTGAAGGTAAGCGCAAGACACAGACCGCGGGCATGGAAGTGGTGTCGATGGAGCAGGCCATCGCGCGCTACCGCGCGGCGGTGGACATGAAAAATGAACTCGATCCGAATTTTGTCATCATGGCGCAGTGCTATGCGCGTGATGCGGCCAATAGCAATCTCGACGATACGCTGGCGCGTTTGAAGGCGTATCGCGACGTGGCCGGCGTGGACTGGGTGCAGCTTGAATCGCCGCATTCGCCGGATGAAATCAAACTCGCGCGCGCCGCGGTAAGCTGCCCGCTGTCGTTTATGAAAGGCAAGCTGGGGCGTTATCTGTCGATGGAAGAACATCTGGCGCTGGGTGTGACCATCGCGTGGTACCCCGGCTTCACGCATAACGTGTTGTGGGCGGCGATGTGGGATTTCATGCAGGATTTCAATGCGCGCGGTACGGCTGCTTGGGACGATTTTGTCGCCAGCCGCAAGGACAAGCCGTATCCGCGCCCGGATGTCGGGCCGGAGGGTGAAGGCGCGGATAAGCAGCGTATGCTGGAAGAGAAGTATTTTCCGCAGGAGATGTTGAAGAAGTATCAGAAGTAACGCGTTCAAAGACATCCCCTCCCCTTCAGGGAGAAGGGACTCCACTGTTAAGTGACACTGCGGGACAAGGAGAACACATGGCAAAAGACGGCTACAAAATATTCGATTCCGACACCCACGTTGGTCCGCTGATCAATGTGATCGATCAGTTCATGACCGACACCGAGCGCAAAAAGCTCGAAGGCTGGTCGGAGTTCAAGGTGGTGAAAAAGAGTGGTGACATCACCTATAACCGCGGGCAACGCGTCTATCGCCGCAAGCTCGGTACGGCCAAGGCCGATCCGAATCCCGGCGAGTACATGGCGGGTTTTACCGGTGTGGCGAAGAAGCGCGCGGTCACGCCGCTGTGCGACGCCGATTCGGCTGAACGTATCAAGGACATGGATTTCGAGGGCGTGGATGTGAATCTCACGCTGCCGTCGGGCTGGTGGGGCACGTGGACGGCCACCGATGACGTGGCGCTCGAAGCCGGCATGTATCGCGCCTATCACCGCTGGATGGAAGCGTACTGCGGCAAGTTTCCGGGGCGTCTCGGCGGCGTGATTCTCGCCTGCGGGCGCGACATTCCGAGTGCGGTGGAAGAAATCAAGCGCTGGGGAAAATCGGGCTGGGCTTGGGCGGTGCTGCCGTATGCGCCGTACGGCATGCCGCTGGATCATCCGGATTTCGAGCCGGTGTGGGCGGCGGCGGCCGATCATGATCTGGCGATCGCGCTGCACACGTTCACGGTGATGCCGCCGTATGCGCCGGGCGGCACCGACAACTGGGAAAATCTTTTTCTGCAACGTTCTGCCTCGCATCCGTGGTGCGGCATGCGCAACATGGCATCGCTGATCGGCTCTGGGCTGATGGATCGATACCCCAAGCTGCGCATTGGCACGCTGGAAGCCGGCCACGGCTGGCTGCCGTTCTGGATGGCGCGCATCGACGAACACGCGCGCACGATTCGTTCGGAAATTCCCAATCTCAAAATGATGCCCAGCGAGTACGTGCTCTCCGGGCGCTATTTCCAGAGCATCGAAATTCCGGAAGGCCTGAAGCTCACCAACGCGGTGATGGATCTGGTCGGCGAAGACGTGCTGATGTACGCCTCGGATTATCCGCACGGCGAAAGTCATTTTCCGGAGTCGGTCGGCATGGTGCTGGATTGGGACATGCCGCGGGCGCGCAAGCAAAAGCTGTTTTGGGATAACGCGGTGAAACTGTATGCGCGGTGCGGGCTCAAGTGAAGCGCAGGGCGTTAAGTTGTAAGTATTTGTTTTTATGGTGTTTTTTGTGGTTTACGTTTGTGCCGTCAGCACACGCACAGGTGAGCGCGTATCCCGCGAAGCCCGTGCGTGTGTTGCTCGGCTTCGCGCCGGGCGGCGCCACCGATATCGTCGCGCGGATGTTCGCGCAGAAACTCAGTGAAAGCCTCGGTCGTTCATTCGTGGTGGAAAACCGGCCCGGTGGCGGCGGCACCACGGCGACCACGCTGGTGATTAAATCGCCGCCCGATGGCCACACGCTGCTGGCGGTGTCGGGCACGTTCAGCATCACGCCCGCCATCACGAAATCGCTGCCGTTTGATTCGCTCCGGGACTTGATGCCGATTTCACTGGTGAATCAATCGCCGTTTCTGGTGGTGGTGCATCCTGCGCTGCCAGCAAAAAACATACGCGAGCTGGTCGCATTGACCAAAGCGCAGCCGGGCAAACTCGATTACGGCTCGGCGGGCCAGGGCAGCAATGTGCATCTGGCGGTGGAGTTATTGAACAGCATGGCGGGCACGAAAATGAATCACGTGCCGTATAAAGGCACGGGGCAGGCACTGATCGATCTGATGGCGGGACAGGTGCAGCTCACCGTGGCGAATATCATGTCCGGCTTGCCGTACGCCAGATCGGGCCGCATGCGCGGACTGGCAGTGACCAGCGCACAACGCGTGAAAGCATCACCGGAGATTCCCACCGTCAGCGAGTCCGG
The DNA here is from genome assembly GCA_947467315.1 of Betaproteobacteria bacterium. Classification (GTDB taxonomy): domain Bacteria; phylum Pseudomonadota; class Gammaproteobacteria; order Burkholderiales; family SG8-41; genus UBA5216. The sequence goes on along the minus strand of CANIID010000041.1, from coordinate 10,958 downwards.
CGTGCCGGGTTATGTGGTGACGAGCTGGAACGGCTGGCTGGCACCCACTGCCACGCCGCCGGAGATCATCGCGAAACTCAATGCCGAATTAGTGAAAGCAGCGAAGGCCCCCGACATCGGTGAACGCATGGCCGCCGACGGCGGCGAGCCGCTGGGCACCACGCCCGAACAGTTTCGCCAGCACCTCGTTGACGAAATCGCGCGCTGGCGCAAAGTGGTGCAGGTGGCGGGCATCAGCGTGGAGTAAGGGTTGAGTAGGGTGCCAACCAAAGCGAGCCGGCGCAGCGCTGATCGCGTTACATCCGTGTTGCATCCTTGCCAAAAAATTGTGTCAAAACAGTAATTTATGCTGTCAACCGGGGGCAGGGTTCGCGCATTCTGATATATTCTGCCCCCTTGCCTGCGGGTAGGCTGCTCCCAAGCCCCTACCCGCTAACCTGTAACGTCAATTAACGGATTTTTTACTTCATCATGATGACCTGGCCTGCCCCCTCTTTCGCTAACCACTGCCGCGCGGTTTGTGCTGCTATTCTTTTGATTGCCGTTCAATCCGGCGCGCTCGCACAGGCCCCGGCGGCCAAGCCGGCAGCCGTTATCAATGCGGATGCGCGTGCCACCGCCACCGCGCAGGTGATGGCGGGCGTCACCCCTGCCGCGGGTGACGCGGTGATCGATAAGCTGGTCGCTACCGACGGCTGGAAAAAACATCAGGAGGCGATGCAAGCGCAATGGAAGCCCGTGCGCGCGCGCCTCGACACCATCGAAAAATGGCGCGATCAGGAAGTCAAACTCAAAGACGTGGGCGCGCGTACCCTGTTGTATCCGTTCAGCGGGCCGGATTTTCTGAATGCGTGGTCGTTGTATCCGAACCACGGCAAGTACCTGTTCTTCAGTCTGGAAAACCCAGGCGTGCTGCCCGACCTTGAGAAAATGGGCCCCAAGGAATTCGAAGCCATGCTGCGCGACGTGCGCAACGCGTTCACCGAAATTTTTCAGCGCAACTATTTCATCACCTCGTACATGGGCAAGCAGCTCACCACGCCGCATCTCAAGGGCACAGTGCCCATCATCACCACCATGATGGCGTTGAACGGCCTGCGCATCGCGAAGATTGAAGCGGTCGATCCGTTTCCGGAACTGACCAAGGCCTACGAAGAACCCAAGGCCGCCAAGCGTCCGGGCAAGCTGCTGCGCGGCGCGAAAATCACCTTCCTCACCGCGGCCAACAAGGCACACGAACTGAGTTATTTCTCGCTCGACGCCACCGACAAAGCCTTGCAGGCGTACCCGGATTTTCTCGACTGGGTAGGCCGCAACAAACCGGCCTCGGCACTGGTTAAATCGGCCTCGTACCTGCTGCACGACAACCAGTTCTCCAAAACCCGCGACATGATTCTCGCCTCGGCCGACATCCTGGTGCAGGACGACACCGGCGTGCCGTATCGCTACATCAAGCAGGCCAACTGGAACACCAAACTGTTCGGCAAATATCACCGGCCCATCGCGCCGATGCAGTGGGGCTATCAGACGGATCTCGACAAGGCGTTCAAAGACGTCAAAGGCGAGCCGCTGCCGTTCCCGTTTGGTTATCACTGGAAAGGGCAGGAGTCGGGGTTGATACTCGCGACGCGGCCCTAAGTATGGGGACGCAACAATACGAAATCCCCTCGCCCCGCTTGCGGGGAGAGGGTTAGGGTGAGGGGAGGCTGCGATTCCCCTAAATCCTGCACCCACCACCCAACGCCGTCGCATCGTCATGAGCGACGGCGTTGCGCTTTCTGCAATAGAAAGCGGCCTTAACCAAAACGCGCTGCCTGCCAACCTCACCATCGTCCTCATCCCCGGCTGGTGCATGCCGGCATGGCTATGGCAGCCGCAAATGGATGCCCTGAGCGCACACTATCCGGTGATAGCACTCGATCCGCGTGGCCAAGGCGAATCCGATGTTCCCGACAGCGGCTACAATTTTGAACGGCGGGCCACCGACATCCACGAATTCTTGCTGCCCTATCAAAATGTGCTGCTGGTCGGCTGGTCGCTCGGCGCGCTGGAAGTGCTGGAATACGCGCACCGCTTCGGCGAAGATAAGTTGGCCGGCATGGTGCTGGTGGATAGCTCCGTCGGCGAGTTGCCGGTACCGCCGCCAGGCGGCACGTTTCTGGAAGCGCTGCGCGAGAAGCGCAATGACACGCTGGATGAATTCGTGCGCGCCATGTATGCGTCGCCGCGCCCGGAAGCTGAGGTGATCGCGCTGCTGCACGACGTAAAACGCATGTCACTCGACAACAGCATCGCTCTGCTGTCGTCCGGCATCCCGCGCGAGCATTGGAAAGCCTGCGCGCACGGCTTCAAAAAACCGCTGCTCTACGTGGTGACGCCGCAATTCGAGGAGCAGGCGCGCAATCTTGAAAAGAACCGGCCGGGCACACGCGTTGAAATTTTTGCGGAGGCCGGGCACGCGCTGTTTGTGGATGAACCCGAGCGATTCAACGCGTTGCTGCTGGATTTTGCTGGGAGCGTTCGGTAGGTTGGCGCTGAGCCTGCGAAGCCCAACACCTCGACAGGTCGCCAGACACAAGTCACTCACATTTCGCGCAGTGCCTTTGTGTTGGGCTTCGCAGGCTCAGCACCAACCTACGTACTACGCGCTAATCCGCCTTGATGTTCGCGCCCTTGATGACTTCCGCCCACTTGGTCACTTCGCGCTTGATAAAGGCGGCGAATTCTTCGGGTGTGCCGCTGGTGAGCACGTTGCCGAGCACATCTACCTTCTCTTTTACCGTCGATGTCGCGAGCGCCTTGTTGATTTCTGAATTCAATCGATTGACGATGTTTCTCGCAACGCCAGTCGGCGCAACGATGCCGCCCCAGGCCGTCACCTCAAAATTCGGAACGCCGGACTCCGCAACCGTCGGCAACTCGGGGTAAGCAGATGAACGTTTTGCCGTGCTGATGGCGATCCCGCGCACGCGTCCGCTTCTCACATGCGTGCCGATCGACGAGACATTGTCAAACATAAAATGCACTTGTCCCCCGATCATGTCAGTTACGCCTTGCTGGGCGGCTTTGTAGGGTAAGTGAGTTACCTGCGTAGCGGTCATGCGCTTGAAGAGCTCGCCGCTCAAATGCGCGCTTGATCCGTTGCCGCTGGATGCAAACAACAGCTTGCCCGGGTTCTTGCGGGCGTGTTCTGTCAGGTCCTGTACCGATTTGACCGGCAGCGACAGCGCCACCGCGAGAATATTGGGCGTTAACACATGCTGCGCGATGGGCTGAATATCCCGGTCGGAGTCGTAAGGCAACTTCGACAGGAAGAAGCGATTGGTGACCAATGTCGTGGAATTTCCGTTGCCGATGGTGTAGCCATCTGGCGCGGCGCGCGCAATAATTTCGGTGCCTATCGATCCACTCGCGCCAGGCCGATTATCGATAATGAATTGCTTGCCCATTTGCCGCGTCAGTTCGATGGCAATAAGTCGATTGATCACATCCGGCCCGCCCCCCGGCGCTGCGGGTACGATGAAGCGAACGGGGCGCGCGGGATAGTCGGCGGCGATGGACGGCACTGCTATCGCGCCGGCAAAAATGGTCGTCGCGACGAAAATCGCCCATGCAATTTTGGACATCGTGCTTCCTCTTCGTTATTTACAAGCAACAAAATGGCCGGGGTTTCCGGCCATTTTATTTAATAAAAACAAATACTTAAAAGTAAGCCTGCCCACGCTTAATAGGCGGCACCCACTCACAGTCACCCCAGGGTCCGTCGCCGTTTTCCGCGACGTAGGCAATGCGTCCGCTTTTCTTCGGCGTCATTTTCTTGCTGAACAGCGCTTGCAGCCAGTCAAGCACGTATTCGTGGCAATCGAGGCCGCCGAGATTTTGCAGTCCCCATAGCGGGTGGTACTGGTTTTCCATCACCCACATTTCTTTCGGCACTTTGAGATCGTCGAACGCTTCCACCGCGTCTTCCAGCGGGCACAGCGGATCGAATTCGCCGGTGACCAGCAGCGTCGGGCATTTTATTTTTCCCAAGTAGCCGCGCACGGTCATGGGCTTGGCGACTTCTTCGTCGAACTTCTCTTCGTTGTCGTAGCCCGCCATGTACATGAACATCTGTTTAAAGCGCGGAGAGGATTGCGTGAAGATGGTGTTATTCGGATTGAAGCACGCCACCGAGCTCACTACGGCGGCGGCGCGATGGTCGTAGCTCGACAGGCGCAGGCACCAGTAGCTGCCCATGCTGATGCCGTAAATGGCGATTTTCTTGTTGTCGATTTCCTTGCGGGTTTGCAGGTAGTCAATGACGGCTGCACCCGCGCGCTCGTAGTTCAAACCGACCGAGCGGATTTTCTGCAGGTTTGAATTGCCTTGGCCGGGGCCGTCGATGGCGATGACGTGAAAGCCGCGTGACAGCGCAATGTTGTGGCCCGCTTTTGGGAACACTTCCTTGGATTGATCCATGCCCGGCACGTAGATCACGCACGGCGCTTTGCGGCGATCCGGCAGCAAGTGCAGCAGGCACGAAATGGTGGTGCCGTTGTCGAACGGTACTTCCACACGCTCAATCGGGTATTCCGCCAGCTTGCTGCGGCGATCCACCATCTCAGAGAGTTTTTTGTAGAGGTATTTCTTGACCGGATGGTTATCAAAAAAGATCGGGTGCTGCGCCATGCGATAGGCTTCAACCGCATGATCGTAGTGGGAAACGGCGGTGGCCTTGGCGCCGCGCGCTTCGGAGCGTTTGGCCAATGCCTCATGACGCTCGGCGGCCTTGCGCCACACCTTGGGCAGCATGCGATAGTTGCGCGCGCGCGAGCCGGCCGGCACTTCGACGTCGTCACGCTCGAAGTTTTGCACGCGGCCGCGCATGTTCAGCGCGAGATCGAGCATCCACTGCTGATTGTCGCGTTCGGTTCTTAGCTTGCGGATCATACGTACTCCCCACGAAACGGATTTATCGAACGGGGAATTCTACACGCGCCGGGCGCGGCGTGCGTCCGATCGGTTTTCCTGCGCCATACGGTTTTCGCGGTGACGGTAAAATAGGCTTGCCGCAGCGCCGCACCATTTTGTGCATTCGTGGCGAACCTGTTTCTTGTTAAAGGGTTTTCATGCCTTTCTATTCCGACCGGTTGACTCGCATCAAGCTTTCTCCCAGCACCGCCGCCACCATGCGCGCGCGCGAATTGCGCGCGCAGGGGCATGACATCATCGCGCTGACCATTGGCCAGCCCGACTTCAATACGCCGGAGCATGTGAAACAGGGCGTGATGGCGGCGTTGGCGCGCAACGAAACCAAGTATCCGCCCATCGACGGCATCCCGGAACTGCGCGAGGCCGCCGCGCGCAAATTCCAGCGCGAGAATGCACTGACGTACAGCCCCGATCAGGTGATGGTGGGCACCGGCAGCAAGCAGATTATTTTCAACGCCATGCTGGCGACCATCGGGCCGGGCGACGAAGCCATCATCCCCGCGCCGTACTGGATTTCCTATCTCGACATGGTGCTGGTGTCGGATGGCACGCCGGTCGAAGTGCCGTGCAGCGCCGAGAGCGGATTTAAACTGACGCCGGCGCAACTGGAGGCCGCGATCACGCCGCGCACCAAGTGGCTGTTTCTGAACTCGCCGAACAATCCCACCGGCGCGGTGTATTCCCGCGCGGAAATTCGCGGGCTGGCGGATGTGCTGCTGCGCCACCCGCATGTGTGGATTTTGACCGATGATATTTACGAACACCTGCGCTTTGACCACATCGAATTCGCCACCATCGCGCAGGTGGAGCCGAAACTGTATGACCGCACGCTGACGGTGAACGGCGTGTCCAAGGCGTATGCCATGACCGGCTTTCGGCTCGGCTATGCGGCGGGGCCGAAAGAGTTGATCAAAAACATCGTCAAGCTGCAATCACAAAGTACCGCAGGCGTAAGCTCGATCAGCCAGTGGGCCGCGGTCGAAGCACTGAACGGCCCGCAGGAATTTATTCCGCAGCGTGCAGCCGAATTTCAGGCGCGGCGCGACCGCGCGCTGGAAATGTTCAGGGACATTCCGGGCTTGCAGCCGAACTATCCAGAGGGCGCGTTTTATTTGTTCGTACGCTGCGGCGATTTGTATGGCCGCAAGACGCCGCAGGGCAAAGTGCTGAAAGACGAAGCAGACGTAGTGCTGCACCTGATGGACAACGGTGTCGCGGTGGTGCTGGGCGCAGCCTACGGCCTATCGCCGTATTTCCGCATGTCGATAGCCACCGACATGGCGAAACTCGAGGAAGCCTGCCGCCGCATGCAGCGCGCGGTGGCGGAACTCACATAACCGTCGCTACTTCTTTTTCACCGGTTTGGATTTTTTCTTTGCCGCGCTCACGGGCTTCGTGCTGTCCTTCGCAGGAATTATCGGCAACACCAGATACGTCGGCTTGCTCTTGCTGGAATGAAGGGTGTTGAGCGCGCCGTCGTTGTAGTCCGCGTGGTAATGCGTGAAGTGCCCCGAGCCGTGGCCGTCTTTCGGGCCGATATCGAGGCGCAGCTTGTGGCCTTTTTTGATCACGATGGAAGTCGAGATCACTTCCACCTGACACTCGACGACTTCGCCTTTTTTCAGTGGCCAGCGTTCGTTGTGTGCGTGATACGGCCGATACGGCAACGATTTTTCTTTATCCAGTTTGCGATGCGAGGCGCGCAGCCATCCCTTGGTGACGCACTCGGTGGGTTCCCCGCGCTGGCCTAACTCCGGCGCATCGCGGCCCTTGGCGTCGACGTGGCGCAGCGTGGCGAAGATATCCATATCCTCTGACGTGCTCGACACCCACAGGTTCAACACAATCGGCCCGGTGATCTCAGTGTCGGCTTTCATCGGCGCGGTCTCGAACGAAACGCCGGTGCGTCCACCGTGGTTGTGGCGTCCGCCGGGCGATGCCTCGTACGTGATCTTGCTGGTCTTCGTGGGCGGCGTTGCGGATATTTTGCCTTCGGCGGTTTTGCCGTTGCCTGGTTTATTCGTGGTGGGTTGCAGATAAAACTTCGTCCACTGCGTGCGCGCCAGCGGCCATTCATTCTCGGTGCGGAACGGGTAGCGTTTTAACGTGCCGCCGGTGCGGATTTCAAGTTTCACCGGCGGCTCATCCATGATGCCGGTGGCTATGCCTTTCAGCCAATAGTCAAACCAGCGCAGTTGCTCAATCCGCGCTTCCTCGGCATGGAACGGGTGATAGTGCGAGCCGGTATGGATGCGCAGCTTTTTATGTTTGGACGCCGCGCACAAATAACTCTCGGTGTTGCCGCGCAGATGCAGGCCGTGTCCGCCCCAGTTGCCGACGCTGTAGACCGGCACGGTGATCTTGTCCCAGCGCGCGCTTTTCAGGCGCCAGTATTCCGAATCCAGATCGTTGCGCATGTAGTTCCACAACTGATTGTTATTAAACGCTTCAGGGTTGTATGCATTGGGTTTGCCGAGCAGATGATGCGCCGCCTGCAGGTACCACCAGCTCACCAGAAAACCCGACGAGAAAATCCCACCGTGGTACGCCTGATCGCGATACTGATCGGCGCGGCCTTCCCATGGCATGATGGCTTTTAACGACGGCGGTTGCAGACTCGCCACGCGCCACTGAAAGTTGGCGTGATACGAGATGCCCAGGCAGCCGACGTTGCCGTTGCTCCATGGCTGCTTGGCGAAATGTTCAATCGCGTCATAGGTATCGACCGCTTCCTGATGCGAACTCGGCTCGGACGTGCCGAGTGATTTGCCCGAGCCGCGGCTGTCGATGCGCACCAGCGCATACCCGCGCGGACACCACCACAGCGGATTGGTGCATTCCCAGTTCATGTAGGGATTGGCTTTTTCTTCGAGATCGGGCGGTGGTGTCCACAGCTTGTCTTTTTGGTATGGGCCGGTGGTGAGAATGATCGGGCATTTCTCACCGTCAGCCTTGTTCGCGAAATCGGGGCGGAACACATCCGCGCGGATGATCGAACCGTCGCGCAACGGCACCGCCACGTCTTTCTCGACGATGAGTTTGTGTTTTTTGGGTTGCGACATTGCGTGTGCGGGCATGGCGGTCTCCGTGGATGAGTTTGTGGGGGGTAATTATAAGGGCTTGTGTTTCTGTTAAAAATATCAGTAAAAACAGATAGTTACATACATATCCAACCGGCTCAAGCATTCCAGCCGTCATTCCGGGCTTGACCCGGAATCCAGTGCGTCACCCGATCCGAAGGATCTGAATAAGGGCGCTGCGCGCGAATCGACAACCTGGATTCTGGCCTTCGCCAGAATGACGGGTGTTGTGGTTGGCGGCCTAATTCACCAGCCGCACAGGATGCGCGAGCCCCGCGCAGTCCTCATCCGTCTTCAACCCCGCCGCGCGTATGCCATGCGCCGCGAGGGCTTCGTCCTGTTCTTCCTTGTCACCGGTGACGCCCACCGCGCCGAGTAATTCACCGTCGGCGGCGCGGATTAACCGGCCGCCGCCTTCGGCAAAAATTTTATCTTCCGATGCCTTGAACAAAAAATCCATGAACAACGGTTTTTCCTGCGCGCGCACACGCACCAGGCTTGATGATCGCCCCAGCGCGAGCGCGGCGTAGGCTTTGCCCATGGCCATTTCAAAGCGCATCATCGCCGAGCCGTCTTCTTTTTTGAAGGCTTTGACGATGGCGCCGGGTTCGACCACCACCACGGAAAGCGGACGGCAATTCAGTTCGCGCGCGCACGCGAGGGTGGCGTCGATGATTTTTTCGGCTTGCGCCAGCGTAAGAGTGGCCATGCGTTTTCTCCGGTTAGGGCTGGAATTATAGGCCGCTTCCCTTTTTGTCCTACAATACGGATTCAACTTCGAAAGCGCGGCCCGTATGAAAATCGCAAGTGTCCGTCCCTTTGTTTGTGCGTGCGTCGCTGGCCTCATAGCGGTTAGCGCCGCTTCTGCTGCCGATTACCCCACTAAGCCAGTACGCTTTGTCGTCGGCTTCCCGGCAGGCGGCGCCAACGATTTGGTCGCGCGCGTGGTGGCGGCGAAACTCAGTCCGCGTCTCGGGCAGCAAGTGGTGGTCGAAAATCGCTCCGGAGCTGGCGGCAATATTTCGCACGAGTTTGTGGCGAAAGCCGCGCCGGATGGTTACACCATGGGCCTTGCGTCGGTGGCGTCGATGGCGATGAGCCCCGGCTTGCTTGGCAAAGTGCTGTTTGATCCGGTGAATGATTTCGCACCGATTGCGCAGGTGGTGGATGTGAGCAGCCTGCTGTCGGTGCATCCGTCGATGCCGATGCGGACGCTCAAGGAATTTGTCGCACGCGCGAAGCAGCAGCCGGGCCGCATCAACGTCGCCAATCCCGGCACCGGCAGTATCGCGCATTTGTCGTTTGAATTGTTCAAGGCGACCGCGGGTATACAAGTGCTCAACGTGCCGTACAAGGGGGGCGGGCCGGCGGTGATCGACGCCATCTCCGGGCAAGTCGAGGCCTTGTGCGGCGTGATTTCCACCGGCGCGCCGCATGTCAGGTCGGGCAAGCTGCGCGGCATCGGCGTCACCAGCCTGAAACGATCAGCCGGCCTGCCTGACGTGCCGTCGATGGCCGAGGGCGGCTATCCGGGTTTCGACGCCAGCGGCTGGCTCGGCATGGCGTTCCCGGCGAAGACGCCAGCCGTTCTTGTCGAGCGCATGCAAAAAGAAATTTTCGCGGTGATGGCGATGCCCGATGTGCGCGAGCAATTGCACAACGCCGGGCTGGAGCCCTCGTTGAAGGACTCGGATGCGTTTCGCGGCTATATCAAATCCGAACTGGCGAAATGGACCAAGCTCATCAAGGAAGCGGGTATCAAGCCGGATTAGCCGTAGTTCGATGCGAGGAATGATCCTGGCAATTGCACCGCCGAACCCTTTTACATAGAATCAAACACTTGCTTCGCTTGGCCCTCATGCCGCGCTCATCCATTCGATTCCCGCTTTCCCGATAGACCCACCACTCACGAACGAGGTTTACCATGGCTTACAAAATTCTCATCATGGGCGCGTCCTACGGCTCGCTGCTCGGCACCAAGCTGGCACTTGCGGGGCACAACGTAGACCTCGTGTGCCTGCCCGCTGAAGCGGATTTGATCAACACCGAAGGCGCGGTTATTCGCATGCCCGTGCGCGGACGCGACGGTCTGGTTGAAGTCAATTCCAAAAAGCTCAAGGGCAAAATGGCCGCCGGCGGCGCCACCGCGTTTAAACCCGCCGACTACAATCTGGTTGTGCTCGCCATGCAGGAGCCGCAATACCGTTCGCCCGGCGTGCGCGAACTGCTTGATGCCGTCGCGAAATCGCGCGTGCCGTGCATGTCGATCATGAACATGCCGCCGCTGCCGTACCTAAAGCGCATCAAATCCATCGACGCCAACGCGATACGCGATTGTTATACCGAGGCCGCGGTGTGGGACAGCTTTGATCCGGCGACCATCACGCTGTGCAGCCCCGACGCACAGGCATTTCGTCCGCCCGAGGATAAGGTCAACGTGCTGCAAGTGCGCCTGCCGACCAATTTCAAATCGGCGCGCTTCGAATCCGATGCCGATACGAAAATCCTGCGCGATCTCGAACGCGACGTCGATGCCTCGCGTTTTGAAGTCGGCGGCAGCCCGATTGAATTGCCGGTGAAGCTGCGGGTGCATGAATCCGTATTCGTGCCGCTGGCGAAGTGGTCGATGTTGTGCGCGGGCAATTACCGCTGCGTGCAAAAAGACGCCATGCGCCCGATCAAGGACGCGGTGCACAGCGACCTCGAAGCCTCGCGTGCAGTATACGACTGGGTGGCCAAACTCTGCGTGTCGCTGGGTGCCAGCGAGAAAGACATGGTGCCGTTTGAAAAGTATGCCAAGGCGGCCGAGTCCCTGCTGACGCCCTCATCCGCTGCGCGCGCGCTGGCCAACGGCGCGCCGAATATCGAACGCGTGGATCGCCTGGTGCAGACCATCGCCAAGGC
>CANIID010000040.1 GCA_947467315.1 Betaproteobacteria bacterium | reverse complement strand
GTCGCAAACCGATCCTACACCTCGCTATCGCGATGCAGCAGCGCGCATGGATGCAAGGTCTGTGGGATGCCGCAAAAACGTTCGACTTGCCCGCTACTTTTGCGCCACTTCATCCGTCCGGATAAAGCGCTAATGGAAAATCTCGGTTTATGCGCCGAACCTGCGTTACGTCGATCTCGACGCGCCCGGTTACTACTTTCTGGCCACCGACACGCCCGCGCTGATGGCGTGGCTCGCCGAGCGTGCGCAACGCGCCGGCGCGCGCGTGGATTTCGCCACTTCATGGCGCGGTGCCGAACGCCAAAGCGACGGGCTGCGTTTGAAGCATGATGCATCAACCACGCGCATGCTGGTGGGCGCCGACGGCCCGGTATCCACCGTGGCGCGCGATTTCAAACTGGGCGCCAACAGCGAATTTCTCGTCGGCGTGGAAACCGAATATGAAAATGTGCGCGGCATCGACGACGATCGCCTGCACTGCTTTCTCGATTCGCAGCTTGCCGGCGGCTACATTGGCTGGGTGATCCCCGGCGCGGGCGTGACGCAAGTGGGGCTCGCATGCAGCCGGCCCGCGAAGCCGCGCCTCGATGAATTCATGAAAAAAATTTCCACGCTTTACGATTTCAGCGCGGCCAAAGCCGTGGCGCGACGTGGCGGATTGATACCCGTGGGCGGCCGGGTCGCGCCGTTCAGCGCCGGCCCGGTGCTGCTGATCGGCGACGCCGCCGGCATCGTCTCGCCGCTGACCGCCGGCGGCATACACACAGCACTCGATTCGGGCTGGCGCGCAGCACATGCCATCGCCGACTATCTGCTCGACGGCGGCGCACATCCGGGCGCGGCGTTGGATCGTCACTACCCCCACTTTCGCTTGAAGCGCCTGCTGCGGCGTGTACTGGAATTGAATCCGCCGAACAGTCTCTACAATTTCTTGCTTTCCAGCGCGCCGTTCACAGCGGCGGCAAGGATGGTCTATTTTCATCGGCGTGGCGTTTCCTCTGGCGGAAAAGCGAAGTCCGGTCACGGCCGTGAAACTTAAGTAAACAAACCGCGTTCGTAGAACGCGGTTTTGCCTTATGCCCCTTATGCCCCATGCGCGCATGGCGCGCGCCATATTCACACTCAAAACCAAACACTCACAACTCAACACTCGCTTTAAAGCCCCTTGATCCATTCCGAATAGATGCGATCCGCGGTCGCATTCAGCCCGCGCACCTTGTCCTCGACGCGATCCAACATTTTCTCTGGCGTCTGCACCGAGGACGAATGTTGCGCGAGATCGCTCACTTCTTTCGCCCAATCGCGACACCAGGCGGCGATCAACTCCGGCGTCATCTCGACGTGGCATTGCATGCCGAGGTGCGGCCCCAGTGCGTACATCTGGTTCGCGCAATGTTGGCTTGAGGCAATGCGCTCGGCGCCCGGCGGAATCGTGAACGTCTCGCCGTGCCAGTGAAACGATTCAAAGCTTTCGATGGCGCCCAGCCATTTGTGCGCAGTGCCACTGGCGACGACATCTACCGCGCCCCAGCCGATTTCCTTCACCGGGCTGCGTGACACCGTGCCGCCCAGCGCCTTGGCGATCAACTGGCCGCCGAGGCAATGGCCGATCACCGGCACGTCGGCGGCCACCGCATCGCGGATCAACGCGAATACCGGCGCTATCCACGGCAGATCGTCGTTCACGCTCATCGGGCCGCCCATGAACGCCAGCCCGCTGAAGTTCCCCGGATCAGCCGGTACCGGTTCGCTCTCATCCGTCTTGATGAGCCGCCACGGTATGCCGTGGCGATCCAGAACTGTGGCAAAATAACCCGGACCTTCGCTGATCGAATGTCTGAATATAGCTACGGGGTTCACCTATGCGCTCCTTATTTTCACCTCGTGCGATGCCTGTGTTTGCGCGGATCATTGTAACCGCGCTGTCAGGCTGTGCCGCGCTCGCGCACGGCGCCGACGTGCAGTTGTTCGGCGTCTTCGGCAGCAAGGCCACGCTGATCATCGATGGCGGCCGTCCGCGCACGCTGTCGGTGGGCGAATCGACGCCGGAAAAAATCCGCCTGATCAGCGCCGGCGGCGACAGCGTAGTGATCGAAGCCGATGGCAAACGCCAGACCTTGCAAATGGGTCAAACCGGCCAGCGTATCGGCGGCGGCGGACAAGGCGGCGGCACGCAACGCGTCACCCTCGCCGCCGACGCCAAAGGCCATTTTTTCACCACCGCCACAGTCAATGGGGTGTCGGTGCCTTTCCTGGTGGACACCGGCGCCACCATGGTCGCCATCAACAGCAGCCACGCCAAAAGCGCCGGCATCGCCTACACCACCGGCGAGCGCGGCCAGGTGCAAACCGCCAACGGCATCACTCTGGTCTACAAAGTCAAACTCGACACCGTACGTATCGGCGACATCACGCTGAACAACGTGGATGGCATCGTGATGGAAAATAATCAGTTGGGGCAACACGGCTTGCTCGGCATGAGCTTTTTGAACCGCACCGAGATGCAGCGCAACGGCGATTCGATGACGCTGACCCGACGCTTCTAAAATTACTTTAAAAACATATAGTTACTGTTTTTTCTTGTCAGCGGGCGCGGCTCCGCTCAGCGACAACAAGTGCCCGAACTTCGTGCGCTTGGTTTCCATGTAGTTGCGATTGGCCTCGCGTGGCGGCACTTCAATTGCCACACGTTCCGCAACGCTCAAGCCATGGCGTTCGAGCGCGGCCACTTTATCCGGATTGTTGGTCATCAGACGCACGCTGCGCACACCCAGATCGATCAACACATGCGCGCCGGCCTTGTAGTCGCGCATGTCGGCGGCAAAGCCCAGCGCGTGATTGGCCTCCACCGTGTCACGCCCCTGATCCTGCAGTGCATAGGCGCGTATCTTGTTCAACAACCCGATGCCGCGGCCTTCGTCGAACATATACACAATGACACCGCTGCCCGCGCGCTCGATCTGCTCCATCGCCGCTTCGAGCTGCTCGCCGCAATCGCAGCGCTCGCTGCCGAACACGTCGCCGGTGAGGCACTGTGAATGCAACCGCACCAGCACGGGTTTGTCGCCCGACACTTCGCCCTTGACCAATGCGACGAACAGCGTGGTCTCGAGATTGTCGCTGTAGACCATGAATTCAAAATCGCCCGCCTTGCGGGTGGGCAGCAGCGTGGTGGCGCGGCGGGTGATCACGCGCTCGTTTTCGCGGCACGCCACCAGATCGGCGATACGCACAATCTGCATGCCGTGACGCGCGGCGAATTGCTCCAGCTCGGGCAAGCGCGCCATGGTGCCGTCGTCGTTCATGATTTCGCAGATCACGCCGGCGGGTTTCAGGCCCGCCATGCGCGCGAGATCGACCGCCGCCTCGGTATGCCCGCTGCGCGCCAGCACGCCGCCGTCCACCGCACGCAGCGTTTGCAGGCGCCCCGGACGAATCAAATCAGCAGGCTTAGCGTTGTCGGCTATCGCCACCGCGATGGTGCGTGCACGATCCTGCGCCGACATGCCCGAGGCGACACCCTCGCGCGCATCGATCGGCGTGGCGAACGCCGTGCCGAATTTGGTCTGGTTGCCGGTGTCGTCGGTAATCAGCGACAGGCCCAGCTGCCGCACGCGCTCCTCGGTCAGCGCCAGAGAGATCAGTCCGCGCCCATGCACGGCCATGAAATTGATCGCCTCGGGCGTCGCCTTATCGGCGGCAACGAACAAATCGCCTTCGTTCTCGCGGCGTTCGTCATCGACCAGAATCACCAGGTCGCCGCGGCGAACGGCGGGCAGAATTTTTTCGATCTTGCTGTACACGGTCGTCACTGAATCAAGCGCAAAAATTCAGAGCGCGTTTTATCGACGTTGAATTCGCCGGTGAAGGCCGAGGTGGTGGTGGTCGAATTCTGCTTCTGGATGCCGCGCATCACCATGCACAGATGCTTGGCCTCAATCACCACGGCGACACCGAGCGGCTTTAAGGTTTCTTCGATGCAGTTACGCACTTCCATGGTCAGCCGCTCCTGCACCTGCAAGCGCCGCGCGAACGCATCCACCACGCGCGGAATTTTCGACAGCCCGACTATCTGTCCGTTCGGAATATAGGCCACATGCGCCTTGCCGAAAAACGGCAGCATATGGTGCTCGCACATCGAATAGATTTCGATGTCCTTGACAATCACCATCTGGGAATAGTCCTCGGCGAACATCGCCGAACGCAGTATCTCCGCTGGATCCAAATCGTAACCGTGCGTCAGAAAATGCAACGCCTTGGCCACGCGCTCCGGCGTTTTCAGCAGGCCTTCCCGATCCGGGTTCTCGCCGAGATCCTTGAGTATCGTGCGATATTTCTCCGCCACGCGATTGACCGTGACCGGATGGTAGCGATCGATCTTGGCATAACCCTCCACATCGTCGTCGTCCACCATCTTGCGTTTATTCGGCATGCTGACTCCCGGAATATCTAGCGAACACTCTATGGCCCGATGCGATTGCGGATGGCTTGCAGCAGCCCGGCCTTGTCCAGACCGCACGCCGCCAGTTGCAGCGCGGGATCGCCCTGCTCGACAAAGCGATCCGGCAAACCCAATTGCAGCACCGAGGTATTGCGCCGGTGCTGCTGCAACAACTCCAGCACCGCGCTGCCCGCACCACCCATCACCACGTTTTCTTCCACCGTCACCAGCAGCGCATGCGTATCGGCGAGCGACAACACCAGATCAACGTCCAACGGCTTGACGAAGCGCATATTGGCGACGCTGGCGTTCAATTCCTCGCCCGCCGCCAGCGCCGGCGTCAACATCGAGCCAAAGGCGAGTATCGCGATCTTTTCACCCTGCCGGCGCAACACGCCCTTGCCTACGGGCAAGGTCTTCGTCAGATCACGATCAATGGCAACACCCGGCCCGGTGCCGCGCGGATAACGCACCGCCACTGGCCTATTCATACTAAACGCCGTACTTAACATCTGCCAGCATTCGTTCTCGTCCGAGGGCGTCATTACCGTTATGTTCGGCAGGCAGCGCAGATACGACAAATCAAAACTGCCGTGATGCGTGGCGCCATCGGCGCCGACCAAGCCCGCGCGATCCAGCGCGAACACCACCGGCAGATTCTGTATCTGCACATCGTGTATCAACTGGTCGAAACCGCGCTGCAAAAACGTGGAGTAAATCGCCAGCACCGGCTTCGCGCCGTCACACGCCAGGCCCGCCGCGAACGTGACCGCGTGCTGCTCCGCGATGCCGGTATCAAAATAGCGGTCAGGATACTGCGCGGCAAACTGCACCATGCCCGAACCTTCGCGCATCGCGGGCGTAATGCCGACCAGTCGCTTGTCGTGCGCGGCCATCGCGCACAGCCACTCGCCAAACACCTGCATGTAGGCGGGCTTGCCGCCGCTTTTGCCACCGGCGATGCCGTTGGTGGAATCAAATTTGGATACGCCGTGATACAGCACCGGATCGGCTTCCGCGAGTTTATAACCCTGCCCTTTGCGTGTGACCACATGCAAAAACTGCGGCCCCTTCAACTGCTTGATGTTGTTCAACGTGGGCAGCAACGCATCCAGATCATGCCCGTCGATCGGCCCAATGTAGTTAAAGCCGAATTCCTCGAACATCGTGCTGGGCGTGACCATGCCTTTGACGTGCTCTTCGGCGCGGCGCGCAATATCGCCCAGCACCTTTTTGCCCAAGCCCTTGGCCTTGGCATAAAACCGCCCCGACATCAGCTTGGCGAGATATTTGTTTAGCGCCCCCACCGGCGGTGAAATCGACATATCGTTGTCGTTCAAAATCACCAGCAGATCGACATCCATATCGCCGGCGTTATTCAGCGCCTCGAACGCCATGCCCGCCGTGAGCGCGCCGTCGCCGATGATCGCCACCGCTTGACGCGGCACGCCGGCGAGCTTGGAAGCGACCGCCATGCCCAGCGCCGCGCTGATCGAGGTGCTTGAATGCGCGGTGCCGAAGGTGTCGTATTCCGACTCGGTACGCTGCGGAAAACCGGACAACCCCTGCCACATGCGCAAGGTGCTCATGCGCTCGCGCCGCCCGGTGAGTATCTTGTGACCGTAGGTTTGATGGCCCACGTCCCACACCAGCCGGTCATGCGGCGTGTTGAACACATAATGCAGCGCGATGGTCAATTCCACCGTACCGAGGTTCGACGACAGATGCCCGCCGGTCTGGCTCACGGAATCAATAAGGAACTGCCGCAATTCGCCGGCAAGCCGATGCAACTGGCTGCGCTCCAGTTGCCGCAAGGCCTGTGGCGTATCCACCATTTTCAGCAAATCGTAATTTCGGGACATCAAAATTTCCGCAGCACAATAAAGTCGGCTAATTGCCGCAGCCGCAACGCGCGTTCGCCAAAACTGTCCAGCGATTTCATCGCTTCCAACCGCAATTCTTCGGCGAAGGCTTTCGCCCGCGAGAGTCCCATCGCACTCACATAGGTGGGCTTACCCTGTTCGGCGTCCTTGCCGGCGGTCTTGCCCAGGGTAGCGCTCGACGCATCCACATCCAACACATCATCGACCACCTGAAACGCCAGCCCGATCAGCTTGGCAAAGGTGTCCACGTACGCATACTCACCCGCGCTCACCGGCGCACCGCACTTCAACCCCAGCAATGCCGCCGCGCGTATGATCGCGCCGGTTTTATGCACATGCATGAATTCCAGTTCCGGCACCGTCAGCACCTTGCCCACCGCCGCCAGATCAATCGCCTGCCCGCCCGCCATGCCGCGCGAACCCGAGGCAATCGCGAGCAACTTCGCCATCTCCAGTTGCACAGCGGCATCGTCACAAAGCTTGAATTCCGTTATCACCTGAAACGCCAGGCTTTGCAGCGCATCGCCCACCAGCAGCGCGGTGGGTTCGTCGAACTCCACGTGGCAAGTGGGCTTGCCCCGGCGCAACACATCGTCGTCCATGCACGGGAGATCATCGTGGACCAGGGAATACGCGTGAATGATTTCCACCGCCGCGCCGGCGAGCGCGGCACGCTCTGGATCAGCCTGCGACAGTTCGCCTGCCGCAAACGCCAGCAGCGGCCGCACACGCTTGCCGCCGCCCAGCACCGCATAGCGCATTGCCTGATGCAGCCGTTGCGGTGCGATTTCCGGCGCCGGCAGCAATTTTTGCAGCACCGCCTCGATACGGCTCTGCCCGGCCGCGGCCCAAGCCTGAAAGTCTAGTGGATTTGTCACGACGTCACTGCCCTGCCGCGCCAAAGTTTTTCAGCACCCCGTCTTCGAGTATCTTGACTTGCTGTTGCGCGTCCTGCAGCGTGGTTTGACAGAATTTAAGCAGCTCCGCTCCACGTTGATATGCCGCCAGAGATTTTTCCAGCGGCAATTGACCGGCTTCCATGTCCGACACGATCTCCTCCAGCTCGGCGAGCGCGGATTCAAAGGTTTGCGGTTTAGTTGTTTTAGACATATTGCGGAAAGGATTAATTCTTAGACTTCGGCAGACAATGTACAGAGTGCGAAAGGGTAGCCTAATCAGAGGGTTGCGGTCAATGAAAGTGCCGGGGGAAAGCCCTATTGTCATCACTGTCAAATCATGTGCTGCCGACGGTGCATGCCGACTGTAAGGGATCGCCCATAGAGTAGACTAAACTGGTAACGTACAGAAAAAAACAGGAACCCACGTATGCACGCCACCCTGCCGCTGATGGAAGTCAGCGACTTCCCCGCCATACGCCGCAAGCGGCTCGACACGCTGCAAGTCAATCTCGGCTACAAGTGCAATCAGAGCTGCCTGCATTGCCATGTCAACGCCGGCCCCACGCGCACCGAGGCAATGAGCCGCGAGACGATATTCGAAGTCATTGCGTTTCTCAAGTCGGCGGGCATCCAGACGCTCGACCTCACCGGCGGCGCGCCGGAACTGAACCCGCATTTCCGCTTGCTGGTGAAAGCCGCGCGTGACATCGGCGTGCGGGTGATCGATCGCTGCAACCTCACCATTCTGTTTGAGCCGGGCCAGGAGTCGCTGGCGGATTTTCTGTGTGACAACGGTGTCGATATCGTCGCGTCGCTACCCTGCTATCTCGAACAAAACGTGGACAAGCAGCGCGGCAAAGGTGTGTTCGATACCAGCATCCGCGCATTGCAACTGCTGAACGAAAAAGGCTACGGCAAGCCCGGTTCGCCGCTCAAGCTGAGCCTGGTTTACAACCCGCAAGGCGCGGCGCTGCCACCGGCGCAAGGCCCGCTGCAAAGCGATTACCGCAAACATCTGGGCGCACACTTCGGCATTGAATTCACCGAGCTTTACGTCATCACCAACATGCCGATACAACGCTTCGGCAGCACACTGATTTCCAAAGGCCAGTTCACGCATTACATGGACGTGCTGAAAAACGCCTATCAGCCACAGAATCTGGATTCGCTAATGTGCAAAACGCTGCTGTCAGTGGACTGGAAAGGCTACGTCTACGATTGCGATTTCAATCAGATGCTCAACCTGCCGCTGGCGTGGAAAAACAAACCGCGCACGCATTTGCGCGAACTGATGGGCGCGGACATCACGCACAACCCTATCGTGGTCAAAGACCATTGCTACGGCTGCACCGCCGGGCAAGGCTCGAGCTGCGGCGGCGCGCTGGCGGCATAGCTTTACCTATTCCACCACTCATAAAAAGAAAACATGGACGACTCCTATCTATCCACCACGCGCGATGTCTACAAAGAAGCCGCGCTGAATCCGCAACAGGGCCTATGCTGCACCACTACGCCCGTATGGCAACTGCCGGAACTGGCGATACCCACCAAAATGCTGGCCATGAACTATGGCTGCGGTAGCACGGTGCATCCACGCGATCTCGCCGGCAATCCGTCGGTGCTGTATGTCGGCGTCGGCGGCGGCATGGAATTGTTGCAGTTCAGCTATTTCTCGCGGCGTGCGGGCAGCGTGATCGGTCTGGATGTGGTCGATGAGATGATCAGCGCCTGCGGCGACAACCTGCGCGAGGCGGAATTGCTCAACCTTTGGTTCAAATCAAATTTTATTGATCTGCGCAAGGGCGACGCCCTGTACCTTCCGATTGGCGATGCCACGATTGACGTCGCGGCGCAAAATTGTTTGTTCAATATTTTTCACGACGACGATCTGAGCCGCGCGCTGGCTGAAATGTACCGCGTGTTAAAACCCCACGGTCGCCTGATACTGTCCGATCCGGTGTGCGAAACGCCGATGCCCGCCAACCTGAAAAACGACCAGCGCCTGCGCGCGCTGTGTCTCACTGGCGCTCTGCCGCTGGCGACCTACATCAAGCGCCTGACTGATATCGGCTTCGGCACCATCGAAGTGCGCGCCAAGCGGCCTTATCGAATTCTGTCGCCACGCCACTACGCCACCGATCACGTGATCTTTGTCGAGAGCGTCGAAATCTGCGCCATCAAAGACCCCATGCCCGCCGACGGCCCGTGTGTGTTCACCGGCCAAACCGCCATCTATTTCGGCGACGACGAAAATTTTGACGACCGCAAGGGGCATAACCTGACTCAGAACCAGCCGCTCGCGGTATGCGACAAAACGGCTAGGGCGCTGGCAGCACTGGGGCGGCAGGATATTCATATCACCGGATCGACCTACTTCTATGACGGCGGCGGTTGCTGCTGAGTGCAGCCCGCGCCAGTAAGTTACCCACGTTTGGCACGACCAAGCTGACACTCGCCAGGAAACTGCCATGAACCGCAACAAGCTGCTGGTCTTCATCCTCATCGCCGCGTCTATCGCGGCGTTTTTTGCACTCGGCGGCCATCACTTTCTGACGAAAGAATTTTTCCTTTCAAAACAAGTAGATATCGCATCTTACGTGCAGGCGAACTGGGCGCAGGCGGCGCTGATTTATTTTGTGCTGTACGTGGTGGTCACCGGTCTGTCGCTGCCGGGTGCGGCGATCATGACACTCGCGGGCGGGGCCATTTTCGGTTTGCTGTGGGGCACGATTCTGGTGTCGTTTGCCTCGAGCATCGGCGCGACGCTGGCGTTCATCACCTCGCGCTTTCTCCTGCGCGACTGGGTGCAGGGCAAGTTCAGTGACAAGTTAAAGCCGATCAACGACGGCGTGGCGAAAGAAGGCGCGTTTTATTTGTTCGCGCTGCGGCTGGTGCCGGCGTTTCCGTTTTTCATGGTCAATCTGGTGATGGGGCTGACCCCCATCAAAACGTTCACCTATTACTGGGTAAGCCAGCTTGGCATGCTGGCCGGTACCGTTGTGTTCGTCTATGCCGGCACCCAGCTCGGTGAGTTCAAGATTGGGGCGGGATTGATCGGCGCCTTCATATTGCTCGGCATCTTTCCCCTGATCGCGAAGAAATTTCTCGACACACTCAAGGCGCGCAAGGTCTACGCAAAATGGACACGCCCCGCGTCGTATGACCGCAACGTGGTGGTGATCGGCGGCGGCTCGGCGGGCTTGGTCACCTCGTACATCGCGGCCGCGGTGAAGGCCAAAGTTACCCTGATTGAAAAACACAAACTGGGCGGCGATTGTTTGAACACCGGCTGCGTGCCGTCGAAAGCGCTGATCCGCTCAGCGAAGTTGCTGTCGCATATGAAGCGTTCGAAGGAGTTTGGCATCCGTTCGGCCAGCGCGGAATTCGATTTCGCCGAAGTGATGGAACGCGTGCAAGGCATCATCAAAGCCATCGAGCCGCATGATTCCGCCGAGCGGTACACGGCGCTGGGCGTGGAGTGCATCCAGGGCGAGGCGAAAATCATGTCGCCGTGGGAAGTCTCCGTCGGCGGCAGAACGCTCACCACTAAAAACATCGTCATCGCCGCGGGCGCACGCCCATTCATTCCGCCGATACCGGGACTGGCGGAAGCCAACCCGTTGACCTCCGATAACGTGTGGAATCTGCGCAAACTGCCCAAGCGCCTGATCGTGCTCGGCGGTGGCCCCATCGGCAGTGAGCTCACGCAATGTTTCGCGCGCTTTGGTTCGCAAGTGACGCAGGTGGAAATGCTGCCGCGCATTTTGTTCCGCGAAGATCCGGAAATCTCCGATCTGGTAATGAAACGCTTTCAGGCAGAAGGCATCGCAGTACTGGTCAATCACAAAGCCAAACAGGTCATCGTCGAAAACGGCGAGAAATTTCTCGTGGTTGAAAACAACGGCGTCGAAAAACGCATCGCCTTCGACGAAATTCTGTGCGCGGTAGGCCGCGTCGCCAATCTCAAAGGTTACGGCCTTGAGGAACTCGGCATTCCGGCCACGCGCGTGGTCGAGGTCAATGAATATCTGGAAACGATCTATCCGAATATTTTCGCCTGTGGCGACGTTGCCGGCCCCTACCAGTTCACCCACACGGCGGCGCACATGGCGTGGTACTGCGCGGTGAATGCGCTGTTCGGCAACCTGAAAAAATTCAGGGTCGATTACTCGGTGGTGCCGTGGTGTACGTTCACCGACCCCGAAGTCGCGCGTGTCGGCCTCAACGAAACCGAGGCAAAAGAGAAAAACATTCCGCACGAAGTCACCACCTACGGCATCGACGATCTGGATCGTGCCATCGCCGACGGCGAAGCGCACGGCATGGTCAAGGTCATCACCGCGCCGGGCAGCGACAAAATACTCGGCGTCACCATCGCCGGGGAACACGCGGGCGATCTGCTGGTCGAATACGTAGCTGCGATGAAACACGGTTTTGGGCTCAACAAAATCTTAGGCACCATCCACATTTACCCGACGCTGGGCGAGGCCAACAAATACGCGGCGGGCGTGTGGAAAAAAGCGCAGACCACGGAACAACAGTTGAAATTTTCCGCAGCGTTTAACGCGTGGCGGCGCGGCGCGGGCGGTGTCGGCGCCGTGGCGGGTGCCGCGTTTGGGTTACTGGGGCAAGGCACAAAAGCCGCACCGCGAACCGATCATCACTAACAGACGAGTATTTTAAATATGATTTATAAACAAATACTTACGATACTTTCGCTGTGGCTGCTCGCGGGTGCCGCCGCGTGGGCGCAGTTCGATCACTCGCACGCAGCATGGAGCACGCTACTGAAAAAACACGTGGTCGTGATCGACAGCGGCAAAGCCTCGCAAGTGCGCTACGCGGAAATCGCCAAGGATCGCCCGGCGCTGAAAACGTATCTCGAAACCCTCGCCAAAGTCAGTGAGGCCGACTTCAAAAGCTGGAGCAAAAACCAGCAGCTCGCGTTTCTGATCAACGCCTACAACGCGCACATGATCGAGAAAATTCTGCTGCGTTACCCCAACATCAAATCGGTGTGGGATTACGGCAAAGTATTCGGCAATCCGTTCAAGGATAAATTCTTCAAACTGTTTGGCCGCGAGTTCGCGCTCGACACCATCGAACACGACACCATCCGCGCCAAGGGCGTCTACGACGACCCGCGCATCCACATGGCGGTGAATTGCGCGTCCATCGGCTGCCCGATGCTGCGCGAAGAAGCCTTCGTCGCCGACAAGCTGGATGCGCAACTGGAAGATCAGCTGGTGCGCACCCTGTCTGACAAAACACGCAACCGTTACAACGCCACCAGCAATGCCCTGGAAGTATCCGAAATCTTTAAGTGGTATGCGGTCGATTTCACCAGCGGGCTAAAAGGCATCAAGTCACGCGAGCAGTTCTTCGCCAAGTACGCCAACCTACTTACCGACAACGCCGAGCAGCAGAAAATCATCCGCGACGGCAAAGCCGAAATCAAGCATCTGGATTATGATTGGGGCCTTAACGACGCCAAGAAGTAACTGCGTGTGCTATCCGTCATTGTCCCCGCCCTGAACGAAGCAGAAAATATTGCCGCATCGCTGCAAGCGCTCGCCCCGCTGCGCGCGCGCGGCGTGGAAATCGTGGTGGTCGATGGCGGCAGCACGGACAACACCGTTGAAATCGCACGCCCGCTGGCCGATCAGGTCGTTAGCGCCCCGCGTGGCCGCGCCCGTCAGATGAACACCGGTGCGGCGCAGGCACGTGGTGACCTGTTGCTTTTCCTCCACGCCGACTGCCGCTTGCCCGCCGCGGCAGACGGCGTGATCGTTGATGGTCTCAATCGCGCGCGCAAAACCTGGGGCCGTTTTGATGTCACGCTCACCGGCGCGCATCAGCTGCTGCGCGTGGTGGGCGCGATGATGAATCTGCGCTCGCGGTTGACCGGTGTTGCCACCGGCGATCAAGGCATTTTTGTCACGCGCTCGCTGTTCGAGGCCGCAGGCCGCTATCCGGACATCGCGCTGATGGAAGACATTGCACTCACCCAAAAACTCAAGGCGTTCGGCCGGCCGCTGGCCTTGCGCCACCGCATCGTGGCTTCCGGGCGACGCTGGGAAAAACACGGCGTGTGGCGCACGATTTTTTTAATGTGGCGGCTGCGCTTTCAATACTGGCTGGGGGCGGATCCCAACACACTGGCGGAGCGCTATGTCATCCACAAGCTGTGACGCGCTGGTGATCGTTTTCACCAAAGCGCCGCGTGCGGGCGAGGTGAAGACGCGCTTGATACCCGCGCTGGGCGCCGAGGGCGCGGCTGCGCTGCATCGCCAGTTGCTGCATCGCACGCTGGTGACCGCCACCGCGGCCGGCCTCGGCCCGGTGGAACTGCATGGCGCGCCGGATGTTGACGACGTGTTTTTGCAGGACTGCGGCCGCCGCTTCGGCGTCGCGCTGATACCGCAACACGGTCGCGATCTGGGCGCCAGAATGTGCCACGCGTTCGAGGATGGGCTCGCGCGTCACGCGCACGTGATCATCGTCGGCACCGATTGTCCGGTACTCACGGCGCAACATCTGCGTGATGCACACGGCGCATTGGCGCAAGGCAACGACGCGGTATTGATACCCGCCGAAGACGGCGGCTACGCACTGTTCGGCCTCGCGCAGTGCGACGCGCGTTTGTTCGACGGCATTGCGTGGGGCGGCGACACGGTACTTGCCGCCACGCGCGCTCGGCTCAAGACGCTCGGCTGGCGCTGGCGCGAACTGGAAACGCTGTGGGACATAGACCGCCCCGAAGACTACCGGCGTTGGTCGGAGTTGGTGATTGCGCATGATGCCTCGCCGCTGGCGTAGCCGCCTGGCTATCGCCATCGCGGCCTGTTGCATGGCCGCCGCTGCGCTATCGCAAACTGACCCGCTGGTCGTCGCCGCCTTCTCCGCGTTGCAAGCGGGCGCGCCGCTGCCGGAAATCTGGAAACCGCTGCGCGTAGCCAGCGCAAAAGATCCCACGCGCTACATGCTGGTGGACGACAACGGCGTCACGGTGCTGCGCGCCGAATCCACTGCGGCCGCGTCGGGACTCAGTCGCGCCATGAAGGTGAATCCCGCTGAATTTCCCATCCTTCAATGGCGCTGGAAAATCGCCAACATTCTGAAGGCCAGCGACATCCGCTCGAAAGCCGGCGACGACTATCCCGCGCGCGTGTATGTGATGTTCGACTACCCGTTGGAAAAATTATCCTTCGCCGAACGTACCAAGATACGTCTGGCGCGCGCGTTGTACGATCCGAACATTCCCGCCGCGACGCTGTGCTATGTATGGGACGGCAAGGCGCCCGCCGGCACCATTGTCACCAGCCCGTATACCCACCGCGTGCGCATGATCGTCGCTGAAAGCGGCGCGTCCCGCGTGAACCAGTGGCTGACGGTGGAGCGCGACGTGGCCGCCGATTTCAAGGCGGCGTTCGGCGAGGATGCGCCAGCCGTGCTGGCGGTGGCCATCGCCACCGACACCGACAACACCAGCGAATCGACCGTCGCACACTACGGCGATATTTCTTTTTATAAACATAAGGTTATCAAGTGAGGGGGCGAAGTAAAACGATTGGCGTTGCTTTTTGCCGGGAGTTACGGAAGAATAGCCCCCTCTTTTCCGCCTAAAAGTCTTGAAAATCAGTCCCTTACGCATAATACAGACCTCACGACCGATGGTCTTTCAATCGACTTTATTGCTCCCTAGCGCACCCTCACTGCATGTCTGATCTTTCCAGCGTCACCGCACTGCGCAGAAGCACGTCGCAGCTTCCCGTGGATTGGTACTTCGATTCACGGATACATGAACTCGAAAAACGTCTGCTGTTCGATGCGGGCCCCAACTACACGGGCCACGAATTGCTCGCGCCAAACGCGGGCGACTATCACGCGTTGCCGTGGGCCAACGACGCCCGCGCGCTGGTGCATGGCGCCGAGGGCGTTGCACTGCTGAACAATATTTGCCGCCACCGTCAGGCGATCATGCTACAGGGCCGCGGCAATGCAAAAAACATCGTGTGCCCGATCCACCGCTGGACCTACGGGCTCGACGGCAAGCTGCTCGGCGCGCCGCACTTTCCGCAAAACCCCTGCCTTGATCTCGCGCAAACCCCGCTGCGAAACTGGAACGGCCTGCTGTTCGCGGGCCAGCGTGACATCGCGCGTGATCTTGCGGCGCTCGGCGCGGCGCACAACCTTGATTTCGCTGGCTTCATGTTCGACCGCATGGAAACCGAGGAATACGCCTGCAACTGGAAGACCTTCATCGAAGTCTATCTCGAGGATTATCACGTCGAGCCGTTTCATCCCGGTCTTGCCGGGTTTGTAAATGTCGCCGATCTGCAATGGGAATTCGGCGATTGGCACAGCGTGCAAACCTGCGGCGTGAAGCACGGCCTCGCCAAGCCCGGCAGCGATGTCTACCGACGCTGGCATGAGCAGGTGATGCGCCACGGCGACGGCAAGGCGCCCGCGCACGGCGCGATCTGGCTGACGTACTTTCCCGGCCTGATGGTGGAGTGGTATCCGCACGTGCTGGTGGTGAGCCATATCATTCCGCGCGGCCCCGAGGCCTGCACCAATGTGGTCGAGTTTTACTACCCCGAAGAGATTGTGTTGTTCGAGCGCGAGTTCATCGAAGCCGAACAGGCGGCGTACCGCGAAACCGCAATCGAAGACCGAGACATCATCAACCGCATGACGGCGGGACGCAAAGCGCTATACGAACAAGGCGTCAGCGACGCCGGCCCGTATCAATCGCCGATGGAAGACGGCATGCAGCACTTTCATGAATTTTTAAGGCGCGAGATCGACCCACATTTGAGCCCGGCCTCGAAAAAATAATTCATCAGCAAAAACATAGCGTTAGAGGCGGTCAGGGCAGTACCCTCACCGCCTTTTTCACGCCCCGCACTTTGCAACGGATTTCTTTTCGATTACCTTTGCAACCCCGCGCAACCTCGCAACCAGGCGTCCGATGGTATTTTCCACACTGATATCCGCCTCCGATCTCGCCGCGCATCTTAAGGATGCGAACGTGATCGTGTGCGATTGCCGTCACGATCTCGCCCACTACGAGTTGGGACGCAATGCCTACGCGCAAGCGCACATTCCCGGCGCACGCTTTCTGCATCTCGACGAAGACTTGTCCGGCCCCAAGACCGGCATCAATGGCCGTCATCCGCTGCCGCATCCGATTACCTTTACGCTGCGGCTCGCCGCGCTGGGCATCGACAACAGTAAACAGGTTGTGGCCTACGACAGTTCAGGCGGCGTGTATGCCTCGCGCCTGTGGTGGATGCTGCGCTGGGTCGGGCACACTAACGCGGCAGTACTCGATGGCGGCATTGATGCGTGGGTCAAAGCAGGCAAACCCGTCACCACCGAGTTGCTGGTGATCAAACCCACGACCTACAACCCCAATCCGAGTCCGCAGTCCGCGGTGAGCGTGAACGAGGTGGCTGCCAATCTCGATCACAAGAAACTGCGCATCCTCGACGCGCGCAGCCCCGACCGCTTTCGCGGCGAGAATGAGACGCTGGATCCGGTGGCCGGGCATATCCCCGGCGCGCTGAATCGCTTCTTCAAAAGCAATCTGACGGACGATGGCTGCTTCAAGCCGGCGGCCACGTTAAAAACCGAATTCGCCTCCGTGCTCAATGAGCACGCACCCGCCAGCGTGGTACATCAATGCGGCTCCGGTGTCACCGCTTGCCACAACCTTTTGGCGATGGAAGTGGCGGGGCTTAGCGGCTCACGGCTGTTCCCCGGTTCGTGGAGCGAGTGGGTCAGCGACCGCAAGCGGCCGGTAGTCATCGGCAGCTAACGCCGCGTCAACATTGCATGCGCGTCCTGCTCGCCGACGCGATTCTACTGGTTCACTTTCTATTCGTGCTGTTTGTCGTCAGCGGCTTGTTGCTGACGTGGATCGGCGCGTGGCGCGGCTGGCGCTGGATACGCAGCTTCAAGTTTCGCCTCGCGCACCTGGCAGCCATCGGGGTTGTCGTCGGCGAAGCGCTGCTCGGAGTGACATGCCCGCTCACCCAATGGGAAGACGCCTTACGTAGTACGGGTGCCACGAGCAGCCTAGCCGTCGACCACAGCTTCATCGCGCGCTGGTTGCATCGACTGATGTTTTTCAGCGCGCCGGAGTGGGTGTTTACCGTACTGTATGTCGTGTTCGCGCTGGCGGTCGCCGCGACATTCTGGCTGATCCCGCCATGCAGACAAAAAACACAATAAAAACAAATACTTATAACACTACGACAGAGAATCTGCCCAGATGTTTTTCGCCCAGCCCCACGCGTAAGCACCTTCGAGTTCACTGGGCTTGTCGGACAATCCGCCGGCACCCTTCACCACCGACATGGTTTTATCTGCCGCGCTGTAGGCATGCACCGACGCCACATGAATCACGTTCTTGGCATCGACGAAGCTGTAGCAGGTGTTCATCATCATCGGCTCCGGATTCACCGGCTGGCCCTTGATCAGCGCGATCACCGCCGCCGCGCACACTTTCGCATGCTGGTTCGCCATGCTCGCCGACTTGGGCATTGCATTCGCCGACAAGGTGGCGTCGCCCAGCACATGCACGCCTTTCACCGCTGTGGATTCGCACGTGAGCCAGTCTACGGTACACCAGCGGTTGTTTGCATTAATCAGCCCGGCCTGACGCGCAATGTCACCGGCGCGTTGCGGCGGCACCACGTTGAGCACATCGCCTTTGACATCGCCGAATTGCAGCTTGATGGTGCTGCCTTTGACATCGACATCGGCGATTTCGCTGTTGGGGCGGTAATCAATCATCCCCTTATATTGGCCGTTCCACACCGCCTTGAACAAGCCCGCCTTCGACACCACGTCTGGATTGCTGTCGAGCGCGATGATTTTTGATTTCGGCTTGGCGCGCTTGAAATAATCCGCCACCTGGCAAATGCGCTCGTACGGCCCCGGCGGACAACGATACGGCGCCAGCGGGATATGAAACACGAACACACCGCCGTCCTTCATCGACTCGAGTTGTTTTTTCAGCGCCAGCGTTTGCGGCCCCGCCTTCCATGCATGCAACACCTGCGCTTGCGCGGTGGCATTGTTCAGTCCCGGAATCGTGTCATACAAAAAATCCACGCCGGGCGACACGATCAAGCGGTCGTAGGCCAGCGTACTGCCACCTGCCAGCCGCACGGCCTTCGCCACCGGGTCTATCGCCACCGCGTTATCGCGTACCACCTTGATGCCGCGATTGGCGAGCCCACTGTAATCGCGGGAAATGTCATTCATATTGGCGTTGCCCGCAAGCACCAGGTTGCTGATCGGGCACGAGATAAATCCGGCTTCGCGCTCGACCACGGTCACATCCATATCCGGCGCCCATAGCTTCACGTATTTGGCTGCCGTGCCGCCGCCGATGCCGGCGCCGATCACCACCACGCGCCCGGCGCTGCCGCCGCCAGTGGTTGCACATCCGGCGAGCGATGTCGCGCCCGCAGCGGCCGTCCATTGCATAAATTTACGTCTGGAAATGGTCATGGTCGTCTCCGGTTACGCTCAAGGTTTAACCGCGGCAAAGTAGCCGGCGATCTGCTCAAGCTGAGCGTCGGTGTATCCCTTGGCATGCTGATGCATGATGGTGCCCGGACGCTTGCCGTCCTTGTAATCCTTGAGTTGCTGCAACAACGATGCCTTGCTCTGGCCCGCAAGACTCGGCGGCACGCCGCCGACGCTGCGACCCTCGGTACCGTGACACGTGGCGCAGGTCGCGGCCAGCGCGCGCGCGGCATTGTTGGGATTGGGGTCTTGCGCGTGCGCGACCGGCGCCGCCATCAGTACCGCGGCACACGCCGCGCCGAACCATGGGCTGTTCATGAGCAACTCCTAGTCAAAATTGTCGCGGACAGTATAACAATGCCGCGAAGATTCCACATCCGCAAAACTTTCGCTGCCCCAAAAAGAAAAACCCCGGGCCCGCCGGGGTTTTTGTTGAGCGCAGCAACCGTGCATCAGACCACGCTGGCTTCCGCTTTTTTCTCTTCCGCGAAAATCAGCTTCACTTTGTCGGTCGCATCCAGATCGACCGTCACCTTGCCGCCGCTAACCAGCTTGCCGAACAACAGTTCGTCGGCCAGCGCGCTGCGGATGGTGTCTTGTATCAGGCGCGCCATCGGGCGCGCGCCCATCGCCGGGTCGAAGCCTTTCTTCGCCAGATAATCTTTCAGCGTTTGCGTAAACGTAATATCGACTTTTTTCTCGTGCAACTGATCCTCGAGCTGCATCAGGAATTTATCCACCACGCGCAGGATAATTTCGCGATCCAGCGGCGCGAACGAAATGGTCGCGTCCAGCCGGTTGCGGAACTCCGGCGTGAACAGGCGCTTGATCTCGCCCATTTCGTCGCCCGCCTGCTTGCTCTGCGTAAAGCCCATGCTGGTTTTCGACAGCTCCGCCGCGCCCGCGTTGGTGGTCATGATAATCACCACGTTGCGGAAATCCGCCTTGCGGCCGTTATTGTCGGTGAGCGTGCCGTGATCCATCACCTGCAACAGGATGTTGAAAATATCCGGGTGCGCTTTTTCGATTTCGTCGAGCAGCAACACCGAATACGGTTGCTTGGTGATTTGTTCGGTGAGCAAGCCGCCCTGATCGAACCCCACATAGCCGGGCGGCGCGCCGATCAAGCGCGACACCGCATGACGCTCCATGTACTCCGACATATCGAAGCGAATCAGCTCCACACCCATCACGTAGGCAAGCTGTTTTGCCACTTCGGTTTTGCCCACGCCCGTCGGGCCCGAGAACAGGAAGCTGCCGATAGGCTTCAACGGATTGCCCAGGCCGCTGCGCGCCATTTTGATCGCTGTGGTCAGCGCGTCGATGGCTTTGTCCTGACCAAATACGGTTGCTTTCAAATCGCGACCAAGCGTCTTGAGTTGACTGCGGTCGTCGCTGGACACGGTCTGCGGCGGAATACGCGTGATCTTCGCCACCACCTCCTCGATCTCGTGCTTGCTGATGACTTTTTTCTGTTTCGATTTCGGCAGGATGCGTTGCGCGGCGCCGGCCTCGTCGATGACATCGATGGCCTTGTCGGGCAGATGCCGGTCGTTGATATAGCGCGCCGCCAGTTCAGCAGCGGCAGTTAAGGCCGCCGCCATGTACTTGACGCCGTGATGTTCCTCGAAGCGCGACTTGAGTCCTTTGAGAATTTGCACCGTCTCTTCAACCGACGGCTCTAGCACGTCGATCTTCTGAAAGCGCCGCGACAGCGCATGGTCTTTCTCGAATACGCCACGAAACTCGGTGTATGTCGTCGCGCCGATGCATTTGAGCTGTCCATTCGACAACGCCGGCTTCAACAGGTTGGACGCATCGAGCGTGCCGCCGGACGCTGCGCCCGCTCCGATCAGCGTGTGGATCTCGTCGATAAACAGGATCGCGTGCGGGTTTTCCTGCAACTGCTTCAGCACCGCTTTCAGCCGCTGCTCGAAATCGCCGCGATACTTGGTGCCGGCCAGCAGCGCGCCCATGTCGAGCGCGTAGACCGTGCTTTTTTGCAGAATGTCGGGCACCGCTTCATCGACAATACGCTTCGCCAGACCCTCGGCGATCGCCGTCTTGCCCACGCCCGCCTCCCCCACCAGCAGCGGATTGTTTTTGCGCCGTCGGCACAGAATCTGTATCGCGCGCTCCAGCTCTTTTTCGCGGCCGATCAAGGGATCGATCTTGCCCTGCTGCGCCAGCACGTTGAGATTCAGCGTGTAGTTTTCCAGCGCGCCACCCGAAGCCGGGGCTTCTTGTTCGCCCTCCGGCTCATTCTCGGATTTGGCGGGTGCGGCCTGCGGCGTTTTGCTGATGCCGTGCGATATAAAGTTCACCACATCCAGCCGCGTGATGCCCTTTTGATTCAAAAAATAAACCGCGTGCGAATCTTTTTCGCCGAAAATCGCCACCAGCACGTTGGCGCCGGTGACTTCTTTCTTGCCCGACGACTGCACGTGCAGAATCGCGCGCTGAATCACGCGCTGAAAACCCAGCGTGGGTTGCGTGTCCACCTCGTCGCCCGCCAGAATCGGCGTGTGCTCGGTGACAAAATCCGCCAATTGCTTGCGCAGATCGTCCACATCGGTGGCGCAGGCCTTCAACACCTCGGAGGCGGAAGGGTTATCCACCAGCGCCAGCAGCAGGTGCTCCACGGTAATGAACTCGTGACGCTTCTGACGGGCCTCCATAAAGGCCATGTGCAGGCTGACTTCCAGTTCCTGAGCGATCATTGGGGTCCTTTATCAGCTTCGATTATTACGTTTATAGGGCACATCAATTTTCTTCCATCATGCACTGTAACGGATGTTGGTGCTGTTTGGCGTACGAGCGCACCTGATCCACCTTGGTCGCCGCCACATCCTTGGAATACACGCCGCACACACCCATGCCCTCGCGATGCACCTTGAGCATGATCTGCAACGCTTTTTCGCGACTCAGCGAAAAAAACTTCTGCAACACGATCACCACGAAATCCATGGGCGTGTAGTCGTCGTTCAGGATCATCACCTTGAACATGGGCGGCGGCTTGGTCTTGGCCCGCTTCGCCTCCAGTACTGTGTCATCGCGTGGTTTGCCTGCCATAGTTCAACATAACTCAAAATTGCGCGGGGTACAACCATTAGAAAGAGCTGTAAATCACCTCTTCCGCCAAAGAACCGATAAATCCGCGTATGGGTTCTATTTTGGACGTAATCGCGGAAATTTCAAGTGCCGCACCGACAAACAGCGAGCGCGTTGCAAGCGCCAATTTTGGTGTATGCTTTATATCCGCTTGCTGTTGGATATCGGTGGTTAGCGGAAGTTAACGGCACGCGGCTGTTATTAATTCTAAAGAAGGAAAAAGCATGGCAACAGGTACGGTGAAGTGGTTCAACGACTCCAAAGGCTATGGGTTCATCACGCCGGACGACAAAAGCGAAGACCTTTTCGCGCATTTCTCGGCGATCCAGATGGGCGGATTCAAAACCCTCAAGGAAGGCCAGAAAGTCTCATTTGAAGTAACGCAGGGCCCCAAAGGCAAGCAAGCGTCAAACATTCAGGCGGCGTAGTCCGTCCTGCTCTGGACGAAAGCGCCTCCTGTTCTGGGCAGCGCCGTTCAGTCTGCGCTACAGTAAATCCGTTAGCCCTAGGCTTTATAGGGGCATGCGGGCTTTTTGTATTTGAAAACACGGGATGCAGGAAGCAGGCTAAGCCTGCAACCCCAATTCTTTTTTCCAGAACGCCATCGTCTTCCCGGCCGCAAAGTGAAACGGCAGGGCAAAGCATCCCCCGACAATGGCCAGATTAACGATCGAGACGACGACCGGCGCCGCCTCCCAGTTACTGAAAAAATGCAGGACATTCAGCAGCACATAGAACAAACAAGCGCCCACAAACACCAGCGCCAACCCTGCCAGCAAGGCATGCGGCTTCGCCGTCACAGCCACGCGCCGGCGAGCACCGTGCGGCTCGCTGAAGACGGACAGTGATGGCTTCAAGCTGTTCTTCTTGTGTGCGCCGCACGCCGTGACCTCAAAGTAGCCCGCGCGCATTTCGCCGTAGTACGGTTTACTGCTGATCAGCATCCCGTCCCACTGACCGAGATGGGTATGTTTCCGCACCACGGCCTCGATGGCGCTTTCTGACAAAGTCGTGTGAAACAGATATGCGCGATACGGTATGACTGGCGTCATGTCTGTCCTCGAATATCCGGCTATTCCGCTGCGGGCGCTGCACGTGTTGCCGATATTTTAGCCGGAAGCGCCACGACCACAATACGAACAGATGTCTACTGACCAACTAACCGCTGTTTTTCCGGTCATTTATAGGAAATCCAAACAATGCGATAATGGGGTTACGTTCCCGTAAGGAAAGCCGTGCTATCTGTGATTATTGCGCGCAGCCTTTCGGGACGCCCCGCCATCGCCGCTTTGTAATTTTGTCTGAACGAATACTTTTTTCCAACGGAGACTTAGCACCATGACCGCAAAACTCGATCTTTTTAAAATCGCCAAAGAAGAGCAAGAAGGCGATTTATTCAAATACCTGGACGGTATCTTCAAGCGTTCCAAGACTCAGCCGCTCGGTATCAGCGACGCGGTGATCTGGGAAGGCGGCAACAACACCGGCAGCGTGAAACCGGTGGCGCACGCGCTGACCGATACCTTTGCCCTGAACGGCACCATCATGGCGCTGGACGTACTGGGCCTGCCGTTCCTCGGCATCCCGATGATGGCGCAGTACCGTCACGACACCAAGCTGAAGCCGCTGGAGTGGTTCGGCAAGATGGATTACACCTGCCTGAAATGGTCCACCGCGGGCGACTTCATGGTGAACGAAGGCGGCAAGAAAGTCGTGGTCGCGGGCAAATCCGCCAATGCGCCGCTGCGCACTGCCGCCGGCGTGTATTGCAATGTGCGTCCGTATGGCTCCATCACCAACGTGCGCTTCATGCCCGGCCTGCCCTATTCGCAGGACAACAAGAAATTCTCGGTCGACAAAGCCACCGGCAATATTCACTCGCAAATGAATACCCCCGGCGTGCGCATGGCCTACGCCGCGCGCCTGTTCCTGAAACTGGTACACGACACCGGCCAGATCGGCCGTATCGCCACCAAGCCCACGCAAGCCAAGGAAGACGCGGTCAACGCCGGCATCATGCGCTGGCTGTTGCAAGGCACCAAGTTCAAATTGAAGCGCCAGTACGCGGTGGATGCCTACGAAGAGCACAAGGAAAACGTCGATGCCATCGCGGCGCTGCTGCCGAAGGACTTCAAGGCCGGCATGGAAAACTGGGGCGGCG
>CANIID010000039.1 GCA_947467315.1 Betaproteobacteria bacterium | reverse complement strand
GGTGAACGACGCTGCGCGCACCTGCGGTGGCCGGTTGGCATGGTCAAGCACGGTGGCCGCGATGAAATCCGGCTGCACGTGGTAACCGCTGTTGCTGGCAAACACATCGAGAAAATCATCCGACACCGCCTCCTCGCTTTTCATGCGAATCGCGGCGGTGGTGTAGCGCGTGTTGCCGCCGCGCTCCTCAAATGTGCTGCGTTCGAGCACCGCCACTTTTGCGCCGGCTTCGGCGGCGGCGACCGCCGCGCTCAGGCCGGCGACGCCGCAGCCGACGACCACCACATCAAATCGTTGATCTTCTTCATGTGCCATGCGCTGCCGCTTCCTCTATTTGAAAAAACGTATCCGTAGGTTGGCGCTGAGCCTGCGCAGGCGGGAACCCATAACACAGTGCCGCTTGCGACAACCTATGGATTCCCGCCTGCGCGGGAACGACAGTGCTGGTAATGACACTCGCCCCCCGCACTACGCGCCAACTTCGCCCTACTTCACCAACCCCAACTCCGTCATCACCGCTTTCAATTCCTCGTAGTCCGACTTCAGTTCATCTCGCATGCGCGCGCCGCGCAGAAACTCGTTGGTGACGCCATCGCGTTCGAGCATTTTTTTCCACTCATCCGATTCGACCACGCGCGCGAGCACGTTTTCCCAATACTCGGCCTGCGGTGCCGGCAGGCCGCGCGGGCCGACGATGGCGCGCCAGTTTGACGTCACTGCATTCGCCCCTAACTCCTTCCACACCGGCACGGATGCAAACGCGCCTTCCAGCCGCTTGGGCGCGGCCAGCGCAATGAATCTCAACCGCCCTGCCTGCACGTGCGGCAGCACGCTGGCGGCGGGCGCGACCACCATATCCACGTGTCCGCCCAGCGCCGCGGTCAACGCGTCGGCACCACTGCTGTACACCACGATCTTGAGTTTTTTTGCATCACCGCCCGCGGCGCGCGCCACCATCGACAGCGCGATGTGATTGTGATTGCCCGGCCCGCCCGAAATAGAGGCGCTCAGCGACGCCACATCGGCTTTCAAGCTCGCCATCACGTCTTTTGCCGACTTCAGCCGCGAATCCGGCTTAACCGCGAAGGCGACATATTCGGTAAACAACTGCGCAATCGGCGTGATGTCGGACGGGCTTATGCTGCTGCGCCCGGACGCGTAGTCGCCGAGAAACGTGGACGAGATAATCGCGACGTGGTGCCCATCGCCGGCGAATTGATTCAGATACGTCAACCCCATCACCACGCCCGCGCCGGGTTTGTGGATCACGTTCACCACCGGCTCGATGAGTTTTTGCTCCTGCGCGATTTTCAGCACCAGGCGAATCAGCCGGTCATTGCCGCCACCGGGTGCGTTAGGCACCACCACTTCCACGCGCTTCGCGGGCTTCCATTCCGCTGCCTGCGCGGGCAGGCTCACGCCGAGCGCAATCATCAAATTTACAATCAACATGCCATGCTTCATACCGGTCTCCTTGAGGGCTATCGATTTGATAATAGCACTGCCGCCCTCTATACTCGATTCTCCCTTACGGAGAACATCATGGACAAGCAAGCCTGCAAGTTGCGCCACATCGCGCTATCGGTGCCCGATGTCGCCGCCGCGCAGAAATTTTTTGAAGAAGCCTTCGGCATGACCAAGGCCGGCGACGCGCAAAACGGCGTACACATGACCGATGGCATCATTAACGTCGCGCTGCTCGCTAAGGGCGGCCAGGTGCCGGGCGTCGAACATCCCTACTACGGCGTGATGCACTTCGGCATGTGGGTGGATGATCTCGACAAAGCCGCCGCGCAAGTTCAGGCCGCCGGCGCAACGCATTTTCAGGGCCGCCCGCCTAACACGCCGAACAGCTACTACGAAGTGAAGTACCGCGATCCGAGCGGCATCGTGTTCGATATCACCGCCAGCGGCTGGCGCGGCGCGGTCAAGAACGTCACCCCGACGGAACAACCATAAAATATCGTTTAAAAACATAATGTTATGCAATATCCCCCGACAAAAATGAACACCCCCAGCCTGCCCATTCAATCCACCGGCCCACGCGTGTTCATGGATTACGATCAAGCCGCGCTCGACGCCGCCTACAACCAGGCCACGTATGCGCCGCACGCGGGCAATGTGCGCAAGCGCTTCATCAGCGAAAGCGATGCGGTGCGCAAACGCATCGGCGAGCCGCTGCGCGTGGCGTACGGCCCCACCGATATCGAGAAGGTGGATATCTATAAAACGTCCAAACCTGATGCACCGATTTTCATTTTTATCCACGGCGGCGCATGGCATCGCGGCACCGCCAAGGGCAATGCGTTCGCCGCCGAGCTGTTCGTGAAAGCGGGGGTGCATTTTGTTGCACCGGATTTCGTCGGCGTAAAAGAAGCGCCCGACAGCCTGCGCACCATGGTCGACCAAGTGCGCCGTTCGGTTGCGTGGGTGTATCAACACGCGGCGAGTTTCGGCGGCGACGCCGAACGCATTTATCTCTGCGGGCATTCGTCCGGCGCACATCTCGCGGGTTGCACACTCACCACTGATTGGCCCGCCTACGGTGTGCCGATGAACATCATCAAAGCCGGGCTGTGTTGCAGCGGCATGTATGAGTTGTATCCGGTGAGCCTGTCGGCGCGGCGCGACTACGTGAACTTTGATGACGCGATGATCGAGCAACTGAGCGCCATCCGCCACATCGACAAAGTCGCGTGTCCCCTGACGCTCGCCTACGGCACGCTGGAAACACCGGAGTTTCAGCGGCAGACACCGGCCTTTTATGAAGCGGTCAAAAAAGCCGGCAAGCCGGTGAAGCTGATTGTCGGGCCGGAATACAACCATCACGAAATCAAGGAAACGCTGGCCAATCCGTATGGCCTGCTCGGCCGGGCTGCTTTGGAGATGATGGGTATCACCTTGGGATCTGTGTAATGGGCATGACCGCTGTAGAAAAGGTGCTCGCCAAAAAAAGCGGCAAAGCGTCCGTGCGCCCCGGCGACGTGGTGTTCCCGGACCCCGACTACGTGATGATTCACGACGGCGTGGTGATGGGCGCAAAACGTGAACTGGATTCGCTGGGCATCAACCGCCTCGCCTCGCCGGACAAAGTGATGATGGTCAGCGATCACGACGTGATTTACGGCAGCGCACGCGCCGCAGAGCGCGGTGCATACAATCGCGCGGCGGCAAAAGCGTGGGGCGTAAAGAACTTTTACGACGTGGGGCGCGGCGGGCACGGCCATATTTTCCCGATGGAATCCGGCCTGCTGCTGCCGGGCATGTTTTATTTCGACAACGACCGTCACGCCACCAACGCCGGCGCCATCGGCGCATTCGGTTTTCGCATTGGCTCGGAAATCAGCCGCGTACTGGCCACCGGCACCAACTGGGTGCAGGTGCCCAAGTCGGTCAAGCTCACGCTCAAGGGCCGCTTGAAACCCGGCGTCTACGCACGCGATATCGGCTTTCATCTGGCGATGCTGATTAAACAGAAAATCTTCGACGTGGATATCGATTACAAGGTGCTCGAATACGCGGGCGACCTCGATCAATTCAGCCTCGCCGCGCGCGCGGCGCTGTGTTCCAGCCCCACGGAGATACAGGCTTACGGCGTGTTTTTGCCGCCGTCGGAGGCGATCCTCAAACATGCACGCGAGCGCGGCCAGCGCCCGTTCACACCCGTATATGCGGATACGGACGCCTACTACGAAGCAGAATTCACGCTCGATGTCAGCCGTCTTGAACCGCAGATCGCGTTACCTGGTGGCGTGCAAAACGCGGTCAATTTATCCGAGGCCGCCGGCACGCCGGTCGATCACGCGTTCATTGGCTCCTGCGGCTCCGGCATGTGGGACGATCTGGTGCAGGTCGCCACGGTGTTGAAAGGCCGCCGAATCGCCAACACCGTGCGTCTGTTTATCGCGCCCGGCACCGAGGAATCCACCAAGCGCCTGTCGCGCGAAGGCTTGATGCAAGTGTTCATCGAAGCGGGCGCGATTATGCTGCCCGCCGGTTGCGGCCCGTGCAACGACGCGGTGATCGGTCCGCTGCACAGCGGCGAAGTGTCGATTTCCACCGCCACCAATAACCCCGCCGGGCGCTTCGGCGCGCGCGATGCCAAACTCTATCTCGGCAGCCCCGCAACAGTGGCCGCATCCGCCGTCACCGGCAAGATCACCGACCCGCGCGAATTCATGATGATGGAGACGGCGCTATGACGGACGCGGATTGGATACTCAAGGGTCGCTGTTACAAACTCGGCCACGACGTGCCCCACCCTGGGGGCGTGGTGCCCAACCGCATCATCATCGGGCGGCATTTTGATCCGGCGGACATCATTCCGCATCTGTTCGAGGAAACCGATCCCGGCTTTCACACCCGCTGCCAACCGGGCGACATTATCGTCGCCGGACGCAACTTCGGCATGGGGCCGAAGATGAACGGCTACATCGCGA
Source organism: Betaproteobacteria bacterium (assembly GCA_947467315.1). GTDB lineage: Bacteria > Pseudomonadota > Gammaproteobacteria > Burkholderiales > SG8-41 > UBA5216. The sequence goes on along the minus strand of CANIID010000039.1, from coordinate 19,615 downwards.
TGCAGGCGCTGGGGTTGGGCCTCGTGTGCGAATCCATGCCGTTTCTCGGCTACCGCGCAGCAGTGGGCTGCGGCCTGCGCGTGATGAGCGATTGCGTGAATGTGCTGGAGTTCTGCGACACCGGCGACGAACTCGAAGTGGATTTCCGCAATGGATTTTTTATCAATCACACACGCGACATTCGCCGCGAGTATCCGCCAATACCGGATGGGCTGCTCGAAACCTTGGCGCTGGGCGGCAACACCGGCTGGCTGAAAAAATGGTGGGCGGATCAAATGACCGAAGGAAAGCCAGTATGAGATTCAAGTTGATCGCATTGATGCTTGCCGTGGCCGGTAGCCTCGCGCAAGCACAATCCGCCACCGATGCGGATTTGTGTCGCGACACCAAGAACAATCCTGATCTCGCGATCAAACATTGCACCGCCGCCATTGAAACGCGCAAAGCCAACAACGAAATGCTCGCGGTGTGGTATGTGCTGCGCGGCGTGCAGTGGTCCGACAAGGGCGATTACGATAAGGCCATCGCGGATCACACCACCGCGCTGAAGATGGACGCGAAAGTGCGCAACGCCAATTACTATCGCGGCACGGCGTGGTCCAACAAAGGGGAATTCGACCGCGCGATCGCGGATTTTGATGCGGCGATCCATATCCGTACTGACGACCCGGTGCTGTTTCACGCCCGCGCGATCGAGCTGGCGGTGAAGGGCGAGTACCCGCGCGCCATGGCTGATTTCGACAAAGCATTACAGATTGACCCCAAGTCCCAGGGTGTGCATTTCGCGCGCGGTCGCACGCTGTTTTATCAATCCGAATTCGCGCGTGCAGCGATTGATCTTGAAACCGCGTTTAATGCGCGGCCCAATGTCTACACCGCGCTGTGGCTGTATCTCGCACGCAAACGCGGCGGCGCGAGTGACGCGGATGATCTGCTGGAACGTGAAACACGCCGCATTCGCGCAGGCTGGCCTTCAGCGGTAATCGCGCTCTACATGGGGCGCACCGATGTGAACTCCGTGGTGGCTGGCACCGCCACTGCCGAGACCACGGCACGCCGCCGTGAAATGCGCTGCGAGGCCGACTTTTACATCGCGCAGGCGCACCTCAACAAAGGCGAGCGCGCGCCCGCGCAGACGCTATTGCAGGGCGTGCAACGGGATTGCCCAAAAAATCTGCTGGAGTACGAGGCCACGGTGGCGGAACTGCGGCGCTTGAAATGAAGTCCATCATGAAGCACATATAACTATATGTTTTTACACAATATTTTATGAACTCACCGACGCACCTTAATGCACTCGGCCAGCCCATCGGCCCCGCGCTGCCGCAATGGAAAGCGCCGCCCCATCCCGCGCATGCGGTGTTGAACGGACGCTACTGTCGCCTCGAAGCACTCCATCCCGCGCGGCACGCCGCTGATCTGCGCGCCGCCAATGCGCTGGATGCCGATGGATCGGGCTGGACGTATTTAAGTTACGGTCCACTGGTCACGCCGGAGGATTATCACGACTGGATGCGCAAAGCCTGCGCGGGCGATGATCCGCTGTTCTACGCCATCGTTAATCTGGCGGACGAAAAAGCCGTGGGCGTCGCCAGTTACATGCGCATCGACCCGGCCAGCGGCTGCATCGAAGTCGGCGGCATCAAGTATTCGCCGCTGCTGCAACGCACGCGCGCCGCCACCGAAGCCATGCATCTGATGATGAAGCACGCGTTCGCTCTCGGCTACCGGCGCTACGAGTGGAAATGCGACACCTTCAATGCGCCCTCACGCGCCGCAGCGCAGCGTTACGGTTTTTCGTACGAGAGCGTTTTCCGCCAGGCCACGGTCTATAAGGGCCGCAGCCGCGACACTGCCTGGTATTCGATTCTCGACAGCGAGTGGCCGGCGATTGATGCGGCGTTTACGCGTTGGCTGGCACCGGAGAATTTCGATGCTGCTGGAAAACAAAAGTTGTCGCTGTCAGAATTGACCGCGCCGTTGCTCAAGGCGCATGGATAAACCATCCCCGTCATTCCCGCACAGGCGGGTATCCATGCGGTGTTTGCCGAAATGACGTGTGTTATGGGGTTCCGCCTGCGCGGGAACGACGCTTGGGTTGTATCGTCGCTTTCCGATACACGCCTTATTCCATTTCTATTTCATTAGCGAAGTCATGTCCTGCACAAGCACGGGTGATAGAACGTAACAATTACTTGTCGTATGAAATGGAATTGGTCTTATCCGAACTGCCGCACCCGCTCAAGATGTTTTGCCCAAACTTCGGGATTCACAAAGTTCACCGGCTTCTCGTCGCGCAACAACCGCACTACCTCCTGCGCGGAACCGATGCTCAAGCGCCGCATGCTCTCCTGCGTCAGCCCGCCCACATGCGCGGTAAGCACCATGTTATCCAGACTCAAAAACGGATGGTCGCGCTTGAGCGGCTGCTCGTGATAGACATCGCACACCGCGCCGCTCAGCTTGTCCTCGCGCAGCGCATCTGCCACGGCGATTTCATCCCACACCGGCCCGCGCGCGACGTTGATAAGGCACGCGCCGCGTTTCATCAGTGCGATGCGCTCCCGGCTGATGAGATTGCGCGTCGCGTCGGTGAGCGGGCAGCACAGCGCGATGAAATCGCTGTCGCGGCACAGCGTGTCGATATCCACGCCACTGACAAAATCCGGCAGCGCATCCAGCCGCCGTTGATTGCCCAGCACGCGCATGCGAAATCCGGCATGGCAGATTTCCGCCAGCCGCCGGCCGATATTGCCCATACCCACGATGCCGATGGTGCGTCCGGAAATTTCCGTGTTTTGATCCGCGATCTCGCGGCTCGCGTTCCAATCCGCTGTACGCAACGCGTGATTCATGCGATGCAGGCGGCGCGACAGCAACGTCAGCGCGCTCACGCAATATTCGGCCACCGCCACAGCATTCACGCCCGGCACGTTGGCTACGGGTATCGACTTCGCGGTTGCCGCTTCCATCGGAATCATGTCCAGCCCCACCGCATAACGCACCACGCCGCGCAGACGCCGCGCCACGTCGAATATATTCGCCGGCAGATAGGCGCGCACCAATAGCGCGTCCGCATCGCGCACGCAGTCGAGTAGGGTTTCGTGGCGCGTATCCGGCGCGATCACCACTTCGGCCACTTGCTGGAGAATGTCTATGCCTTCGCGGCCAATGGGGTTGGTGAGCAGAACTGTAGGGCGTTTCATCAAAGTCTCCAGTGAGGCGGGCGAGTCTGCCACGGATCGCCACAAAGCAAATACGCGCCGCGATTTTGTCATGTCACGCGCTTTGATTTATAGTCGGGGCTACAGGAGGCGCGCGAGCGCCGGATCATTGCGTATGCTGGACTTGCGCGTCTCGCTTCGAATCGTCCACCCCGCTTCAATCGCTCTATCGGCTCAATCTCTCGGTAATTTTTTCACACAGTCACGGGAACACATTCCATCCATGATGATTCTTGAACATGAGGCCAAGGCTCTGCTGCGCTCGGTCGGCGTGGCAGTACCCAGAGGCACGTTAATCAAGCCGGGCACACGCGCGCCGCGCGTGCGCGATTACCCGGTGGCGCTCAAGGCGCAAGTACGCAGCGGCGGCCGCGGCAAACAAGGCGGCGTGATACGCGTCGACAACGCCAAGGCATTAAAAGCCGCCGCTAAAAAACTGTTTGCCACCTCGTTCGGCGACGAAAAACCCGAAGTATTGCTTGCCGATCCGTGGCTGCCGTTTGACCGCGAACTGTATTTGTCCGTAACCATTGATGCTGCGGCAGAGGGCTATGTCGTGCTTTACTCGCCCAAAGGCGGCATCGATATCGAAGATGGCCCCAAGCCTGCGCGCTACCCGATAGGCGCACCATGGAAGTTTCGCACGCACGAACTACGCGCCGTGCTCGAAACCGTGGAAAAAGATTTTCAATTGCGCGAGCGCGTGATCTCGCTGGCGCAGCGCCTGGTGGAAACCGCTGCCGCGCGCGACTGCCACACCATCGAAATAAACCCGCTGGTACGGCTGAAAGATGGCGAACTGATGGCACTCGATGCAAAAATTGTTTACGACGATTGGGCGCACTACCGCAACGCCGATATCCTTGCGCAGCGCGATGGCGAACGGCGCCGTGCCGATAAATTGCTGCGCGCCAGTCTTGAAATGGGGCATATGTACGTCAAGCTTGATGGCGATATCGGTCTCATTTCCGGCGGTGCCGGGTTGACCATGGGCGCAATGGACACCATCCACCAACTGGGCGGCAAGCCTGCGTGTTTTCTTGACGCCAGCCCCGGCCCGACCTCCACGCGCGGCTACAAACCGGCGTTTGCGCTGCTCGATGGCGATCCGGATGTCAAAGTGATTCTGGTCAGCGTATTCGGCGGCGGCACGCACATGAACCGCGTTGCCAATGCGATGAAAGCCAACATGGCCACACGCAAAAGCAAAAAACCCGTGGTATTCAAACTCGATGGCACCTATGTCGAGCAGGTGCCCGGCATCTTCGATACCTTTGGTGCAAAAAATCACGTCAGCCTCGAAGCGGCGGTGAAAGAAGCGATCAAACTGGCGAAGCGCGCGTAACTCACGATGCATCCTTGCTCACCCCACCCCCACCCCAACCTTCCCCCTGAAGGGGAAGGAGACCACCTCTCTGATTCCCTCCCCTTCAGGGGCAAGGGCACACTTGAAGCGCAGCAGAGGGCTAGGGTGGGGGTGGGGTCAAAGAACCTATCCTTCATTACAAAGCGACCATGAGCATCCTTCTCGACCAATCCAACCGCGTGCTGGTAATGGGCGTCACCGGCAATTACGGCAAATTTTTTGTCACCGATTCGGGTGGCTACGGCACGACGGTCGTCGCCGGCGTGTCTCCCGGACGCGGCGGCGGCGATGTAGACGGCGTTCCGGTATTCGAAAGCGCACACGCGGCGTGCAATGCCACCAGCGCCGATACCGCGATGGTATTCGTGCCGCCGCACCTGGTACGCGCCGCGGCCATCGAAGCCATTGAAGCCGGCTGCAAACTGGTAGTCGCCACAGCCGATGAAATGCCGGTGCGCGATACCATTGAAATTCGCGCCGCGGCACGAGCCAACGGCGCGCGACTGGTAGGGCCGAATTCGCCGGGCATCATTTCGCCGGGTAAGGCCAAGATGGGCTTCATGCCTTCGTTTTGCTTTATGCGCGGGCCGATGGGCGTGATCTCGCGCAGCGGCTCGCTGTCATATGAAGGCAGCAAGCGTTTGACGGTGGCGGGCATCGGGCAAACCACGGTCATCGGCATCGGCGGCGATCCCATTAAGGGCACCACGGCTGCCGAAGCGCTGGCGTTGTTTCACGCCGATCCGGAAACCAAGGCCGTGATGTATCTGGGCGAGATCGGCGGCACGGAAGAAGCCGCCGTGGCGGAGTACGCCGCGCGCAAGGATGCAAAACCGGTCGCCGCATTGATCGTCGGCAAGACCGCGCCGCCCGGCAAGAAAATGGGCCACGCGGCAGCGCTTGTCGGCAGCAAGGCCGACAGTCATGCTGCAAAAACCAAAATGCTCGCCAAGAGCGGCGTGTATGTGTGCAAGGGTTTGAGCGATCTCGTGCCTCAGGCGCATAACGCGCTTGCTGCCGCCTCGTAGCTATTCAAGTCATTCACGTTATTCAGGTATTTAAATCACCGCAAGCTGAAGGAGTCATTATGAACAAACCCACCGAACTGAAAATCACCGAAGAAGCCCCTGAAGGCCTGATCAACGAAGCCTCGATGTCCGCCGCGCGCGAACTCATTGGCAGCAAGCTGCGGCCGGAGCAATACCTGCGCGATGCCAGCATGGACGCGATCACTATTTTCTCCAACGGCGTCGGGGATTTGAACCCGCTGTACCGTGATCAGGAATATGCGCGCTGGACGCGCTTCGGCGGCTTGATCGCCCACCCGTGCTTTCCGTGGACGCATCACTGGCCCGGCCGTTCGTACTGGGGTCTGCCCGGCGTGCACGGCTTTGGCGTGGCGATTGATTGCGAATACATGCGCAATGTGCGCCCCGGCGACCGTATCAGCATCTGGAACCGCGTGATCGACGTGCATGAGAAGCAATCGAAGTTCTCCGGCAAGATGGCCATGCAGTATCTCGAATCGACCTACACCAACCAGCGCGACGAAATCATTTGCCGCGCGCTGGGTCTGACCGCGCGCCACGAGCGCAAAGCCTCGCGCGACACAGGAAAGTACAAAGAGATCAAAACCCACGTCTACACACCGCAGGAGCGCGACCGTATCGACGAAATGGTGATGACCGAGATCGACCGCATTCGAGGCCAGAAAACCCGCCATTGGGAAGACGTCAACGTCGGCGATTCGATTGATGAAATCGCACGCGGCCCGCTGTCGGCCTCCGACACTATGGCGTTCGTCATCGCCTCCGGCCGCGGCTCGGCGCACGGCGTGCTGTTGCGCCACGCCGCCAAGCACCCCAATCACTACATCCGCAACAAGAAAACCGGCGGCGGCGTGGAGTACACCGGCATCGGCCACCATCGCGAAGATTTCGCCAAGGACGTAGGCGTGCCGGGCATGTACGACTACCTGCCGCAGCGCGCCTGCTGGTTTGCCACGGCAATCACCAACTGGATGGGCGACGACGCGGTACTGAAACGCCTGCGCATGGAAGCTCGTTTGTTCAACTGCCAGGGCGACACCACGTTCATCAGCGGCAAGGTGGTGAAGAAATACTTCAAAGACAAATGCGCCCTGGTCGATATCGAAATGAAGGGCATCAACCAGCGCGGTGATCTGTCATCGCCCGGCTTCGCCACCGTGATGATGGCATCGAAAGACCCGACGACGAAAGTGCCGTTGAATGGCGCGGTATGTGATTTGGAATTGCCGATGGTGCGGTAATTCAAAAGCCGAATTAACCGAAGATGAATACAGGTAAACACAGATAGCACCCCCTGTTTTTCATCTGTGTTAATCCGTGGTTAAAAAGCCTTTGAAGTAGTTGTTACATCTGGAGATTCTGTCATGCCCAACACCATGTTCCTCGTCCTCGACATGATCAACGACCTGATCCACGAGGACGGCCCCAACGGCAAAAAAGGCTACGGCCCCATTCTCGAACGGCGCAAAATCATCGACAACACCGCTTTGGCGATTTCCAAAGCGCGCGCGGCGGGCGTCAAAATCGGCTATGTGCGCGTGGGGTTTTCACCGGACTACCGTGAGGTCGCCAGCAACAGCGGCTTGTTCATGGGGGTCAAAAAGGCGGGCCTCTTTAAGCTCGGCACTTGGGGCACCGAAGTGCATCCCAAGCTCGCACCCAAGCCCGACGATTACGACATCATCAAGCATCGCGTGAGCCCGTTCTACGCCACCCTGCTGGAGCCGATATTGAGCGCCAATCACATCACCAAACTCGTGCTGTGCGGCGTAGCCACCACCGGCGCGGTACTCTCCGCCGCCAAAGACGGCCACGACCGCGACTACGACATCACCATCCTCGACGATTGCAGCGCGGCCATCACCGACGAACAGCACAAAGCCACTCTGGAAATGGTGTCGCGCTTCGCCACCATTACGACCGCTGCGGACATCGTATTTCCGTGAGACGGCTGGCAATTCTTACCGGCGCCGCGCTGCTGCTAAGCGCGGCGTCGGCATTTTCGCAGTCCGATGCCTATCCGGTTCGGCCAATTCGTTTTATCGTGCCGCTGCCGCCCGGTGGCGGTGCGGACCTGGTGGCACGCGTGGTCGCGGAACGCTTGTCGAAAAATCTGAATCAACAGGTGCTAGTCGATAATCGCGCCGGCGGCGGCACCGTGATCGGCGCCGATCTCGCGGCAAAATCCGCGCCTGACGGCTACACGCTGCTGCTCGGCACCGCCACCACCCACGCCATCAATTCGAGCTTGGTGAAAAAGCTCCCTTACGATCCGATCAAGGATTTCGCGCCCATCTCGCTGGTTGCGGTGCTGCCGCAAATCATCGTGGCCCACCCCTCGCTGCCCGCGAACACGCTGCCGGAACTGATCGCACTCGCGCGCACGCGGCCAGGAGAAATACTGTTTGCCTCCACCGGCAACGGCAGCGCCAATCATCTGGGGGCGGAAATGTTAAAAAGCGTCGCCAAGCTCAATATGGTGCATGTGCCCTACAAAGGCGCGGGGCCGTCGGTCACCGATCTGCTCGCCGGGCAGACGCAATTCATGTTCAGCACCATTCCGCCAGTGCTGCCGCATGTGAAAGCCTCGCGCCTGAAAGCGTTGGCGGTCGCGCATTCCAAACGCTCGGCGCTGTTGCCGCAATTGCCCACCACCGCGGAAAGCGGCGCGCCCGGCGTGGAAGCAAGTTCATGGAACGGTGTGCTCACGCGCGCGGGCACGGCGCAGGCAATCGTTACGCGCCTGCATTCCGAGCTGTCGGCGATCATGAATCAAACTGAACTGCGCGAACGCCTCGCTGCCGCCGGCGTCGAACCCATGATCAACACGCCCGACGAGTTCGCCAAATACATTGCGTCGGAAACCGCGCGCTACGCCAAGGTGATTGCCTCTTCCGGCGCACGCATCGATTAACCGTTATAAGTATTTGTTTTTAAAAGACTTTTTATGACCCACCCAACACTGCAAGTCGAAAAATCCGCCGACGGTCTGCTGCATATCACGCTACACCGGCCCGACACGCGCAACGCGCTTAACACGCAAATGGGCATCGAGCTGCGCGAGATATTCGCACCGCTGGCCTTTCACCCACAGGACGTACGCTGCGTGCTGATCACCGGCTCCGGCGATAAGGCCTTCTGTGCCGGTGGCGACCTGAAAGAACGCAACGGCATGACCGACGAACAATGGCGCGTGCAACACGCCATCTTCGAGGAAGCGTACTACGCCATCATGAACTGCACCGCGCCGGTAATCGCCGCAGTCAACGGCGCGGCGTTCGGCGGCGGTTGCGAACTCGCCCTGGCCTGCGATTTTATTTACGCCGCGAACACCGCACGTTTCGCGCTGCCTGAAACCACGCTCGGCATATTGCCCGGCTGCGGCGGCACGCAAAATCTGCCGCGCGCCGTGGGCGAACGCCGCGCCAAGGAATTGATACTCACCGGCCGGGCCTTCACCGCGCAGGAGGGCTACGAGTGGGGCATGGTTAACCGCGTGTTTGAACCGGCGGCATTAATGCCTGCCGCGCTGGAAACCGCGCGCGCGCTGTGCGCCAGCGCACCGGTGTCGCTGCGCCAGGCCAAGACCGCGATTCGCCGCGGCCTCGATGTCGATCTACGCACCGGCCTCGCGATTGAAATCGAAGCTTACAATCGCACGGTAGTCACCGAAGACCGGCTCGAAGGCGTGCGCGCGTTCGGCGAGAAACGCAAACCGGTATTCAAAGGAAAGTAGCGTGCGCCGTGCACACGATTTCAGCGATTCTCGTGCGCACAGCGCACGCTATATATAGGATCCGCGAATGACCACCGTCAAAATCAACGAAGTAGGCACCCGCGACGGTCTGCAGAGCATTTCGGCTTTCGTGCCCACCGAAATCAAAAAGCAATGGATCAGCGACGAATACGCCGCCGGCGTGCGCGAGATGGAAGTGTGTTCATTCGTACCGGTAAAGCTGCTACCGCAATTTGCCGATGCCGCTGAGGTGGTGGCGCATGCGTTGACCCTGCCCGGCTTGACGGTCGCCGTGCTGGTGCCCAACATCAAGGGCGCCGAGCGCGCGCTGGAACTCGGCGTACACAAAATAAATTACGTGATCTCCGTGAGTGAAAGCCACAATCGCGCCAACGTGCGCCGCTCAACGGATGAATCTGCCGCAGATTTCGAACGGCTGATTGATCTGGTACGCAATCATCCCGGGCGAAAACCCATTGTGGTCGGCGGCCTTTCCACCGCGCTCGGCTGCACCATCGAAGGCCCGGTTTCGCAGGACGCCGTGCGTAAACTCGCCACGCGGCTGGCGCGGGCCGGTGCGCAGGAGATCATACTCGCCGACACCGTGGGTTATGCTGACCCTGCATCGGTAAAACGTTTGTTTACAGCGGTGAAGCAGGATTTGGGCGACATGCCGCTCACCGCACACTTTCACGACACGCGCGGGCTGGGTCTGGCCAATGTCGCGGCAGCCTACGATGCCGGCGCGCGTTCGTTCGACGCCTCGCTCGGCGGCCTCGGCGGCTGCCCCTATGCCCCTGGTGCCAGTGGCAATATCGCCACCGAAGACGCGGTGTTCATGCTTGAAGCCATGGGCATCGATACCGGCGTAAACATGCAAAGACTGCTCGAAGTGCGTGCCGGCGTTTGCGCCGCGTTAAATACGCTCGGTGATCAGCCGTTCCACGGCTCCATAGCCAAGGCTGGATTGCCCAAAGGATTTGCAAGCGCAAGTTCCGCCGCGTAACGGTGGTACGGGGGCCGACGCGCGTTACCGCCCGGAGTATCGGCGCCGCGCCGCCGCCACGATGCGCCGTATCAACTCGGGATACGCCACATCCACAAAGCAGCGCTCGCGCCCGAAGGTATGCCGCCCCAAGTCGGGATTGGGATTAGCCTCGATAAACACCAGCCGGTTGTCCGGCGTCAGCCGGTAGTCAATGCGCGCATAGTCGCGCAGCTTCAGCGCGTGAAAAATGCGGCGGCTGGCGTCGTTGATCTCGCGTAACACCGCAGCAGGCAGTTGCGCCTTGCGGTAACTCACCTTCCAGCGGCGCTTGTAGGCTTCATCGTGCTTCAGGCGCCCAGTGGCAAAGCGCGGCGCGCCGCGTCCCGCCTGCCCCACCACCAGTTCCAGCGGATGCAGCACGTCGGGTTTGTTGCCGAGCAACGCCACAAAAAGATCGCGGCCCTCGACGTATTCCTCACACAGCGGCGGCCCAAGATTAAGCCCCCGGGTGATGCGCAGGCGCTCGCGTAACTGCGCTGCATTGCGCACCAGCGCGGCGGCGCCAATGGCATCTGAACCGTCGCCGTCGCGCGGTTTGATGAACAGCGGATAGGGCGGATACCGTGACGGCGCGGCGGCGCGTACGTTGTAGCCGCGGGGCGCTGCAACACCCAGCGCAGCCACTATTTTTTTGGCGCGCACCTTGTCGCGCGCCAACGTCAATCCGGCGGCGCCGCTCCCGGTGTAACACAGCCCCAAGCCATCGAGCAGGCGCGTGATTTCGTGGTCGCGACTACGCTCACCGTCGATCCATTCGGTCAGATTGAACACCGTACGCGGCCGCAGCGCGCGCAGTTCGTCGAGAGTTTGGGACGCAACCGCATCAAACGGCACTACTGACACGCGGCGATGCTGTGACGCCAGTGCCCGCAGCACCTGCGCTTCGACGCTACCGCGGTCAGGCACGAAGCGGTTGCGCGCATCACGCCGGCCGGTTTCGATATCCACCAACAGCGCGACATCGCAGCGTGCGGCGTCGTGGCGGGTTTTGGATTTCATGTGCGGATTGTACCGCGCAAAAACAAAAAAGACGGATCGCTCCGCCTTTTTGTTTTCTGCCAGACCCAAACTCTACTTGAAGTTCGCCACGTCCCGCGCGCTGCCCGTCAACTCAATAATGTGCATGCCGGTATTCGCGCGATCTACAATGTAGATATAACCGCGGTCATCCACATCCACGTTATTGGTCTGGATCGCCACCTTGCACTGCGCGCCCTGCGGCGTGGTGACGCAACGCTTGTCGGTGTTATCCGTAATCGCCGGGATGTAATAGGCGATTTCTTTCGGGTTGAACGGATCGCGCATATCCACCGCGCGCAAGCCCGCGTTGAACCAGGCGTAAAACATCACGCGCTTGGCGTACATCGGCGGCTGGTTCTCGTGCGAAGCATGTGCGCCGAAGCGGCCGCCGCGCTTGCAGAATCCACCCGACGATTCCGGCACCTGATAGTTCGACAGATTGAACGGCGCGCGGTCGTTGGTGACATCAACAAAGTAGGCCATCTGCCGCGCCTCATTGCATTCATTGGCAATGGCTTCGTTGGTCAACGCCACCAAATCACGCGTGGAAAACTTGTTGGTGGCGAAATCCTTGATCTCCACACCCATGATCGGCAGCGTGGTATGCGCGCCCATATACGGGGGCGTGTACATAATCGACACCTGCGGATACAGCAGGTTTTCCGGCGTCGGCTCTTTCGCGCCCTTCAGCAGTTTTTCGCGATCAAGGATCTGCAATACGCCATCGCTGTTGGTGCCGGATCCAAGATAAATGCGATTGCCCTTCACGCCGGTCGAAATCGCGCCGTGCATCTGATATTTGTTATCGGGCAACGGGTTCTTCGAGCCGGGCTCCTGTCCCACCAAACCAAAGTCGCGGATATGCACCGGCTTCGCGGGATCGGAGAGGTCATATATCTGCATCATGCGCCGTGAGTTCCAGCCTTTGACGCCGGATATCAGGTAGGCGATGCCGGTATCGCACTCCCACCAGTTCTTGTGCGTATCGCGCAAGCCGCGCACCGGCGTGCTGACAATCACCGGTTTCTCGGGCACGGTCACGTCCCATATTTCGTGCGCGGAATTGCCGAACGAGCGCAGCAGGTAAAACTTGCTTTTGTCGCCCTTGGGCAAATCCTTGCCGGCGCAGATGCGCACCATCTGCGCGCCGCCACTCTCCGTGCCGCCCTGCTGGCCGGGGATATGCGACAGCGCCTTCGGCGCCCCGGGATCGGTCACATCAATAACCGAGGTGCCGTTAAATTCCATCGCCCCCGTCATCGGGTTAACCTTAGGATCGCCGCCGTGATGGCCGACATAGGCGATCCAGCGATTCCCCTGCTGCTTGATTTCGGGGTGATAAGCGCTGCGCGCCTGCAAATCCACATGGCCCAGCAGCGCCGTGTTGCTGGCTTCGGCCTGGCGCGGATTGTATTCCGCGATCGTGCGCGGCGCGGTACCGCCGCAACTGCTAAGTAACCCACCCGTCACCAACGCTGCTGCGACGTAACTCAGTCCCTTGATACGAACGGCACGAATGGTACGCATTACACTCATCATCACTCCCCCTGAAAAATTCATCAATCTTTAGAACGCGTTTTGTAACTACGCCTTTGTAATGGCTACTTGCGACAATGCCTGCTTCACCTGCTGCGGCAACATCGGCATCGCGCGCAGTCTTGCCCCAGTCAATCGAAACACGGCATTCGCGATGGCCGGCGCCATCGGCGCCTGAGGTAACCCGGCAATTTGGCCAGCGCCCGATGACGGCTCCAGCGCTCCCTGCAATAGTGCAATCTGTATGTTCGGTACCTCGTCCATGCGCGGCACGTGATAATCATCGAAGTTGGATTGCTGCACCACGCCTGCTTTGATCGTTACCCGTTCACGCAAGCCCGCAGACAGGCCCCAGATAATACCGGTTTCGAGTTGCTGGCGCAGGTGGCGTGGTTGAATCGCAGTACCAACATCCGCCACCGCCCACACGTTGTGAACTTTAATCACGCCCGATGCACGATCCACCGACACCTCCACCACCTCGGCGAGCTGGCCCGTTCCACCTCCGCCACGTCCGCCGCCGCCATGGTTGTATGCCACGCCCAGCGCGCGCCCTTCGCGCGGACGGTTCCAGTCCGACATCTTGCGCGCAAGCTCCAGCACCGCTTTGCCGCGCGCATCCGTGAGCAAATCGATGCGCAGTTGCAGCGGGTCTTTACCGAGCTTCGCCGCCACTTCATCCATGAACGACTCCACCGCGAAGATGGTGAAGCCATTGCCCACCGCATTCCAGTAACCCACCGGCACGCCGCCGGGTTGATGCACATACTCATGGTGTTTGTTCGGAATGCCATACGGCTGCGTCATGCCCGCCGCCACGGCGCTGTCGATGCCGGGATTGTTGTCCCACGCGGGCTTACGTGCGCGTGCGAGCACCGAGTCGGCCACAACGCGGTGGCTCCAGCCCGTAACCTTGCCATCAGCCGAAATCGCGGCATCCAGGTGTTGCGCCGAGAGCGGACGGTATGCGCCGTGCTTCACATCATCTTCACGGCTCCAGATCACCTTCACCGGCTTGTCCATGATCTTGCTGAGCATTGCTGCTTCGGCATTCGCCAGTTGCTCGGTCTTTGCACCAAAGCCGCCGCCGAGAAACGTGGTAAACACACGTATCTTGTCTTCGGCAAGGCCCGTGACCTTTGCGCACGCCTGCTGCGCCCAAGTCTGCCCTTGCGTCGGCGCCCATAACTCCATGTCGTCGTGCATCATCGATGCGGTGGCGTTAAACGGCTCCATGCAGGCGTGATGCCCGTGGTCTGTCACATAGTCCGCGGATAGGGTTTGCGCCGCCGCCTTGAACGCCGCGTCAAACGAGCCTGCATTCTCAAACAGGCGACCTTGTCTGGTTCGATCCAACGCCACCGCCGCCCACTCGCGTTTCTTCGCTTCGCTGTCGTATTGCGACGCCAGCGAGCCCTGTTTCCACTCGACTTTCAGCGCACGCTTGCCCAGCACGGTGGCCCAGTAGTCCGTGCCGACCACCGCCACGCCATGCGGCAGGGGCACCACGCGCGCAACGCCTTCAATTTTTATCGCCTCCGCGCTGTCGATTTTCAGCGGGCCATTTTCAGCACCGTCGCCATACAACGGATGCGGCAATGTCGCCACCGGGGGATGCAGTATCGATGCGTAGTACATACCCGGTATCTGCACGTCGATGCCATACCTGGCAGTGCCGGTTACCTTGAGCGGCACATCGAGACGCGGCACGTCGCGGCCCAGCAGCCGCCATTGCGACGCAGGCTTCAGGTCTTTATCGGTCAGCAGCGGCGCATCGAGCTGGATGTCGTCGAGCTTGGCCACTTCCATATAGCTCAGTTTGCGGCCGGACGCCGCGTGCACCACGTTGTTGGGCTCGGTCGTGCATTCATCCACCCCAACCTTCCATTCACGCGCAGCATTGGCAATCAGAAACGCACGCGCCTGCGCGCCCGCCAGCCGCACGATGCGCCAATAGCCCTGGGTTGAGCGGCTGCCGCCCACGCCCTGTACGCTGAAGTCATCGGGATTGCTAAACACCCGGTCCGACGGTGCCTGCTCGACTCGTATGGTGCGCCAATCCGCATCCAGTTCTTCCGCCACCAATAACGGTATAGCGGTGTATAAGCCTTGCCCCATTTCAGCGGTCGGGCACTTTACCGTAATGGTGTTCTCGCTATTCGAGACATGCACCCAGGCGTTGAGATCAACATCACCTTCTTCGCCGCAGGCGTGGGCATCGACCACACGCAGCAAACCGCCGGGCATCGCCACGAAACCGAGTGCTATCCCGGTGCGCTTCAAGAAAGCACGGCGCTGCATCAGCTTTCCAACTTTGTTAATGCTGCAGCCCGTTCAATCGCGGCGATGATGCGGTTGTAAGAGCCACAGCGGCAAAGATTCGTCTTCATATAATCGACAATCTGCGCGCGCGTGGGTTTCGGCGTGTCTTTCAGCAACCCCGCAGCGCGCATGATCTGCCCCGACTGGCAGTAGCCGCATTGTGGCGTCTGCTCTTCGATCCACGCTTTCTGCAGCGGATGGCTAGCCGTCGGCGACAAGCCTTCGATGGTGACTACACTTTTACCCGCCACATCCTTGATCGCACGCAGGCACGAAAACACCGGCTTGCCATCGAGATGCACGGTACACGCACCGCACTGGCCAACACCGCAGCCGTATTTGGTGCCCGTGATTTTCAGTTGTTCGCGAAGCACCCATAGCAGCGGCGTGTCGGCGTGCGCGGTGATGTCACGTTGCGCGCCATTGACTGTCAGCGACAGCGTAATCATCTGGGACATGAGAAATAATATTCGTTAAGTATTTGTTTTTATTGAGTAAATTAAGCTACCGTAATTCCCGAATCCAGTAGCGCCGTCTTCACCCGCCCCGCCAGCATCGGCTGCTGACGCAGACGCACGCCGGTCAACTGAAACACCGCGTTGGATATCGCGGACGGCACCAGCGGCACCGCCATTTGCCCTGCACCGGTCGGATGATTTTTGGTTTGCACCAGCTTGATATGCATCTGCGGCACATCGCGCATGCGCGGCACATGGTAGTCGAAAAAATTCGACTGCTCCACCGCGCCATTCGCGATGCTGATGCGTTCGATCAGCGCCAGCCCCAAGCCGTAGACGATGGAACTTTCCGTCTGTGCGATGACGTTGTCGGGATGTACCGCCACGCCGCAGTCGATGGTACACCAAAAGTTATGCACTTTTATCGCGCCGTTAGCCTTATCGACTGTGACATCAGCGATGCCTGCGATTTCGGTGCCGGAGTAATTTACATAGGCGATGCCGAGGCCGTGACCCGGACGCTTGCGTTGCCACTCCGCCATTCTCGCGGTTTCTTCAATCACATGGCGTCCGCGCGCATCATTCTTCAGCATGCGCAAACGAAACGCCACCGGATCAACCCCCGCTTTCGCCGCGAGTTCGTCGATGAACACTTCAGTGGCAAAACTGTTCGCGGTAAAGCCGATACCGCGCAGCGGGTTGGTACGCATACCCGTATGCACCAGCACGCCCTCCGACGCACGGTCGGCAATTTCATACGAGCCCACGCCAATGCCGTTTAACGCAATGCCGTCACGCCCCTTGACCTGCTGGTAGCGCACCGGGTCCATGAACGCCATCACGTGATCACACACCGCGCGATGATGGTAGCCGGTGACATTGCCCGACGCATCCAGCCCCGCGCGCAGGCGGTTTACATACAGCGGACGAAAGCGCCCGGAATGAATATCGTCCTCGCGGGTCCACATCACTTTCACTGGCTTGCCGGAGGCTTTCGACAACAGCACAGAATCGAGCACAAAATCGGCATCGCGATTACCGCGCCGGCCAAAACCGCCGCCGAGCAGATGGTGATTGAACTTCACTTTCGATTCAGGAATACCCAGCGCCTGCGCCGCCACCGTCACCGCGATGGTCTGGCTTTGCACGCCGCACCAGATTTCCACCGCGTCCCCCTGGGGTGAAACCGCTGCGACTGAATTCAGCGGCTCCATCTGCGCATGGTAGGCATAATCAGAGCGATACTCGGCCTCGACCACATTCGCCGCGCTGTTGATTTTGCCGGCCGCGTCACCGCGCTTTTCCCAATCGATCACGGGATGCGCAGGGTCTTTGGCCGCCGCTGAAAACTGCGCGTAGCCACCATTGGTGGAAAAACCCGCGCCCGGCGCCTTGTTGCCCCACGTCACCTTGAGCGCCTTGCGGCCCTGGAATGCGGCCCACGGATTTTCGGCGAGCACGCCGACACCGTTTTTTAGCGGCACTACGTTGATCACGCCCTCCACCGCGCGCGCGGCGGCATCGTCAACTTTCGCAATCCCTGCACCCTCGACCGGCTCGCGCAGAATCGCGCCGTAAATCATGCCCGGCACCTGCACGTCGATGCTGTATTGGGTGCTGCCATCCTGCTTGCCCGGAATATCGGTGCGCGGGATATCTTTTCCGATCAGCCGAAACTCGGCGGTCGCCACCGGCTCAACCGTGATTTGCGGCGCTTCGGCAGGTATTTTCGCAAAAGCTGCGATCTCGCCATAGGTCAGCTTTCGGCCGCTCTGCTGATGCAGCACCACACCCGGCTGCGTGGACAATTCCGCCAACGGCACGCCCCAGCGCTGCGCCGCATTGTCCATCAGCACATGGCGCACCTGCGCGCCGAACTGCCGCAGATTATTAAAGTAGCCCGTCACCGTGGCACTGCCGGCGGTGTACTGATGAAAGCCGCGCCCTGGGTTGCCGTAGATTTTGTCGCCCACCGCCGCAGCGTCGATTTTCACCTTGGACCAGTCCGCATCCATTTCGTCGGCCACAATGCGCGGCAACGAGGTCAGCGATCCCTGCCCCATCTCGGCCGCAGGCGACTTGATCGCCACCGTGCCGTCGGCAAACACCGTTACCCAGTTGTTGAGCTTCACGCTACTGGTCTGTGCCTGCGTGTCGCCGACTAAAAGCGCGGGCGCGCCTACTGCCACGCCAAAGGTAAAGCCCGCCGCACCCACCATGAATTGGCGGCGCCTTGTATTGATCGCCGGTTTCATACGAGCTCCTTCGCGGCGCGTTCAATCGCCCGCGTAATGCGCGCATACGTGCCGCAGCGGCAAATATTCGGGCTCATGTATTCGACGATTTGCTCGCGCGTGGGGCGCGGCGTTTCTTTCAACAGCCCGGCGGCGCGCATGATCTGCCCCGATTGGCAGTAACCGCACTGCGGCACCTGCTCGGCGATCCACGCTTGTTGCAGTGGATGGCTGCTGTTTTTAGACAGCCCTTCGATGGTGGTGACGCTTTTGCCTGCCACGTCCTTCAGCGTGGACAAACACGACTGCACCGGCTTGCCATCCAGATGCACGGTACACGCGCCGCACTGGCCGACTCCGCAGCCGAACTTGGTGCCGGTCAACTTGAGTTGCTCGCGCAACACCCACAACAGCGGCGTGTCCTCCGTCGCGGTAATCGATTGGCGCTGGCCGTTGATAGTCAACGTGGTGGTGATCCTCTGTGCCATGTTCATTTCCCCGTTTGAATCAGACTAACGACATTCTAGGCGCGCCCCCTGTGCATCACAACACGCATCACAACGTACATCAATACCAGTACAATCGCCCGGCAGCCGTCACATGTCCACGCAGCCAATTACGCTAAGCATCTGTTTTTATTATTATTTTTAAATCACAACCCCACTCACTGAAACAGCTTCATGCTCGAACTTCTATCCGACCCGCAAGCCTGGATCGCCTTTCTGACGCTGACCGCGCTTGAATTGGTGCTCGGCATCGACAACGTGATTTTCATTTCCATACTGGTCGACAAGCTGCCCGCCGCGCGGCGCGAGTTCGCGCGCAAGCTGGGGTTGTTTCTCGCCATGTTCATGCGTATCGGGCTGTTGCTGCTGCTGTCGTGGATCGTCGGTCTCACTGCGCCGCTGTTCACCGTGATGAGCAATGCCATCTCCGGCCGCGACCTGATCCTGATCGTCGGCGGCTTGTTCTTGATCTGGAAAAGCACCGGCGAAATCCACCAGTTGCTCGAAGGCCAGGAAGGCCACGCTTCCTCGGCGGTGGCGCCCTTGTTTTCGGCGATTATTTTGCAGATCATCATTATCGATCTGGTGTTTTCGCTCGACTCCATCATCACCGCCGTGGGCATGGTCGATCGCGTGGAGATCATGATCGCCGCGGTGATCGCCTCGGTCGCGCTGATGATGCTGTTCGCTGCGGCCATCGGTCGCTTTGTGTCGGCGCACCCCACGATCAAAATGCTGGCGTTAAGCTTTTTGTTCGTGATCGGCGTGGTGCTGATCGCCGACGGCTTTAACCACCACGTCCCCAAGGGCTATGTCTATTTCGCCATGGCGTTTTCGGTCGGTGTGGAAATGCTGAATATCCGCATGCGCAAAAAGTCCGCCAATCCGGTGGATTTGCATGAGCCGTACAAGCCAGACCAAAAGTAGTTTGCCGACCCTCGGCCCTGAGTAACGTTTCATAGATAAGCAGTAGTGTCCCAACGTTTTCACGAAGGGTGGTTATAAGTTAATGATTGATAGGGTAAAACGAGTAATTTTGTCTGGTCTCGATTTGAACGTCGAAGTGCAGACTTTGGGCTTTTTGCGGACTTCCGCCGAAGGCTCCCATGCATCAAG
>CANIID010000038.1 GCA_947467315.1 Betaproteobacteria bacterium | reverse complement strand
GGCGACACCTGCGATCTCTTGGTGCGAATGGTGGGCTACAAAATGGGAGAACGCCTCGGTCAGCAATTTATCATCGACAATCGCGCCGGCGCCAGTGGACAGTTAGGGCATGCGATGGTCGCGCAGGCACAGCCCGATGGTTACACGCTGGGTTGCGGCAACGGCGGCTCGATGGCGATCGTGCCGCATGCGTTTAAAAAGGTGCCGTACGACGCGTTGAAGGATTTCACCCCAGTGGCGTTGATGGCGACCAACTTCATGGCGCTGGCCGTGGGCAATACACATGCCGCGCGCACAGTGAGCGATCTGATTCAGCTTGCCAAGAGCAATCCGGGCAAGGTGACCTTTGGTTCAAACGGCGAAGGCGCCTTTCTGCACTTCGCCACGGAAATGTTTCGCTCCCAGGCGGGGTTCACCTATTTGCATATTCCGTACAAGGGCTTTCCGCAGGCCGCCGGAGAAATTATTTCCGGCAGGCTCGATGCCTCGTTCGGCTCGTTTCCGACGGTGCTGCCTTATGTGCAAACCGGACGCATGCGCTTGCTGGGTATCGCGCGCGCTAAGCGGCTGCCGAATTACCCTGATATCCCAACCATTTCGGAATCGCTGCCGGGCTATGAATCGGGCGGCTGGTTCGGTATCGTCGGACCGGCCGGTATCCCGCGCGACATCGTGAGCAAACTCAACCGCGAGGCCAACTGGGCGATGAACCAACCGGAGTTTCGCGACAAAATGGCGTCCATGGCGCTGGATGTGTTTGCCGAAACGCCTGAATACTTCGCGAACTACATCCGTGCCGACCACGCCCGCTACGGCAAAATCGCAAAAGAAATCGGCTTGAAGCAGCAATAGCAAAATTAACGCATAACTATATGTTTTTAAACACTATTTAATATCATCCGCCAGGCGCATTGCGCGCAATCCGAGCGTAGCTGACACCATGCCCGTCATCGGCACTACGCAGCAAATCGCATCCAGCACCTGCCGCCGCGTCATACCGCAATCATAAGCGCGGCGCATATGCTGCGCGGCCATCTCCACTTCGCCGCGCGTGCAGAGCGCCGCAATCACAATCAGTTCGCGCGGGCCCGGGCCGAGAATGGCTTCGCTATCGGCATCTCCACACGACGCAATGCAGTGATCGACAAACGCCGCCGCGCGGCGCGCCAGTTCCGCATCGATTTCGGCGGCGTAACGCCACTCCTCGGAATCGGCCAAACTCGCTCCGCCGATGGCCTTGCGCGTACGCCCCAGCAACATTTCTGGAAACGGTTTCAACGTTTTCGGCTCGCCGCCCGGCGGCAATTTTCCAAATGGATAATCCGGGCTGTTCGCCTGTTCAATCGCCAGTGACACATAGGTGAGACTCGCCCAGCCCACCACCGAGGCAAACGCTGCCGCGCCCTCGAACAAGGCTTTGTTGGTCAGCCCTTCACGGTACGCGCGGCGTATGTGATTGGGCGCATGGCGCAAATCCCCCTTGCTGCACAACGCCGGTATCGCGATCAGCTCGCGCATCGGCACCGACAATTGTCCGCTGGCCGCTGATTGGCCGTGATACTGATGCAGGTAGCTCACGGTTTGATTTATCAGGTGATAGGTCTTGGGCGACGCATACACCACGGTTTTCCACTCCGGAAAAATATCGCCGCGCGCGGCGGTGGCGCGCGCAAGAATCGCTTCGGGAGATAAATCCACATCACGCTGAGGATCGAATTCGGCCACGAGAACTCCTTGTATCCATGGAAGATTTGCCGATTATTGCATTCATTCCCTTGCCTGAAGCAACGCGCCGGTATAATCCACGCTTTTTTGCCGCACCCTACCCGTAAAACTTATGTGGTTCAAAAACCTCCTCGTCTATCGCCTCGCCCCCGACAACCGCATCAAAGCGGATGATCTTGAAGAAAAACTCAAGGCTGGCGCGCTGCAACCGTGCGGCAGCTTTGAGATGGAATCGCGCGGCTGGGTCGCGCCGCGCACCGAAGACCGCTTTCTGCACAGCCTGGAGCGCCAGTGGCTGATCAGCTTCGGCGTCAACCAAAAGATATTGCCGGGCTCCGTGGTGACGCAGACCGCGAAGGAACGCGCGGCCAAGCTCGCGGAAAAACAGGAACATCCGGTCGGTCGCAAGCAAATGCGTGACATCCGCGAGCGCGTGCTCGAAGAATTGATGCCGAAGGCGCTGAGCCGCCGCCGCACGCTCGGCACCTGGATCGATCCTGTGAATGAGTGGCTGGTGATCGACACCGCCGCCGACAAAAAAGCCGACGAATTGCTTGAGGCTCTCATCGGCGCCGACGTGGCAGTGGAAGCCAAGCGTCTGGAAACGCACCAGTCGCCCTCGGCGGCGATGACGCTGTGGCTAAGTTCAGGCGAAGTGCCCGCGCCGTTCACGATAGACCAGGATCTTGAGCTGAAAGCCTCGGGGGAAAGCCGCGCCACCGTGCGCTACGTCAATCACCCGCTGGAAGGCAGGGAAATCCGCGAGCACATCGCCGGTGGAAAGACCGCGACCCGCTTGGGCATGACCTGGAAAAACCGCGTGTCGTTCGTGCTCACCGAACAACTGCAAATCAAGCGCGTGGTGTTCCTCGACATCCTCAAGGAAGAAACCCAGGATCAGGCCGAGGACGCCGAAGAACAATTCGACATCGATTTCGCCCTGATGACGGGCGAACTCGCGGCCCTGCTCACCGATCTGGTTGAAGCGTTGGGTGGCGAGAAAAAGAGCGGATAAGGTTCCGCCCTTTCGTTCCTGGACCGGTTTTTAGACCGGCTTGTCCGGAGCCACGCCGCCGTCCAGCGAGGGGCCTCGTTGCGGTTGACGCCGCTGGTGACGCGGCTGCCCCTGTCGCTGGCCTTGTCCCGGTCCTTGCCCCTGCCCTGGCTGCTGCCCCTGACGTTGCGGCTGTCCGCGCCGGCGACCATTGTTGCGATTGCGCCCGCCGTTACCTCTTTCGCCATTGCCACCATTGCCACCATTACCGCCGTTGCCGCCATTGCCACCCACGGCCACGTTGCCGGCGCTGATGCCGTTGCCGCGGTTGCCGCGATTCTGGCCATTGCCGCGATTGGCGCTATTCCCTCGATTGGCGCCGCCTGCATTGCCACGGTTGGCACCGCTGCCGCCACCATTACCCCGGTTGGCGCCATTGCCACGCATGGCAATGCCCCGATTGCCGCCGTTCCCACGGTTACCGCGGTTGCCGCGATTGGGCCGCACCGCGCCCATGAATCCGGCCGATGACGGAAACAACTGTCCGACATTGCTGTCGGGCTGATGATCGTCGTCGTCAAACACCGAAGGCGTCACCGGCGGTGCGATATTGAAATTGAATTCGTCTTCCGTATCCAGGTTGCGCAGATGTTTCGGCGCCGGCGGCATGCGATTGCCGCGGTTGTCGAAGTCTTCGTTGATCTCGCCGCTCGCGTTGTATAAACCCTGATGGCGATTTGCCTTGGGCGGCGGCATGCGATTGCCGAAATCGTCGTCGCGCACCACGTTACGATTGCGCGGCGTGGTGTCGCGGTTGCCGCGATTGTCGCGGTCTTCGCGCATCGATTCCTGACGTTGCGCACCAGTGTTATTGTGATTGCGTCGGCCTTCGCCCGCCACGCCAGATACGCCAGATACGCCAGCAGCGCCACGCGCCTGACGCGGCTGTTCCTGACGGGGCGGCTGGATTGCTTCATTGCCGGCGGCAGCGGGGCTGGCCTGTACCTCGCGCGGCGCGCCACCACTGTCGCGATTGCGATTGCGCCCGCGATTGCGGCGACGGCCCCGGCCGTCGCGCGGCGGATTGCCCGCGCTGCCGGCGTCGGTCGCAACACCCGAAATACCTTCGACGCCCTCGGACACGACAGACTGTGGCATCGCTTGTGAACCGTGGCGCGGTTGTCCCTGCTGTGGCTCGCGTGGCGGACGTTGCTCTCGCGGCTCACGCTGCTGCCGGGGTTCCCGCGGCTCACGCGGTTCCCGTGGCTCACTCGCGTCGCGCTTGTCGTCCGCCGTCTCCGTGCCGGGTTCAAATCCGGGAATCACGGTTTGGTCCACCGTGCGCCCCAGCAGCTTTTCAATCTCGTTCAACAGCGGGATTTCCTCGGGCGACACCAGGGAAATCGCTTCTCCCGTGCTGCCCGCGCGCCCCGTGCGACCGATGCGATGCACGTAGTCTTCGGCCACATGCGGCAAATCGTAGTTGACCACATGCGGCAGTTCTTCAATATCCAGACCGCGCGCGGCGAGGTCGGTAGCCACCAGCACGCGCACCATGCCGGCCTTGAAATCGGCGAGTGCCTTAGTGCGTGCGCCCTGGCTCTTGTTGCCGTGAATCGCCGTGGCGGAAATACCCGAGCGTCCCAGTTGGTGCGCGAGACGATTGGCGCCGTGCTTGGTGCGGGTAAACACCAGCACCTGTTTCCAGTCGCCGGTTTTCACCAGGTGCGCGAGCAGCGCGCGCTTGCGCGTCTGACCGACGGGATGCACACGCTGCGCCACCAGCTCGGATTCGGCATTGCGCCGCGCGACTTCCACCATTACCGGTTTGGTCAACAAGCCATCCGCCAATTCGCGAATCTCGTCGGAAAACGTCGCCGAGAACAACAGGTTTTGCCGCTGCGCGGGCAGCAAGGCGAGGATGCGCTTGACGTCGTGAATAAAACCCATATCGAGCATGCGGTCGGCTTCATCCAGCACGAGAATTTCCACGTGCGACAAATCCACCGTCTGCTCATTGGCGTGATCCAACAAGCGGCCCGGTGTCGCCACCAGAATATCCACGCCTGCCTTCAACGCCTCAATCTGCGGCCCGATACCGACACCACCGAATACCACGGTGGAGCGCAGCGGCAGATATTTGCCGTAGGTATGCACGCTTTCTTCGATCTGCGCGGCAAGCTCACGCGTGGGGGTCACGATCAACGCACGCACCGGATAGGTGCCCGGATCCGGCGGATTTTCCATCAGGCGCTGCAACAGCGGCAGCGTAAAGCCGGCGGTTTTGCCGGTGCCCGTTTGCGCGCCGGCGAGGACATCGCAGCCTTCGAGAATAACGGGAATCGCCTGCATCTGCACCGGCGTGGGTTGGGTATAACCATGATCGGCGGCGGCGCGCACCAGATCAGGCATCAAGCCGAGATCGGCAAATAACTCACTCAAACAATTTCTCCCTGCGATCTGCCTGCTGCGGGAATAGCCGCAAGAACCGGTTCAGGCAAATTCAACTTGGGGTTTTAAGGTTCGGGGCGCGCCGTTTGTTGGCTTGAAAACCAACTTGAAAGGCTGCGACTACCGCGAGAGGACCGCGCCGAAAACCGGATGAAGCGGCACTTAACGTCCTTGGAACGGATGATACATGAAATGTCTTGTGAATTCAGCAACTTGCGCTTAGCGCAATACGGTAATTGATCGTAACTATATGTTTTTAAATATATTTTTATTACGTTACAGCCCGTACCAAGGCAATGCCCAGTATCGTCATCGCCAGCGATCCCAACAGATGCGCGCTGATCATGCCGAAGGCCCAGCCGAATTGGCCCCGCTGCAGCAGACCCACCGCTTCGGCGGAAAAGGCAGAGAACGTGGTCAGGCTGCCGAGAAAACCGGTGATAACGAACAAACGGATTTCCGGTGCCAGCACCGGATGCAGCGTGAACAATTCCACCGCCACGCCGATGATGAAGCCACCCGCGAGGTTAGCAGTCAGCGTGCCCAACGGCAGATTCGGCAGCACCGTGTTAAGCCCCAGACTCAAGGCCCAGCGCAGCCACGCGCCGATGATCGCGCCCGCGCCGACGGCGATCAAGCCGACCGCGTTCATCGCTGCCAGCGTTCCGCCGCGGCGTCATCGGCGGCGCGTGCATCGACCCAGCGCGCGCCCTTGCCGGTTTGTTCTTTTTTCCAGAACGGCGCGCGGGTTTTGAGAAAATCCATGATGAACTCGCAGGCCGCGAACGCATCACCACGATGCGCGCTGCTCACCACCACCAGCACGATCTGATCCAGCGGTTTTAACGTGCCGATGCGATGGATTACCACCGCGTCCATCACCTGCCAACGATCGCACGCCTGCGTGATGATGTCTTCAACGGATTTTTCCGTCATGCCGGGATAGTGTTCCAGCGTCATCTCGGCGACGCTGTCGCCTTCGTTCATGTCGCGCACCACGCCGATGAAACTGGCGATGGCGCCGATACGCGGATTGTCGCGGCGCAGAAACGCAATCTCTTTACTAATATCAAAATCTTCGCTTTGCACGCGGACAGTCACGCTCATTTTCCTCCCTAGCCCCCGGTCACCGGCGGGAAAAACGCCACTTCGTCGCCGGCTTTCACTGCGGTATCCGCGCTGGCGATATCCTGATTCACCGCCGCGCGAAACGCGCGCCCTGCCGCCAGTTCATGCGCCCACACGCCGCCGCGCGCGGCGAGGGTTGCGCGCACGCCTTCGAGCGAAGCCACATCATAGGGCAACGCCATGTTCTCGGACGCCATGCCGAAGGTTTCGCGCAGGCGGGCAAAATAAAGCACAGTAATCGTATTGGCCATGGCGCTATTATGCCGCCGCGTGCGGATGAAACCAAGGAAGCCACGGAAACCAAAGCGCGCTCAAGCGACCAGCCCCAAATGCTTGAGCATGAAATCAGCGATTTGAGCCGGCTGATTGATATCCAACCGCGGCAGCGATGTGTTCACGGGCGCGTCGCTGGCAATCGCCACGATATTCGCGTCATGCGGATGCAACAACGGCTCGCCCACCGTGGCGCGATAAATCTCTATTTTGGGGATCGGGTCGTGTTTGAACCCCTCCACCAGCACCAGATCGCACGGCGATAAATGCATGAGCTGCTGGTTCAAATCCGGCTCGACTGCGCCGCGCAATTCGTGCATCAACACCCAGCGCCGCGATGACGTTACCAGCACCTCGGTGCATCCCGCATGGCGATGGCGATACGAATCCTTGCCCGGGGTATCCACGTCAAAAGTGTGATGCGCGTGCTTAATCAGTGAAACACGAAGCCCGCGCGCCGTCAGCAATGGAATCAGCTTTTCGATCAGCGTTGTCTTGCCGCTGCCGGAATACCCGGCAAAACCAAATATCTTCATGATAATAATTGCATTGCGCTACATATTCATTTCCTCCCCTTCAAGGGGAGGGTTAGGGTGGGGATGGGGTGGCAACGTAAGCACCCCACCCCCATCCCAACCTTCCCCCTGAAGGGGAAGGGGCTTCCGATGCCTTGCGGTGTAATTTCTTAACACACAGTACAAATTATCGGTGTTCTTCACAAGCACGCATGTTACACGAGGATACGTCGCGTAATCTCGACGTGGTATTGTTGTCTTCATGGATATTCAGACAACCCTGCTGCTGTGCGGGCTTTTTTTCGTCGTCGCCACGCTCTACACCACCGTCGGCCACGCCGGCGCGTCCGGCTATCTGGCGACCATGGCCCTGGTTGGCATGGCGCCGGACAGCATGCGCCCCACCGCGCTGGCACTCAATATTCTGGTGGCGTCGCTCACCGTCTACCGCTTTCGCAAGGCGCGTTTTTTTGCGTGGCGCGGCTTGTGGCCGTTTCTGCTCGGCTCGGCGCCCCTGGCGGCGCTGGGCGGCATGCAGTCCCTGTCGAAAGACACTTACTACACGGCGGTCGGCAGCGTGCTGTTATTCGCTGCTGCGTACATCACGTGGCGCGCGGTAGCCTCGCCACGCACGATTGACGAACATGTGATCCACGTCAAAAAACTGCCGGCGGTATTCCTGGGCGCCGGTATCGGCTTCATCAGCGGTTTGACCGGCACCGGCGGCGGCATCTTCCTGAGCCCGCTATTGCTCATACTTGCGTGGGCCGGCCCCAAGACCGCAGCAGGGATTTCAGCGCCGTTCATCATGGTCAATTCAATCGTCGCGCTGGCGGCCGGATGGCACATCACCAAGGCGCTGCCGCCCGAACTGCCGTGGCTCGCCATCAGCGCCCTGTGCGGCGGACTGCTCGGCACCTGGGCCGGCCTGCAATGGCTTAAACAAAAAGCGCTTCTGATAACGCTGGCGGTGGTGATGACGCTGGCTGCTGTGAAGCTGCTGATTAGCGGTTAGTGCTATGCGGCACACGCCAACAATCTTGTCAGCTCACGAACATCCACCACCGACTCCAGCGCCGCCACGCACGCCATCAGTTCAGCGCAACGCGTCTTACCCAGTACTGGCTCCACTTGCGACGCCACTTTGCGGCGTAACTCGTCGTCTGACAACGGATTCTCCGGCGCGCCTTTCGCAAAGGGGATGAAGCGCTCGATGCAGCGCCCGTCGGTTAGTCGCACCTCTATCGGCGGGTATTCGCCCGGCTTCATGGTGCGGTCGGCGACGACTTGCGTCGCTGCCATCAGCCGCTGCACCTCGGGCTCGTTCGCGCGCGAGGGCGAAAACTGATCCAGCGTGGCGCGTCCGCTGACCGCGCCGACGGCCAGTGCGTATTGCATGCTGAATTGCGAATCGAGCAGATTGCCGACCTGCGGACGGTCAAACTGCACGCGCACTTGTTCGTTGCCATGCACGATCATGCGCGCGATCGATGGGCTGGTCGCGCCGGTTTCGTGCATCACTTCAAACAAACCATCAAGCGTAGCGTGCAGGCCGCGGCAGCAGGCATACGGCTTCATGCCCGAGCGCGCGATGCGAAATTCCGTGCCCAGCCCCTTGAGCGTTGCTTCGGGTGTTTCAATGCCGTGGGCGAAGGTCGAAAAAAACCCGCCCCACTTCGCTTCCAGCACTTGTCGCGGGCCGCTCATGCCCCCCTTTGCGAACAGCGCCGCCGATAAGCCGTTCTCCGATGCCTTGCCAGTATGAAAACGCTTGGTCATGGCGCCGTCGGCGAGAAACGCCCACACGCCGCCGGTGTAGCTGCCGGCAATGCCCAGCGCATCAGTAAAAGGTTCGCAGTCCAGCCGCAGCATTTTTGCTGCTGCCGCCGCCGCGCCGAAGCTGCCGCAGGTGCCTGCCGAATGCCAGCCCTGATCGGTATGCGCGCGATAGCCGCCCGCGCCTTCAAGCACACGCGCCGCGATGTCGTAGCCCGCCAGGATCGCGGTCAGAAAATCCTTGCCGCTGATGCCGCCGCCGCTCGCCAGCGCGCACACCGCCGGAATCACCACCGCGCCGGAATCACCACCGCGCCGGAATGTCCACAACCGCCGAAGTCATCGAGTTCCAGCGCATGTGACGCGGTGCCGTTCACCAGCGCTGCCTGCGGTGCAGGCAGGGTGGCAGTCCGGCCCCACACGACGCTGGTACCGGCTGCGCCGCCGAGCGCGGCTTGCGAGGTGCGCAATACGATGTCCGCCACATCGGTTTTCGCGCCCGCAATGCCTGCGGCAAGCGTATCGATCAGAAAGCGCTTCGCCAGCCGGATGGATTCCGCCGGCAGATCCTCGTAGCGCGCCTGGCTCCAATACTGCGCCAGGCTTTCGATTAGTGTGGGGGGTTCGCGCGCCATTTAGTGTTTCCTTATTTTTCCTACTTCTCCATCAACCCCGCGCTTTTCACCACCTTCGCCCACTTCGCCGACTCCGCTTTCACGTGCGCGGCAAACGCCTCCGGTGTTGACGCGGTGACATCAATCCCCTGCTCGCCCATGCGTCGCTGTAAATCAGGTGAGCTCAACACTTTGACGATACCCGCGTTGAGTTTGGCCACGATATTGGCAGACACACCCGCGGGCGCGCAGATGCCGTACCAAGCGGCGACTTCGTAGCCCGTGACGCCGCCTTCGGCAAAGGTGGGTATCTCCGGCGCGCGCGGATTGCGTTTGGCCGTCGTCACACCAAGGCCGGTGACCTTGCCCGACTTGATCGCTGCCAAAGGTCCGCCCGGTAAATTGCCGGTGCTGAGATTGATTTGCCCGCCCATTACATCCGTCAAAGCCGGCGCCGCGCCCTTGTAAGCGACATGCACGATGTCGATTCCGGCCATGTATTTGAATAACTCGATGGACATATGCGGGCCGGTGCCGACACCCGACGAGCCGTAATTCAGTTTGCCTGGATTCGCTTTCGCATGCGCAACCACGTCGCCCACGTTTTTCATGCCCAGTGAGGGATGGCCCACCAGCACGTTGGCGGTGGCGCCCATCAAGGCAATGAACGAAAAATCCGCGAGGTGATCGTACGGCAACTTCTTGCGCGCGGGTGTGATCGCATGCGAGCCCAGCGTACACAGCATCACGGTGTAGCCATCCGCGGGCGCGTTGGCGGTAATCTCGGTACCGATATTGCCGCCCGCGCCGGAGCGGTTGTCCACCAGCATGGTCTTGCCCCAGAGCTCGGTGAGCGCGGTGGTGACCAGACGCACGGTGATATCGGTGCCCGCGCCCGGCGGAAACGGCACGATAAAGCGCACCGGTTTGGCCGGATATGCCGGCGCGGGATCGGTCGTGGCCGCCGCCGCGACACCCGGCAGACCCAGCATCATCAGCAAACAGCCAGGGATCGCCCGCTTCATAATCAGCGCCGCGTTTGCAGGATGGCCAGCGTGCGGGCCATTTCGTTGGTTTGGATCATCAGCGCTTCGTCCGCGCCCAGCCCCGGCTTGGAGAGCATGAAATCCGGCTGGCACGCGAGGCCCATATGCGTTGAGATGCGCGTGGAGTGATCGGTCTCGTTGGCGGTGCCGCCAAGGCACGCGCCCATGCCGTTCGCCTTGCAATACAACACGGCTTCGATAGTGTTGTGGATGCTGCCCAGGTCCGGCGTCTTGATCTGCACGAAATCCGCTGCCTTGGCCTGCGCGAACAGCTTGATGTCGGGCAACGTATTGCACCACTCGTCGGCAATCAGCCCGACGTCGATGCCTTTGGTTTTCAGTAACCCGCGCAGCGTGCTGAATTTGTCGATCTGCTCCTGCTGTGTTTTCGCAATCATCGGCGATTCCACCAGCAGCTTGTAGCCCCCCGATTCCTGCCGCAGTTTGCCGAGATAATCCGCCAGCGGCTCGACATGCATTGCGAACAACTCACCCAGCGTGCCGTAAAGATCGACATGAATGCGCGGATGGTAGTCAGCGTCGCCGATCTCTTTGATGCGCCCGGCGACGCGGCGCACGAATGCCATCAGCTTTTCGCCCTGCAAGCCGACGTGTTCGGAAACGATCTGAAACGAGGCATGCGGCAACAGCTCGACACGTTTCAGAATCACGCGGTCGAGTTGTCCGTGGTCATCTTTGTGACACGATGCCAGTATGGGAATCGGCTGCGTGGAAATGGTGCTGCCGTATTCGCGCGCGATCACCTCGGCCATGGTTTGTTTGTGGCACAGCGACGTGGCGTGCAGCAGCGCCTGGCTGATGCCGTAGCGGATGGCCGTGTGCAGCCGCGTGCCGCCGCGCGTGTAGTTGTCCATGGCCTCGGCTTGCGATTTGAAGGTGGTGACATCGCGCCCGCGCAACGCGTCGGCGACTTCACCGCGCATATAGTCCATGTGCGGTGCGGCGTTGAAGGCCGGGTCGCGCCCCGCCACGCCGGCGAGTATCACATCGGCGCAATCGCCGAACGCAATCTGTCCGTCTTCCAGCACCAGCATCACGGAAATGATCGTCGCCGGCTCGATGATTCGGGTGAACCCCGGCGACATCGGCTTGCCATCGTAAAGGCTGCCGTTGGGTATGCCGGTGCCGGATTTGATGGCCAACAGGTCGCGATGCATATACCCCGAGCGGCCTGCGGCGCAGATAACGTCTTTGATTTTCATTCAGATACGCTCCCTTTTTCTGCCAATTTAGCCACCCGACCGCAAGCCGTCAATCCATGCTGATATTCGCGTCCTTGATTACCTTGGCGTAGCGCACGGTTTCAGCGCGCGCGAAGCTGGCAAATTGTTCCGGCGTGCTAGTGAGCACCTCGATGCCGCCGGTGGCGAAGCGGTCACGTATCTCCGCCGCGGTCACCGCCTTGGTGAGTTCCTGATTCAGGCGATTCACAATGGCGCCCGGCGTGCCGCCCGGCGCGAGCATGCCGAACCACACGGACACTTCAAAATCTTTCACGCCCGCTTCCGCTGTGGTCGGCACTTGCGGCACCGACGGCAGGCGCTTGGCCGACAGTGCGGCAATCGCACGCACCTTGTTCGACTGGATCATCGGCAACACCGTCGGCACCGCCAGGATCATCATGTCCACCTGCCCGCTCAACAGGCCCACCAGCGCGAGTCCCTGCCCCTTGTACGGCACATGCACCATTTTGAGCTTGGTGAGGTTACTCAAAATCTCGCTCGATAAATGCGTGGTGCTGCCCGCGCCGCTGGAGCCGTAGTTGAGTTTTCCCGGACTGCTGCGCGCAAGCTGAATGAATTCCTTCAGCGTTTTCACCGGCACCGACAAATGCACCACCATGATGTTCGGTATGTTCGCCACCAGCGCAATCGGCGCAAAATCTTTTTGCGGATCGAAGGCGAGTTTTTTATACAGGCTGGGGCTGATTGCCATCGTCGGCGAGGTCAGCGTGATGGTGTAGCCATCAGCAGGCGCTTTGGCGCCCAGCTCCATGCCGAGATTTCCACCGGCGCCCGCGCGGTTATCCACCACCACCGGCTGTCCCAGTTGTTCGGTCAGTTTTCCCGCCAGCGTGCGCCCGATAATGTCCGACGGCCCGCCCGGCGCGAACGGCAGGATCATGCGTACCGTTTTGGCGGGATAGGCCGGCTGCGCGAGCGCCGGCGTTTGGAGGATCATGGTCAGTAACAATGCGCTTACGCTGGGCAGTATGAATTGGCTCATGGTATGACTCCGCTGTAGGGTTATCTGGCGTTGGGAAAGAATAACTGATCGTTGCCGATCTTGTAGGCAGCGATGGTTTTTTGCCCTTCGGGCGCCAGCACCCAGTCTATAAAGGCCTGCCCCAGCTCCCTTTTGATGTGTGCGTGCTTCGCGGGATTCACCAGCATCACGCCATATTGATTGAACAATCGTTGATCACCCTCGACTACGATCACAAGATCGCCACGATTCCTGAACGACAACCAGGTGCCGCGGTCGGTGAACGCGTAAGCATTCATCGCGGATGCCGTGTTGAGCGTCGGTCCCATGCTGGAGCCGGTTTCGCGATACCACGTGCCCTTGCCGGTTTGCGGATCGATGCCAGCAGCCTTCCACAAGCGCATTTCCGCCGCGTGGGTGCCGCTTTTATCGCCACGCGAGGCAAACGGCGCTTTGGCTTCGGCGATTTTTTTGTACGCAGCAATGATGTCTTGCCCGCCGCCCAGTTTTGCGGCGTCTGCTTTGGGCCCAACCAAAACAAAGTCGTTGACCATCACCTCAAAGCGTCGAACACTGAAACCATCAGCGATAAATTTTTCTTCGGCTTCTTTATCGTGTACGAACACCACATCGGCGTCGCCGCGCCGCGCCATGTCCAATGCCTGCCCCGTGCCGAGTGCGACCACGCGCACTTGTACGCCCGATTTTTTTTCGTATACCGGCAGCAAATGCTTGAACAAACCTGATTGTTCGGTGGAGGTGGTTGAGGCGACAATAATAAATTTATTCTGCGCCTGCGGTTGTGATGCCCATAATAGAAACAATACTAAATATATGTTTTTAAACAGTATTTTATAACCACTCATGGCAACTCACCCTGCAGAAACGCCACCGCTTCCGATGACTTGGGCCGCCTGAAAAACGTGTCCACCGGCGCGCGCTCGACCAATCGCCCATCACTCAAAAACAGAATTTCGTCGCCCAGACGGCGCGCCTGTCCGAGGCTGTGCGTGGTCATGATGATCTTGGTGCCGCTGGCGTGAATCGCACTGATGATACTTTCGACATCGCGCGTGGCGTTGGGATCGAGGTTCGCCGTGGGCTCATCCAGAAACAACACGCCGGGTTCCAGCGCCCATGCGCGCGCCAACGCCAGCCGTTGCTGTTCGCCACCCGACAACACGCGCGCGGCGCGTTGTGCGATTGCCGTTAGCCCCACCGCTTCCAGCACGTGCGCCGCACGAGATTCGGCTTCCTTCCGCGAAACACCTGCCAGACGTAAGCCATAAATGACGTTGCCGATGGCTGAACGGCGCAGCATTACAGGACGCTGAAACACCATCGCCTGCCGGCCGCGCCCGTGCCATGCCACGCTGCCGGAGGTGGGGTGCAGCAGGCCATGACACAAGCGCATCAGCACGCTCTTGCCGGCGCCATTGGGACCGAGTATCACTGTCTTCGGCCCTGCCGTGATTTCACAGGACATATCGCGGATGATAGGGCGGTTGGCGACGACAAAGCACAACGCTTTCAGGTTTAACGGCAGCATCATCAACCGTGGCGCTTTTGTGCGGTGAGCTTCACCACATTCGCCAGCAGATTCACGCCTATGATGATCGCCACCAGCACCATGCCGAGCCCCAGCGCGAGCGGCAAATCCCCCTTGCTGGTTTCCAGGGCAATGGTGGTGGTCATCACGCGGGTTACGCCGTCGATATTGCCGCCGACGATCATCACCGCACCGACTTCCGCCGCCGCGCGCCCAAAGCCTGCCAGCACCACCGTCATCAGCGCAAAGCGCGCATCCCACAGCAGCGTACGCGCGGCCGCCACCGTGCCGGCATTCAGGGACCGCAATTGCTCTTCATACTCGATCCACGCATCTTCGATCACCTGCCGCGACAACGCGGCGATGATCGGAGTCACCAACACCGCTTGCGCAAGGATCATCGCGGTCGGCGTAAACAGCAGGCCGAATTCTCCCAGCGGCCCGGCGCGCGACAGCAACAGATAGATCAGCAAGCCCACAACCACTGGCGGCAATCCCATCAGCGCATTGAGTATCGCGACCAGCGCCTGACGCCCCGGAAAGCGCGCAATCGCAAGACACGCACCCAGCGGCAACGCCACCAGCGCCGCAATCGTCACGGCGACCAGGCTCACGCGCACGCTGAGCAACACGATTTGCGCGAGCTGCGCGTCCATGCCGCCGATAAGCCGCAGGGCTTCGGCCAGCGCGGCGGAAATATCGCTCATGGATGAAGCCGAAATAAATTAAACAAAATCAATAGGTTAGTGCAACCCACGCCTCGTCCAGGCAGCGTGCCATGTAAACCGCCGCGCCCGCGATACCGGTGACTTCGGGAATGAAATCTTTCTCCGCCACGCCGTGTTCTTCCATGGCATGACTGCACGCATAGAACTTCGCGCCGTGTTCCGCCGCGCGCTGCATGAAGGCGTACACGGTTTCGCGTTGCCGCGGGCCAGTGTAGAGCGACGCAGCAACGCCCTTGGCGAGCAGTTTCACCGAACGGCTGGTGAAATACAACTCGACTTCGGCGTCCATCGCGGCTGCCGTTGCCGCATGAAAAAAAGGCGTCGCACACAAGTGCGGTTGCTCGGGGTCCGTGGCCCATAACACTATGGCTATGCGGGATTTCATGGACACCCTGGCCTGATAAAATTTTCCAACGCCATTTCGGCTTCAAACGCGGGCGCCAATGCTTCACCCGACAACAGATGCCGAAACACCTCGTCATGCGCCGTGGTGGACAGCCGTACCAGCCAGCCCGCGCCATAGGGGTCCGTGCTGATGATGGCCGGCTGCGCCACTGCGAGCGCATTGACTTCGGCTACCGTTCCCGCCACGGGGGTACGCACCGACACCACGGTTTTAGACAGTTCCAGCACGCCCACGGCGCGCCCCGCTTCGAGCCGGGTGCCCACGGGCTTGGGCGTAAACGCAAAAAACTCGACTGCCAGCGCCGCGCCATACGAAGTAGCACCCAGCGTTACCAGGCCATGGTCGCCACGCCACACCCAAACGTTGTAGTCTGCGTGATAAAAGCGGTCTTGCGGGAATTCGCAGCCGCGCACGACAATCATTCGAGCACTCCGCGCTGCGTTCAAAAAGAATTCACCTGAGTGGGGATGCACATCAACAATTGTATCACCGGGCCTGTGGACGTCTCCGGAGCGCTTGAAGCGGCAAGGACATTCTGCGGTAAGCTGGAACAGCATGTCACCGCCCGCGATACGCTGGCGAAGCCGCGCGCGGCGGCGTCAGCCCTGCCCCGGCACAAAGAAAAAATTCGGACTGGCGCGCTGATAGCCGGATTCATCGAGCAATATGTCCAGCGAAAGCGTCGCCAGATCGTCGGCCACCGGATCGAGCAGTGCGTCTTTTTCCTGATTCAGCGATTTGATATAGCCGTTACAGGCCTTGCAGGCTTCACCTTTGACCGCCTCATCCTTCTGCGCGCCGATGCTATCCATATGATAATAAACAAGTTTTTCTTGCTCCTCACATTGACTGCAAAAGCCGCGGCTCATATGCCATTCCGTCGCGCACAACACGCAGTGCAGGTAGCGCGTGCCGGGGACCGGCACGTCAGTGCGCAGCATGCTGGCGATAGGTGGCGAGCCGCACACCGGGCACACGGTCGGCACATCCAGTTTTCTGATGGCGCCTTCGCCTGACGCCGACAGCGCGGCGGCTTGTGCAACCCAATGTACTTGCAACGCGGCGCCCAGAAACGGAATCACCGCGGCATCCAGCGCCGGGTAATCCAGCCTCAGTAGGCGACTGGCGTGCGTATCCAGAATAGCGGTGTCCGTTTTTTCCAACGCTGCCAAAACGTGTTGCACCGCGGGCGGCGCATCCGTACGCACGCTGGCGATAATGCTTTGCAACGCGTCGCGCCACGACGCATTAAGCGGCGTGTCTATGCCCAACGGCGGCAAGCCATGCTGACGGCAGCGCTCAAGGTGCCGGCTGTCCGGCGCAGCCGGCACCGGATGCTTATCCAGCGCGGCTTGTTGCGCCTTGGCCAACTGCGCCATCAAATGCAAAAACGCAGGCTCGCCTTTTCCGGCCGCGGCCAGCACGTCAAAGCGCAGGGCCCGATCAGCGAAAATAGTACTGGAGTTCGGCAAACGAAAAGCCGGCGGTTCTTTCAAACCGCCGGCTCCAGCGATCTCACCCTGGGGAATGATACGTATGGGCGCTCGCGTCATGGGCTTCCGTTACCTTCCGCCGCAGGTCATTTGCCACTGATCTCGCGATACCAGCCCGGATGATGGTGCTTCGCCCACGCCGCACTGACGTTGCCACGCATCATCGCGCGCAGCGTGCCCTTGACCCAGATCGCGGCATAAACGTGAACGATAATGCCGATCACCAGTATCACTGCGGAAAATGCATGCACCACCACCGCGACGCGGTTGATATCAATCGGGAACCAGCCCGCAAAATAGGGCCGCCACATCACGAAGCCCGACAAAACCAGCAACCACATGCAGACGACCATCAGCCAGAACATGTATTTCTGCCCCGCGTTGTATTTGCCGACTTCCGGCAAATTTTTTTCGCGGTTCATCACCACATCCTTGATGCTTTTCATCCATTTTCGGTCGGCATCGGTCATGCGGTTCAGCTTCCAGAAGCGCACCATGGTGATGCAGAAAAAGAGGAACATCACCACGCCGATAAACGGATGCAGGATGCGCGTCCAGGGCCCGCCGCCAAACAGGCTGGAAAAAAAGAACAGCGCCGGTTGAAACAGCGACAGCCCCGATAGCGCCGCGAGAATAAAGCACAGCGCGACGATCCAGTGGTTACCGCGCTCTTTGGGCGTGTAGCGTTCTACGAATTTAGCATCGCTCATGCTTGCTCCTTCTCGCTTTTGTGTTCACCGTCTTCTTCAACTTCTTTCGGCCCCACCATGACGTAATGCAGGAAGCCCGCGAACGCCGCCATGCCCATCAGCGCGGTGGCAATGGGCTTGGTGACGCCCTTCCATAGCCCCACCATGGTGCTGATCGACGGGTTTTTAGGCAGGCCCACCAGTTCGGGACGATCCGCATGCTTCAGCACATACATCACGTGTGTGCCGCCCACGCCTTGCGGGTCATACACGCCCGCATCCTTGTGGCCGCGCTCGCGCAATTCACCGGCGCGTTTTTCGGCATAAATACTCATGTCCTCTTTGCTGCCAAAGCTGATGGCACCCGTCGGACAGGTCTTGACGCACGCCGGCGCCTGCCCTACCGCGATGCGATCCGAACACAGCGAGCACTTGTAGGCCTTGTTATCGACCTTGGAAATGCGCGGCACATTGAACGGGCAGCCGGAGATGCAATAGCCGCAGCCGATGCAGTTTTCCGAGATGAAATCGACGATCCCGTTGGAGTACTTGACGATGGCGCCCGGCGACGGACACGCTTGCAGGCAACCCGGCTCCGCGCAGTGCATGCAGCCGTCTTTGCGAATCAGCCATTCCAGCTTGTCTTTTTCAACTTCCACCTCGAAAAAGCGCATCAGCGTCCACGAACTCGGGCTCAGATCGGACGGATTATCGTAGACGCCGACGTTGGTCCCGACATCATCGCGCAAATCATTCCAGTTCATGCAGGCGACCTGACACGCCTTGCAGCCGATGCATTTGGATTCGTCGATCAGCTTGGCGATTTCGGTGGTGTGGCGCACGCTCGGGCTGGGCGTGGTGGTTGCCGAACGCGCCGCGATATCCAGTGATTGTAGTGAAGGCATGTTGGTTTCCCCTTAGGCTTTTTCGATGTTGACGAGGAACGCCTTGAATTCCGGTGTCTGGGAATTCGCGTCGCCGACATAGGGTGTGAGCGCATTGGCCAGATAGCCGTTCTGCGTTACGCCCTTGAATCCCCAGTGAATCGGGATTCCCACCATATGCACCTTTTTGCCATCCACATCAAAACCCTTGATGCGCTTGGTCACCACCACAGCCGCCCTGACTTCGCCGCGATTGGATTTCACTTTCACCATCTCGCCGTTTTTGAAGCCTTTTTCTTTTGCCAAGTCCTCGCCGATTTCCACA
The DNA here is from genome assembly GCA_947467315.1 of Betaproteobacteria bacterium. Classification (GTDB taxonomy): domain Bacteria; phylum Pseudomonadota; class Gammaproteobacteria; order Burkholderiales; family SG8-41; genus UBA5216. The sequence goes on along the minus strand of CANIID010000038.1, from coordinate 5,700 downwards.
AACGGCGACGGCTGCACAATCGCATTGGAGCGTGCATGCTTGGTCCAGAAATGCTGATGCTCGGTCAAACGGTAAGTGGTCGCCGCATACGGAAACTCGGACGCCTTGCCGAACGCTTCCATATCGCCCTTGTACACCCGCGCCGCCGGATTGCTGATGGCTTTGGGGTTGGTGTTCATCAGGTTGCTGGCGACCGGTGTCTCGAACGGCTCGTAATGCTCGGGGAACGGACCTTCCGCCATACCGATGGCGTGCAAACGCGCCACGCCTTCGGGATTCATAATGAACGGGCCCACGTTCTCCTCGGGCGCGGCGTTGGGGCGCATATCCGGCACGTCAACGCCGCCCCACGCCTTGCCGTTCCACGAAATGTACTTGCGTGACGCATCCCACGGCTTGCCCGCCGGATCGGCTGAGGCGCGGTTATACAGAATGCGACGGTTTGCCGGCCATGAGTATCCCCAGCCGGGAAATACACCGAGACCGCTGGGGTCGCTGTTGTCGCGCCGCGCGGACAAGTTGCCTGCCGGCGACCACGAACCGCAATACAGCCAGTTGCCGCAAGCGGTGCTGCCGTCGTCGCGCAGTTGCGCGAAGCTGGCGAGTTGTCCAGCGGGCACCACCACCTTCTGCGGCTCCTTGGGGTTTTTCGGATCGATTGGCGACATCAAATCAACCATCGCCCGCCCGGAATACTCGCGCATGATTTCGCCGGGGTTCGGCGCTTCGGCCACTTGATACGGCCAGCTTAGATTGAGAATCGGCTCGGGTACCTTGCCACCATCCTTGCGATACATCTCGCGTATTTTCACGAAAATGCGCGCCATGATTTCCGAATCCGGTTTGCCCTGCCCCGGCGCATCGGCGGCTTTTTCCTTCCACTGCAGCGTGCGGCTGGAGTTGGTGAAGGAGCCGGTTTCCTCTGCAAACGTGGTGGTCGGCAGACGGAATACCTCGGTCTGAATCTGTTTCGGATCGACATCATTCAGCGGACCGAAATTCTTCCAGAACTCCGCAGTCTCGGTCTCCAGCGGATCGGCCACCACCAGGAACTTCAGCTTGGCCAGCGCCGCCGACAGCTTTTTCTTGTTCGGCAACGCCGCCAGCGGATTAAAGCCCTGGCACACGAAACCGTTCATCTTGCCCTGAAACATCAGATCGAACATATGCAGCACATCGTACGCCGCATCTTTCTTGGGCAGGTAATCAAAGGCGAAATCGTTGTCCTTGGTCGCCGCGTCGCCCCACCACGCCTTTTGCTGACTGGTGTGCCACTTGGGGAAATTCTGCGTGAACGCCATTTGATTCGGACGCAGCGGTTTGCCGGTAAGCCGTTTCAAATACGCCTCACGCGACACATCGCCATCCACCGGCGCCCCCAAATATCCTGGCAGCACTTCCGAATACAGACACATGTCGGTAATGCCCTGCACATTGGCGTGCCCGCGCAGCGCATTCACGCCGCCGCCCGGACGGCCCATATTGCCCAACAGCAACTGAATCATCGCCATGGTGCGGATGTTTTGCGAGCCAATGGTATGCTGCGTCCAACCCAGCGCGTAGAGTATCGTCATCACCTTATTGGGCGCGGCGGTGGCGCCCATTTGCTCGGCGATTTTGAGGAATGCGTCTTTCGGCGTGCCGGTGATTTTGCTCACCAGCTCCGGCGTGTAGCGCGAATAATGCTTTTTCATCTGCTGGAACACGCAGCGCGGATTTTCCATGGTGTCGTCCACCACCACAAAGCCGTCGGCACCGAGTTCGTAACCCCAGGTCGCTTTGTCGTAATTGCGTTTTTCCGGGTTGTAGCCGCTGAAAAAGCCGTTGTCGAAATTAAAGCCTTCCTTGGTCATGAAGGTGGCGTCGGTGTACGCCTTCACGTACTCCATGTGTATCTTGTTATTGCTCAACAGATAATTGATCACGCCGCCGAGAAACGCGATGTCGCTGCCCATGCGTATCGGCGCATACGTATCCGCAACCGCCGCCGAGCGCGTGAAACGCGGATCCACCACGATCAGCTTCGCTTTGCGCTGTTGCATCGCTTCGACTACCCACTTGAATCCGCAGGGATGCGCTTCCGCTGCGTTGCCACCCATGATCAACACCAGGTCGGTATTCTTGATATCGACCCAGCTATTGGTCATTGCACCTCTACCGAACGTTGGCCCCAGACTGGTGACCGTCGGTGCGTGTCATATTCGTGCCTGGGTGTCGAGGGCGACGATGCCCATCCCGCGCATCGTTTTCACACTGAGATAACCGGATTCATTGGAGGCCGCGCTGGACGCTAGAAAGCCCGTGGTATTCCAGCGATTGACTGTGGTGCCTGCCGCGTTTTTCTCGATAAAATTCTTGTCGCGGTCATCCTTCATGTGCTTGGCAATGCGCGTGATAGCCTCGTCCCACGAAATGCGCTTCCATTCGTCAGAGCCCGGAGCGCGCACGGCGGGATATTTCACGCGATTGGGGCTGTGGATCATATCCAGCACACCGGCGCCCTTGGGACACAGCGTGCCGCGATTCACGGGGTGATCGGGGTCGCCCTCGACATGCATGATCACGGGCTTGACGTTCTTCGACTTGTCGCCGAGGGTGTACATAATCAGGCCGCAACTCACCGAGCAATACGGGCACGTGCTGCGATGCTCTGTCGTCATCGCCAGTTTGAAGCTGCGCGCCTCGGCCACCGCAGTGGGCGCGTAGCCCATCAGCGCCAGACTCGACGTCGCCATACCGCCAGCGGATATCTTGAAAAACTGCCGTCGCGAAACCTTCACGTCCATGATGTCTCCTCAATGCAAAAAACTGCACTCATCACCGCGTGAAGAATAACGACTGTGCCCGCTCCTCCGCGGCCCGCTGTAGTACCGGTGTCCGCGTGCTCTTATCGGCTCGCTTATTGATTGCGGTACACCGCTATTATGCAGTTGACCGGATGTTGGACAGTGATAAATTACTCTCTTTTTTTCCGAGTAGCCAGTGTTCATTGTCGATAGTCGCTAATATTCAAAACCTTACTGAAACCTTGCAAACTATTGATCGAGTTGACCACTCCGCTCCAGCCCCGTATATCTGCTATCGTTAATTTTCATACAGTGAAGCCGCTACCATGACCCCACCCGCCTCTACCCCAACCCTGCGCGACGCCAGTTGCGCCGACGACTACGATCCCAACTCCATGCCGGTAGACAAAGCGCGGGCGCTGATCACGCGCTTTCTAACGCCGCTGACCTCTACCGAGCGCGTGCCAGTGCGCTCGGCACTGGGCCGGGTACTGGCCGAAGACGTGATCTCGCCGATCAACGTACCCGCGCACGACAACTCCGCGATGGACGGCTACGCCGTGCGCTTTGCTGATCTCAAGTCGGCAGTGGATGTGTCACTCACTGTTGTTGGCTCGTCATTCGCCGGCAAACCTTACGTCGGCAAGATGCAGGCGGATGAGGCCGTGCGCATCATGACCGGCGCGGTGATGCCGCCCGAAGCCGACACCATCGTGATGCAGGAGCACGCCCAAGTCGAAAACGGGCATGTCACCATCGGTATCGGCCATCGCAAAAATCAGAATCTGCGCCGCGCCGGTGAAGACTTGGCCATCGGCCAGATTGCACTAAAGCGTGGGCTGCCGCTGCGCCCGGCGGAGATCGGCTTGATCTCGTCGATCGGCATCGGCGAAGTCACGGTGTTCCGCAAATTGCGCGTGGCGTTTTTCTCCACCGGCGACGAACTGGTGTCCATCGGCAGCATTCCCGGTGAAGGACAGATTTTCGACAGTAACCGTTACACCATCCACGGCATGCTGACACGCCTGAATTGTGAAGTCATCGACATGGGCGTGGTGCGCGACGATCCGGCGCTGATCGAAGCCGCCTTCGCCACGGCAGCCGCCAACGCCGATGTGGTCATAACCAGCGGCGGCGTGTCGGTCGGCGAAGCCGATTTTGTGCGCGACATGCTGAACAAACTCGGCGAAGTGCTGTTCTGGAAAATCGCCATGAAACCGGGCCGCCCGCTGGCCTACGGCAAAATCGGCGGCGCGCATTTCTTCGGCCTGCCCGGCAACCCGGTGTCGGTGATGGTGACCTTCTACCAATTCGTGCGCGACGCGCTGCTGGTGCTCGCTGGACAAAACCCGGTGCCGCCGCTGCCCACCTTCAAAGTGTCCTGCAGCTCGGCGCTGAAAAAAGCGCCCGGCCGTACCGAGTTTCAGCGCGGCATTTTGTCGCAGGACGCAGCGGGCGCGTGGAGCGTGCGCGTCACCGGCGAACAGGGGTCGGGCATCCTGCGTTCAATGAGCGAGGCTAACTGCTTCATTATTCTGCCCACCGATCAGGGCAACGTGGCGGCGGGCGCGCTGGTGGAGGTGCAGGTAATGGAGGGGGTTGTGTAGGTATTTGTTTTTAAATAACTTTTTACTATACCGCTTGTAGGGCGCAATCCCTATTGCGCCCACACACTGCCGCTACGTCGTCACTACGCTGTCAGTATTGACGACCCGCTGGTCTTTCCGGCCTCTAGGTCTTGGTGCGCCTTCACCACATCAGCCAGTGGATAGCGCTGGCCGATATGTACTTTAACCACGCCTTTTTTCACCATCTCAAACACCTGCCCAGCCGACATCATCAGATCGTCGCGTTGCGCGCAATAGTTCGCCAGCGTCGGGCGCGTGAAATACAGTGAGCCGAGTTTTTGCAACGTGGCGGCTTCCATCGCGGGTGGCGCGCCGGTGGTGGTGCCGAATGACACGAAGTAGCCGCGCGGGGCGAGACACTTCAACGTGATGTCGAAAGTGGCTTTGCCCACGGAGTCGTACACCACCGGCACGCCTTTGCCACCGGTGATTTCTTTCACCCGCGCGGCGATGTCCTCTTTGGTGCGGTCAATCACGAACTCGTAACCGTTGTCTTTGGCGAGCTGGCATTTTGCTGCACCGCCGGCCACGCCAATCATGCGCGCGCCCAGTGCCTGTCCCCATTGCCCGGCCACCAGCCCCACCCCGCCGGCGGCCGCCATGAACAATACGAATTCGCCCTTCCGCACCGGGTAGCAGCGGTTCAGCAAGTACTCCGCGGTCATGCCTTTCATCAGCACGGCTGCGGCTTGTTCCTCGGAAATTCCATCGGGGATTTTAATCAGGCGCTCAGCGGGCATCAGGCGCAGGTCGGCATACGAGCCCGGCGCGCTGCCGCCGTAGACCACGCGGTCGCCGACTTTGACATCCGTCACGCCCGCGCCCACCGCCTGCACCACGCCAGCCGCCTCGACGCCGATGCCAGTCGGCAGCGGCAGCGGATACTGCCCGCCGCGATGATACACATCCATAAAATTGATGCCGATGGCGCTCTGGCGGATCAGCGCCTCGTTGGCGCCCGGTGCGGCCACCGCCACGGTTTCCAGTTTCATGACTTCGGGGTTGCCTTGAGCGGCGATTCGGATGGCTTGGGCTTGCATGATAAATTTCCTCTGGATTGCTCGGACGTGTGGGCGGAGGATTATAAAGTCACCTGCGCGTTCATGGAACCCGCCGCTGCGCCAGCGCCATGCGACCGGCTGACAAATAGTGTAGTCTTACAAAATACGTGTCGCCCCTTAAACCACAATAACAAGCGCAAAAGCGGGCGCGCGTAGTCAGATCATCGATTTACACCCAAGGAGAACCCATGCGTTTCGCACCCCGTAAATTGCTTGCCGCGCTGT
>CANIID010000037.1 GCA_947467315.1 Betaproteobacteria bacterium | reverse complement strand
TCTCGGCCCAGACCATCGCCCGCTCATCGCGCGTTCCCGCCTCCCTACCTTCCCTTGTATGCTTCGCCATCGTTCGCTCCTTTCGTCAAAGAGCACACTTTGGGCAAATTCAGAGACAAACGCTAGACGGGGATTCGCGGACGCTTACCGTACATGGCATATGTTGCTCAGAGCATAGCGTTCATGGCGGCGTTCTTGCTCTTTTTATGTTCTAGGGTTTATGAGTGGACTACTTACCCATCGAAATATTGGGCGGCCATCGAAAAAACATGCCAAAGTTTGCCAGTAAAAAGAATACGATTACAAATCGCTGCCGATGGGCTGCACGAAACAGTCTCTGGAATTGAAAGTTTCGCGCCGTGGACGTCCGTGAAAAGCTTCGCGGTTTTTCGTGACATCTTATTCGTGGAATTGGCTGTAGGACTTTGGTCAATAATTCCCAAAGGAGCGCTTTCATCTACATCAGCGACTTTCGATCAGGTTGAAAAGGCGCTAGCGGACAATGGCGTTGCCCGAAGGGATCGGATTGAGAGATAGGCGCGAAAAATAGCTCTACGTTAGCGACGCCACCATCCCGCCATCCACCTGTATCGCCGCCCCGGTCGTGAACCCGGCAAGATCCGAACACAAAAATGCCACCATCGCGCCGAGTTCTTCGGGGCGGCCGATGCGGCGCATCGGCACTTGCTGCGCGCGAATTTTAAGGTCGTAACTTTTTTCCATGGCTTCGGTGCCCACCGACGCCGGGCATACGGTGTTGACCGTCACGCCGGTGGTGGCGACTTCGTTGGCGAGATGGCGCAGGTAGCCGGTGAGTCCGGCGCGAAACACCGTCGATAGTCCATGCTTGGTCATGGGCTGTTTTACCGAAGCGGAGGTGATGCCGACGATGCGTCCCCAGCCGCGCGCCACCAGCAGCGGCGCGACTTTACCGACCACACGAATCGCGCCGCGCAACTGCGTTTCATAGGCGTCCTGCCAGCGCTGGTCTTCGGTTTCATCCAGCACTTCGCGCATGGGCACGGGCGGGCGGCCGGTGTTGAGCACGAGGATGTCCGGTGCGCTGAATTCGCGATTGGTTTCGCTGATGAGCCGGTCTACGTCGGCGGCGTTGCGCATGTCGCCTGCCACCGGCAGCACGCGCACGCCGTGTTGCTTGGCGATTTCGGCCGCCTTGGCGCGTAGCGTATCCGCCGAGCGCGCGAACATCACGAGGTTGACACCCTCGGCTGCAAGCGCGCGCGCGGCGTATTCACCAAGGCCACCGCTTGCGGCGGTGACGATGGCGGTTTTACCGGAGATGCCGAGATTCATAAGGGGGTCCCAAGGTGGTGTTTAACATTATAAGTATTTGTTTTTATTGAATATTTTATATCAAAACGGCAGCCCGTTCTTCAGCAAATCCCGCGCCACCACCCAGCGATGCACTTCGCTCGGCCCTTCGACAATGCGGTAAATGCGCGCCACGCGCGAGATGTATTCCAGCGGCAAATCCTTGGTCATGCCCATGCCGCCGAACAACTGCATCGCACGGTCGGCCACCACGCCGACCATTTCACTGGCCTGTAGTTTGACCATCGACGCATCGCGCCGCGTGTCATTGTTTTGATCGAGGTCCCACGCCAGTTTGTAGAGCGCGAGCCGCGTCATTTCGATTTCGCGATAGCTGTCGGCGATCCACCATTGCACCGCTTGCCGGTCGGCGAGCGGGGCGCCAAAGGTGTGACGAATCTTCGCCTGCTCGATCATCATTTTCAGGCAACGCGTGGCGAGGCCCACGCAGGTGGCGGCGATTTCCATGCGGCGCAAACCCAGCCGCCGTTGCAGCGGCGCGAAGGCCTGACCCACTTCGCCGAGCACTTGATCGTCGGTGGCTTCCACGTTGTCGAAATGAATATCGTAGGGCTGATAGTCGCCGATGGTGGGGTGCGCGGTGGGCGTGCTGATGCCCGGCTGCTTGGCGTCGAGCAAAAACGTGGTCATGCCGCCGCGTGCGCCCTTGGCGGGATCGGTCAGCGTGACGACGATCATAAAATCGGCGTAACGCGCGTGGGTGATGAAGATTTTGTTGCCGTTCAAAATCCATTTGCCGTTTTTACGCTCGGCGCGCATTTTGATGGCGGAGGCGTCCGCACCCGCGCCCGGTTCGGTGATGGCGATGCACGATTGTGTTTCGCCGCGCAGAAACGGTTTCAGATACTTGTCAATCTGCGTGCCTTTGCACGATTCGAGCAGCATGAACACATCCGGGAAATTCGGTGCAAAGCCGAAGGGGAACAAAATGCTGTGCTTCAATTGTTCCACCACCACGCACTTGGCGAGGATGCTCGCGCCCGCGCCGCCGTGTTCCTCCGGTACTTCAAGTCCGACTAGCCCGGCGGCCTTGGCCTTATCGAGAATTTGTTTTTCGAGTTCCGGCGGCAGCAGCGGCAGATCGGTGTAACCGCGCTCCGCCTCGCGGCGGATTACCAGCGGCTCGTGCGGGATCAGCTCGCGCGTGGTGAAGCGTGCGGCGCTGTCGCGCAGCATGCGAAGTTCTTCGGGGAGTTCAAAATTCATGGTTCTTGTTCCGCATGATTAACCTTGGTATTGTCGGTGTTCATCCGCGTTGGATTTTGCCACAGCCACTTCACTGCATCGAGATAAAAAATGGAAATGATTGCCCCCGACCGCGTGCGCCTCACCGCTGATGAAGCCCGCGCACTCTCTGTCAACGCACTGAAAAAAGCCGGCTACGACGACGAGCAAGCCGGCGTGATCGCCGAGCACGTGATGGATGCCGCCTTGTGCGGTTACGAGTATTCGGGCCTGCCCAAGCTGCTGAACGTGTTTGAGCACAAAAACCTGCACAAGCCGCGCCGGCGCATGAAGCCGGTGTTCGAGACGCCGATTTCCGCGATGGTCGATGGCGGCAATAGTTGCGGCATGTATAGCCTGATGCGCGCGGCGGAGATGGCCATTGAGCGCGCGCAAAAACACGGCATCGGTATCATCGGCGTCAACAACAGTTGGGTGAGCGGGCGTGGCGCGATTTACGTCGAGACCATCGCGCGCGCCGGGCTGATCGGCATTCATACCGTCAGCTCCACGCAGCACGTCGCGCCGCCCGGTGCGGCGAAGGCGGGGTATGGCACCAACCCGCTGTCGTTTGGTTTTCCGACGGCGGACGATCCTTTTGTAATTGACCTGGGCACCTCGGCGTTTATGTCCACCGACATGATGTTCCGCGAGCGGCGCGGCGAACCCTTGCCGGAAGGCGTAGCCATCGACGTGCAGGGGCATCCAACGCGTGATCCCAAGGCTGCGCGCGAGGGCGGCGCGTTGCTGGCGTTTGGCGGTTACAAGGGCTTTGCGCTGGCGATGGCGGCGCAGGCGCTGGGCGTGTTCGCCGGCTCCGGCAACGATCAGGAAAAAAACTACGGCTACTTGATGATGGCGATGAAGCCCGATCTGTTGATGCCGCTGGCGGATTACCGTAAGCAACTCAGCGAAACGCTCGCACGCATCAAGGCCACGCCGCGCCAGCCGGGGGTGGACGAGATACGGCTGCCGGGGGAACGCTCATTCAAGGAGCGTGCGAAGCACTTGCGCGAGGGTATCGTGATCGACAAGTTTATTTACGATGCCTTGCTGGTAGTGCCGGAAGGGAAGCTGGCGCCGTTGCTGTGAGTCGCGATACGTAGGGCGGAAAAGCGCAGCGCCTTCCGCCGCCAACGATGAGCTTGCCAAGTCAGTTGGCGGAAAAGTGCTGCGCTTTTCCGCCCTACAGTTTTGGGCTGGCTTACGCTACGTCACGTTCGCCCGGTGCCCGCTTGCGCCCATGAATCATCGCGGCCACCAGATTTTCGCCATGCCGCCAAGACGAAAAAATCACCCCGCCGACATGCAGAGCGACCAGTCCGAACAGGGTGTAGGTTAGTTTCTCGTGCAATTCTTCCACCCACTCCACACCCCAGAATTTTTCGGTGGTGTAGAGCCAGCCGGTGCCGCAGATGCCGAACAGGGTGATGAGTAGCGCAACGATCATCCAGCCGCCGAGCGGGTTGTGGCCGAGGTGGCGGGGCTCCTGGTGTGCGAGGATTTGTTTGCCATAGCGGAGCGTGTCGGCGGGGGAGTGCACAAATTGCGCAAAGCGCGCGTAGCGCGATCCGACCCATCCCCAAATGATGCGCACGGTGATCACCGCGAGCACGGTGTAGCCGATCCATTCGTGCCACTTGCCGCGCGTGAACCAGGTGGTGATCACGCCGGCGACGATTGTCCAGTGACCGATGCGAACCAGCGGATCCCAAACCTTGACCGCTGGTTTGCTGTCTTGCGGCATCAGGGTTTGCGCACGCTCAGGGTGTTGGGCACCAGCGCCAGCGTGACCGGATGATAGTAGGCGTTGACGCGGTCGCCGTTTTTGTCAAAGGCGTAGACCTCGTAACAGCCGCCATCTTCCTTGACGCGGCGGATTTTCCAGCCGTTTTGATCGACCAGCATTTTTTCGAGTTTTTCGGCGGGCTGCCAGTTGGTTTTGGCGCCGGAGTCGCACGTGGCGAGGCCGGTGGCGCCGGCGTTGAAGGTGATCGCCAGGGGCAACAGGCACACGGTGGAGACGATGCCGCGAAAGAGCTTAGTCATGATCGGGTTCCTTTGTCTGTAGGTTGATAGGACAAGCAGCGCGGTTATTTTTTCGCCTTGCCATCCTTGGCTTCCTTGGCTTTTTTATCCAGCGCTTTTTTCTCTTCGGCCTGGATCTGCTTCATCATCGCGGCGTCGGGGTCTTTCCAGGTGGCGCCCGCAGAGCGCGCCATGTAGGCGACGGCGCGCGCGAACGCCTCTATCGCGAGATCCGGTTTGCCGCCCTTGGCCGGCATATCGCGCACACCCACCCAGCCATCGGCGGTGAGCGTGGCTTGCGGTTCCTTGATCAGTTCCGCCCAATCTTTTTTGTCGCCGAATTTCGGCGCCTTGAGCAGGCCTGTTCCGTGGCAGGTAACGCAGGTTTCCTTGTAGACCTGCTCCCCGGTTTTGACGGGTTGGCTTTGCGCCTGCGCCGTGGCACACAGAGCGGCGCCGGACAGTAAGGTGATGGCAGCGATGGTTTTGCGGAAGGTCATGAGGGTTCTTTCATTAATTGAAAAAGACAGGTCTTTTTATCCGTTCGAGTGGCGTTGCATGAATTTCGCGAACACGCCGGCCAGCTCGTCGTCTTTGTATTCCCACTCCTGCGGCGGCACGATGTCGATATTCTGATCTTCGGGGAACAGCAGGTATAGCTCGCTGCCGGGGATGAGTTTTTGCGCGCGCTCGCCGACGCCGCGATCATGGGTTTTGTCGTTGCCGGGCACGACCAGGGTGGGGATTTTGATCGAATTCAGTTGCGCGGTGGTGGCGCCGATCACCGGCTTGCCGGCGTCCTGCAAAAACCCATCCGCCCATTTGCTGAACGATGCGGTGAAACGCGCCACGTCCATGTTCATAATCGTTGCGCGGTTCGACGGGCGCTGCGCGATGCGGTCACGAAAGTGTTCGGTGTCGCACACGGCCGCCATGCCGCCTTTTTTCGCAGCTTCGATGAACTGAAAATAATATTGGTTCGCGAGCCGCTGCGCTGCAAACTCGCCGCCGGTCACGCGCCACAGCAGCAAGCCTTTCACGGCTTCGGGGTGGCGCAGCGCCAGCAGCAGTGACATTCGGCAACCCGATGAACCGCCGCCGACATACGCGGGCGTGGCGTTAAAGTGCTGCAACAGGGCGTAGAGGTCTTCCGCCCAGATTTCGTATTCCGACTCGGTGCCTTCCAGTACCACATCAGACGCGCCGCAGTTGCGCCGGTCGTGGATGAGCACGCGGTAGCCCTGCGCGGCCACGCGCTCGGCCAGGTGTTTAACGCCATCGAGCGCGCGGCGTCCGCCGGGCGAGAGCGCGACCCAAGGACCATTGTCACCGAGGATTTCGTAGTTGATGTGAGCACCGCGTATTTGTATTTGAGGCATTTGAGTTCTCCAGTGGTATCTACCGCGTGAAAAGTTTCTTGCTGGTTCAGGTTGTCGTGCGGGTGATAAACCGCAACTGTCATTCCCGCGTAGGCGGGTATCCCCTTCCCTCGGGGGAAGGTAGGTTGGGGGCGCTATTTCTCAAGTGGCACTGTGTTATGGGTTCCCGCCTTCGCGGGAACGACAGGGGTACTTTTGTATTTATTGCTGAATGATGGGTCGGGAAAGGAGGGGGCGGGTTCAACCTTCCGGCTTGATTCCGGCGGCCTTGATGACTTTACCGAATTTCTCGACTTCGCCGCGCACGAATTTTTGAAATTCATCCGGCGATTCGCCGCCGACTTTGTAGCCGCGTTTTTCGATGGCTGGGCGCACTTCCGGGTGGTTCAGTGTTTTGCTCATCGCATCGTACAACTTCGCCAGCAGGGGTTTGGGCACGGCGGCGGGCACCCAGGTGCCGAACCACGCATTGACATCATAGTTGGGCAAGCCGGATTCGTGCGCGGTCGGAATATCCGGCGCGTGCACGGATCGTTGCAGCGACGAGATCGCGATGCCGCGCAGGCGTCCGGAGCGTGCCTGCGGCAACATGTACGAAATGCCGCCGATCACCAGATGCGTTTGTCCGGCGATGGTTTCCTGCACCGCCAGCGGCGACGTTTTATACGCTACATGCACCAGTTGCGTGCTGGTGGCCTGCTTGAACATTTCACCGGCCACGTGCGAAATACTGCCGATGCCGAACGACGCGTAATTGAGTTTGCCGGGGTTGGTCTTCGCGTGGTTGATGAATTCGCCCACGGTCTTGGCCGGTATCGACGGGTGGATGCCCATCAGAAGATCAATCGATCCCAGGCGCGTGAGGCCTTGCAAATCGCGCGTGATGTCGTAGTTCAGTTTGTAGAGGCCCGGATTGATCGTGATGGCTAGTGAGTTGGCCATCATCGTGTAGCCATCGGGCGCGGCCTTCACGGCCATCTCGTCGCCGATCACGCCATTCGCCCCGGGGCGGTTATCGACAACCACTTGCTGGCCAAGAAGGTCGGATAACTTCGGCACGATGGTGCGAATAAAAATATCGGTGGCGCCGCCCGCGCCCATCGGGATGATCAGCCGCAGTGGACGCGAGGGAAAATTCTGTGTGCCGGACTGCGCGTGTGCAACGCCGACAGTTAGCACAGCGACTGCGGTCGCGCAGATTTTTGCCTTGATAGTCACAAATCCTCCTAAGTATATGTTTTTAAACAGCTATTTATATACTCTTTTGGGCGACTCCCATCATACACCGGCAGTTGCATCACGCTAAACGATTTTCCGCGTTACCGAACGCGTATGACCAAACGTCGGCACATGCACCGAGTGCGTGCCCGGTCCGCCGGCGACGATGATGCTCACTTCTTCAGGTTTGATCGAAATCGGAATCATCGTGTCGGGGCCGAACTGACCCAACTCCGCGCCGCGCGTGTGTTGCAGGCGCATGCGGTCTTTGGCGGCGAGACGATCCACGTGCAGCTTGGACATTTCCCACAGCTTGAGTTTTACATCGCGCTTGCTCAGGCCTTCGCGCGCCAGAATTTCCGCGTGCTCGGGGCCGAGCAGCAGCCATGGTTCGCCGCCGAAGTAATAGTCGTTGTTGGTGGGAAAGCGGATGCTGTCGGAAAATATTTTCAGCAGATCAGCGGCGTCCTTCGCATGCGAATTGAAATTCACCGTGCCCGCTGCGCCGACGAGGGTGACGGTGCTGTCGGTTTTGTCGAAGCCTCGCTCCACGTGCAGCGGTTCCCACGGGCTATCGGCTTCGTTCTCGGCGCAGCAAAAGGTGTACTTGCCGGGCTGGCCCTGCGTGGCGCGATCCATTTCGCCGGGCAAGGTGCCACCGATGTTTTGCATGATCAGCCGTAGCGCCCGGCCCAGTGTCGCGTTGGCCCAGGTGCCTTGTCCGAGGCAATTCAGATGACTGTTGAGGCCGATCTCGTGCGCCATCGGGCCATTCACAATAATCATCGCCGTCGCCGGATTGGTGGTGGCTTGTATACCCTGCAGATTGAAGCGCCGGTCGGTGAAGGCTTCCACTGCCGCGATCAGCGTGCGCATGTATTCGGGACGGCAACCCGCCATCACGGCGTTGATCGCTATGCCTTCCACGGTGGCGGTGGCGAAGCCCGGCTGCACTACGGCGATCACGTCATCGGGCGAGCGGCCGCTGGCCGCGATCATGCGCTCCACTTTATCGAGCGTCGGCGGACGCAGCGGCAGGCCGTCACTCCATTTTCTGTCAATGCAAAAGCGGTCGAATTCATCGGCGTCTTCCGGCGCTTCGATGCGCGCGGCGCGCGCGGGTGTGGCGGAGGATTTGCCGCCGGGCAGTGTGCCGGCTTTCGGGTCTACCGCGATGCGCGCGATGTCAGTCACGCAGGTTTCCGCAATGGCGCGCACTTCGTCGCGCGTGCGCAGGCCGAAGGGATGCGGGATCACCGCGATCGGATGCCCTTCGCTGCCCAATGCCTTGAGTTGCTTGCGGCCCAGCACGATGAATTGATCGGAACAAATGGTGATCGCAGGCACGCCGCGTTTGATCGATTCTGCGGTGTCGTGGACACTCCACGACGTGCAGGAGCCTCAGTCGCCCGAGCCGGTAATGACCAAATCGACGTTGGCTTCGATATCGGCGTAAACCGACTCCAGTGCGGGGATGCTGGCGGCGCGTTTGCGATGATGGATCACGCGTGCGACGCCGTGATGTTTTACCAGTAACTCACCGAGGTCTTGCGCGAGATGGTTAAAGTTGGGCTTGGAGTTGTCGATGAAGGCGACGACTTTGCCTTTCAGGCTGTCGAGCGGCGTCCATGGGCGTTGTGCGCCGGTACCGGAGGGGGCGGTGGGGTCGAGGATGATGTTGTGGGTCACTGCGTGCTCCTTGCTAGGGTGCGTTTGTTAGTTGTGCAAAAATTTTGCAACCACTGGTCGCCAGCGTTCAAGTTCTGATGCAATAAGTTGTTCAAACGCCGCGGGTGTGGAACCACACGGCGTGATGCCTCCCTTGTGCAACGTGGCAGACACGCCGGCGTTGTTGACCACGGTCGCCACGGCCTTCGAGATGTCATCGACCATCGCCGCCGCCGTACCGCGCGGCGCCATCAGCCCGACCCAGTTCGATACCTCACAGCCGCGCAGGCCGCCTTCCGCCAGTGTAGGCACATCCGGCGCGATCGCTGCGCGCTGCGCGCCGGTGACCCCCAACGCGCGTAATTTTCCGGACGCGCAACGCGGCAGCATCGACATAATGTTGTTGAAGCTCAGTGCGATGCGGCCCGCTTCCAGGTCGGCATAGAGTTGCTTGGTTTCTTCGTAACGCGCGTGACGCAGTTCAACGCCGGTGACGGATTGAAACACCTCCGCCGCGAGATGCGGTGCACCGCCGATGGCCGAGGTGCCGTAGGCGAGTGCGCCAGGATGCGCGCGCGCGTGCGCGATGAATTCGCTCACGCTGTGTGCGGGCAACGAGGGGTGGCACGCCAGCAGCATCGGTGATTGTGTCAGCAGCGACACCGGTTCGAAATCACGCTGCGCATCGTACGGCAGGTCTTTGCGCACGTGCGGCGCCAGCGCGTGCGTGCCGAGCGTGGCGATGAATAGCGTATTGCCGTCGGCGGGCGCGCGTGCCACGGCCAGTGCGCCGTGCACGCCGTTGTCGCCGGCGATGCGTTCGATCGCCACATGCCGGTTAAGGTGTTCGCCCAATGGCTGTGCAATAAGATGTGCGATGTCGTCTGATGCGCTGCCCGGCGAAAAACCGACGATGATGCGTAACGGTGCCGTATTCATTGCGTGGCGATGCCGGTGTCGCGCACGATTTTCGCCCACTTGGCGATTTCGCTTTTGATATAGGCGGCGAATTGTTCGGGGGTGTTGGTTTGCGGCTCAGCGCCCTGATTCACCAGCCGCTCGCGCATCTCGGGCGCACGCATGATGTCCACGATCTCGGTATTGAGCCGATTGACGATGGGGCGCGCGAGTCCGGCGGGCGCGGCGGCGCCGATCCAAGTGGCGGCTTCGAAGCCGGGATAGCCCGATTCATGGAACGTGGGCAAGGCGGGCGCGGCACTGGAGCGCGTGAGGCTGGTGACGGCCAATCCGCGCAACTTTTGCGAACGCACATGCGGCATGGCACCGGGCACGCTGCTGAAATACAGAGTGACGTGGCCCGCGATCACGTCGATCAACGCCTGCCCGCCGCCTTTATACGGCACATGCACCATGTCGATTTTTGCCTGCGACTTGAAAAACTCCGCCGACAGTTGCGTGGTGCTGCCCGCGCCTGCGGACGCAAAGGTGAGCTGGCCGGGTCGTGCGCGCGCGAGCGACACCAGCTCCTGCACCGAGCGGGCGGGCAGCGACGGATGCACGACGAGTATGTTGGGGAATGACGCCACCAGTGAAATCGGCGTGAAATCCGTCAGCGGGTTATACGGCATCTTTTTGTAGATGCTGGTGTTGATGGCCATCGGTGACACGTTCGCCATCACCAGTGTGTAGCCGTCGGCGGGCGCGCGCGCGACGATTTCAGTGCCGACGTTGCCGCCTGCGCCGGAACGGTTATCGACAACGACGGCCTGGCCCAGCCGCTCGCTCAATTTTTGCGACAGCGCGCGAATGATGATGTCGCCGCCGCCACTGGCCGGGAACGGCACCACAAAGCGTATCGGGCGCGTCGGATAGTCCTGCGCAACCGCAAATTTTCCGTGCAGGGCTGCAAATAAAAATAGCAATAAAAACAAATACCTATGCATTATGGTGATCTGCGGAGAAGGACAGGCGCGTTTTGCGAAAAACCATTTATACCGCAAAATGCCCGCTCGCAACGCACACACGTTTGCGCAATCCAGCATCTGATACAGGACAACGAATCGTGGAAAAATTATTGCCGCTCGCCGAAAAAGCCGCCGCGCTGTTGAAGGCGCGTAACCAAACCATCGCCGTGGCGGAGTCGTCCGCCGGCGGCTTGATCAACGCATCGTTGCTGGCGCTGGCTGGCGCGTCGGCCTATTGCAAGGGTGGCGTGGTGATGTATACCCGCGACGCGTTGCTGGCCGTACGCGACGTAACGCCGGAGATGGCGAAGAGCGTGCGCGGCGGCACCGAGGACTCTGCCTTGTTCAGATCACGCATCATCCGCGAGCGTTTCAATGCGGATTGGGGCCTCTCCGAATCCGGCGCGGCGGGCCCGACCGGCAGCCGTTACGGCCATGCGGCGGGGCATTGTGTGATGGCGGCGACCGGGCCGGGCTTCGAAAAAGCCATCACGATCGAAACCGCCAGCGGCGACCGGCAAGCCAATATGATTGCGTTCGGGCAGGCGGCGCTGACGTTGTTGATCGAGTGTCTCGAAAACAGTAAGTGATGTTCGTGCGCGTGGCTAGTGCCGGGTTGTGTGCGCTGCTGCTCGTCGCGATGGCATCGTGCGCGCAGACACCCGCGTATCCGATCTACGAACCGGAATACAGCCAGCCGGGCAAGGACGTGGTGTGGGTGCCGACGCCTCTGATTGTTGTGGAGACCATGCTCGATCTCGCCAAGGTGACGCCCGAGGACTACGTGATCGACCTCGGTTCCGGCGATGGCCGGCTGGTGATCGGCGCGGCCAAGCGCGGCGCGCGGGCGCTGGGCATTGAATACGACGACAACCTGGTGCGGTATTCGATACGCGACGCGCAAAAGGCGGGCGTTTCCGACAAGGCGCAGTTTTTGCAGGCCGACATCTTCGCCACTGATTTTTCCAAGGCTACTGTGCTGACCCTGTTTTTATTACCGGAGATGAATCTGCGGCTGCGTCCACAATTTCTTGCGATGAAGCCCGGCACGCGCATCGTCGCCAATTATTTCGGCATCGGCGATTGGTCGTCCGATGAGGCGGTGCGTGTCCCTGAATCGGCAAGATGCGAGATCTATTGCGTGGCGTATCTGTGGATCGTACCGGCGACAGTGGACGGCGCGTGGGCAATGCCGCAGGGCGAATTAACACTCACGCAGCGGCATCAGTATTTCAAGGGCACGCTCGGTACCAAGCCCGTTACAGATGGCCGCGTGCGCGGTGACACGCTGAACTTCAGCGTGGACGGCGTGTCGTACCGCGGGCGCATCAACGGCGATGTGATCGAGGGCTTGATGGGAGAAGATGCTGCCGCAGTCAAATGGACGGCGCGGCGCAAGCCGAATTAGCACGGATGGAATTTGCCATTTCTCAATGGGAGAACTTCATGTTTGCATCATCAGGGTTTCGTAAATCATGTGTTGTCGCCGCCATAGCCACGCTGGCGGCATCCGTCACGCCGGCGTGGGCGCAACCCACTAAGGCGCCTGCGCCCGTCGCCAACGAATTCACCCCCGAAGTCGGGCAGCAGGGCAAGGACGTGGTGTGGGTACCCACCGCGCAGACGCTGGTGAACAAGATGCTCGACATGGCGAAACTCACGCCGCAGGATATTTTGTATGACCTCGGCTCCGGCGACGGGCGCACTGTCATCACTGCCGCGAAACGCGGCACGCGCGCGTTCGGCATCGAATACAACCCGGACATGGTCGAGCTGTCTAAACGCAATGCGACGAAAGAGGGCATGGACGGCAAAGCCACGTTCGAGCAGGCGGATATATTTCAGGCCGATTTTTCCAAGGCCACGGTGATCACGCTGTTTCTGCTGCCTGAACTCAACGTCAAACTGCGCCCGACGATACTCGACATGAAGCCCGGCACACGCGTGGTGGCCAACTCGTTCGACATGCGCGATTGGAAGCCCGATCAGACTGCGCGCGTGGAAGGCAAGTGCGAGACGTGGTGTACCGCGTATTTATGGATCGTACCGGCGAAAGTTGCGGGCATGTGGAAGCTCGCGCATGGCGAACTCACGCTGACACAGCAATATCAAACCCTGACTGGCGAGTTACGCATGCGCGACAAGACGCTGGCGATCTCCAGTGGCAAGCTGGATGGCGAAAACATCAGCTTCAGTGTCGGCGGCGTGCAATACAGCGGGCGGGTTAGAGGTGACGCGATGGACGGCACGATGGCGGCGGGCGCGACACGCTCGCCGTGGAGCGCGGCGCGCGGCAATTGAGCAGATCGCGCCGTGCAATATGATTTCAGACTGACTTCTACCGGAGATTTTTCATGAAAGCGTTGCGACTAATTTCAGCATGGGTGTGCGTGTCGTTGATGGCCGTGGCTGCCCATGCGCAACCCGCAAAAGACTTCAAACCTGAAGTCGGGCAGCAGGGCAAGGACGTGGTGTGGGTGCCGACCTCGCTCGCGCTGGTGAACAAAATGCTCGACATGGCGAAGGCCACGCCCAGCGACTACCTGATCGATCTCGGTTCGGGCGACGGGCGCACGGTGATCACCGCAGCCAAGCGCGGCATCAAGGCGCTGGGCATTGAATACAACCCGGACATGGTGGAGTTGTCCAAGCGCGCTGCCGCGAAAGAGGGTGTCACTGAGCGCGCCACCTTCATGAAAGCGGATTTGTTTGAAACAGATTTTTCCAAGGCGACGGTCATCACCATGTTTTTGTTGCCGGAAATTAATCTCAAGTTGCGTCCAAAAATTCTCGGCTTGAAGCCCGGCACGCGCATCGTGTCGAATACCTTCACCATGGGCGAATGGGAGGCCGATGAAACCGGCACCGCCGCCAGTGATGAAGGTTCGAGCTATTACCGCACCGCTTTGCTGTGGATCGTGCCGGCGAAAGTCGAAGGCGCGTGGAAATCGGGCAGTGGCGATATCACCTTCAAGCAGGAATTCCAGAAAATTTCCGGCTCGATCAGCACCGGTGGCGTCTCAACCTTGGTGACCGGCGGCAAACTGCGCGGCGATCAAATCAGCTTCAGCGCGGGCGGTGCGCAATACACGGGCACGGTGAGCGGCAATTCTATTGCGGGCGCGGTGGTGTCGGGCGGCGGCAGCAAGGAGTGGAGCGCTGCGCGGCAGAAGTGATGTAAGTATTTGTTTATAAATAATATTTTATAATGATTTTCGCCGCGCTCTTAGGCGCCCTGATGTTTTGTGGCGTCAGTGCGGCGAGCGCGCAGCAGCCGTCCGGCTACAAACCCGCACTCGACCAACCCGGCAAGGATGTGGTGTGGGTGCCCACGCCCGACGCGCTGGTGACACGCATGCTCGATCTGGCGAAAGTGGGCGCGAGCGATCACGTGATTGACCTTGGCTCCGGCGATGGCCGCCTGGTGATCATGGCCGCGAAGCGTGGTGCGCACGCGCACGGTATCGAGTATGACGCCAAATTGGTGGCGTTTGCCCAACAACAGGCGAAGCAAGCGGGCGTTGCCGGCAAAGCGACATTCGCCAAAGCCGACTTGTTCGACAGCGATTTTTCCCAGGCGACTGTCGTGACGTTATTCCTCGGTCCGGAATTGAATCGCAAGCTCATGCCGAAGCTGTTGAATCTCAAGCCCGGCACGCGCATTGTGTCCAACACGCATCCCATTGGCGATTGGCCTGCGGACGAAATTGCAGAATCGACCGACGACGAAAAGTCGGTTTATTACCGCAAGGCGTTATTGTGGGTGGTGCCGGCGAAAGTGAGCGGCGTGTGGCGGTCGCCGCAAGAGATTGTTTCGTTTACACAGCGGTACCAAACGATGTCAGGTTCGGTCACCGCGCAAGGAAAACCCGCGCCGATTACGGAAGCAAGACTGCGTGGCCATCAGATCAGCTTCAGTGCAGGGGGCGCGAAATACGCGGGCGTGGTGAGTGGGGGCGCGATTGCCGGTACCGTGACTTCCGCAGGAGCGCAGCGCGCTTGGCGCGCATCGCGCTCGCAATAGGCAGTAGGCAATAGGATTGCGACGGTTACAACTTGCAGGCGTGCAAAAATTCCGTGCGTGTCTTGGCGCCTGCCATCAAAAACGACAAGTCCCCGCCGCTTAAAATAAACCGCATGCCGTAGCCGATGTATTTTTCCATCAGTTTCGGATCGTACACGCCACCCATGCCGGGATGCTTGCCGTGCTTTTTGCAGGCGGCGATGACTTTGCGGTAGGCGTCTTCGACTTTGGCATCGCCAAATTGGCCGGGGATGCCGAGTTCGGCGCAGAGATCGTTGGTGCCGATCAGCACCACGTCGATGCCGGGCACTGCCGCTATGGCGTCGGCGTTTTCGATCGCCTTGGGGGTTTCGACCATCACAATCACCAGCGTTTCGGCGTTGGCGATTTTCGTGGATTCGCCGACGGACATGGCGGCATAGCCGAACTGCGGCAGCGCACCGACGACGGAGCGGTGGCCTATCGGCGGGTACTTGCAGTGCGACACCACGCGCGCGGCTTCTTCGGCGGTATCGACATGCGGCACCACGATGCCCTGCGCGCCGGAGTCGAGCAGGCGCGAGGCGTGATGATGTTCCTTGCCCGGCACGCGCACGATGGGGGTTATGCCCATTGGCAGCGCCGCGATGGCGACTTGTGACGCGAGATCGACATCCATCGCGCTGTGCTCCATGTCGATGAACAGCCAGTCAAAGCCAGTGTTCTTGGCGATCATGCCGGCATCGACGGTGCGCAATACGCGCATGCCCATGCCGAGCGCGAGTTTGCCGGCATCGAGTTGTTGTTTGGTGTGGTTGGGGAAGATGGCCATGATTGCTCCGATTGTGTTGCAGTTATGAATTTTTTGAATTACCGCGATGCAAAAAACACGGACTCCAGCCAATCCCACATCGCGGCGACACCAATGCTGGCGTTGTCGATCTGGCAGTGGTGGTAGCCGCCTTCTTCGCGGGTGAAGAGTTTGAAGGTTTTGTTTTTCGATCCGACGGCATCGAAACATTTTTGCGCCACCGGCAGCGGGATTTGCTCGTCGCCTTCGCCATGCACCATCAGAAATGGGCAGGTGATTTTTTGCACCACGCCGTCGAGGCGGAAGCCTTCGAGTTTTTTCATCGCTTCGTCGCGCGTGGTGACGTTGAAGATCCACAGCAGGTGTTGCCACGCCACGGATAGTGACGGCAGCTTGCCGCTGTCGAGTTTTTCAAAGCGGGCGCGCCAGATTTCCCAGTAGTCCCACTGTGCGCCCCAGGCGATGCAGGCGGCGAAGCGTTGCTCGAAGGCCGCCGCGCGCGGCGCGTAGTAGCCACCTAAACTGATGGCCATCACGCCGATGCGCTTGGGATCGATTTCCTTGCGTGCCGCGAGGAACTCATACGCGGCGGTGCCGTAACGCTCGGTCTCGTGATGCAGCCACTGATTGCGAAAACGCACGGCTTCGCCGTTGCCGGGGCCATCGACGATCAGGCAAGCGATGCCGCGCGCGGCCAAATCGGGCACGCCTTTGAAATACTGAATTTCTTTGGTCACATCGAAGCCGTCGAAAAATACCATCGCGGGCGCCGGTCCTTTACGTCCCGGCACATCCTCGGCGTGGATCAATATCGCAGGCAACGATGCGCCTTCGTACGGGATTTCAACGTGCTCGATTTTCGGGCGGCGTATCAGTTGCGCGGCATCGCGAAAACAATCCACGCCGCGCTGGTAGGCGGCCAGCCCGTCGGTTTTGGGTTGCAGGAAGCGCTCGCCGACGTGGTAGTAATTCGCCGCGCGGAACAGGTATTGCGCGCCGGTGGTGCGCCGCCCGGCGGCAATGTGCGCGCGGCCGGCGTCTTCGACCTTGCGTGCTTCACGCGCCCACTCTGTAAACCACGAAGTGTCGTCGCCGACTTTTCCCTTGAGACGCAGCCCGATGCGGTTGACTTCATCAATCTCGGCGCCGCCCCACGGCGCGGAATTCAGCCCGATCAGCACGCCGTGCGACCAGCGGTAATCCTCGGGGAAATACATGAACGAGAGTTCGCCGGCTTTGGCGACGGAAACGGGCGAAGCAGACGATGTAGACGATGAGGCCATGAGCATCCTTTCTTTTTTGGCGGCTGGCGAACGCGCATGATAACCGCGTTTCGCGCGATTCCGGTATCATGCGAGTTCGCTTTTACACTCAAATGGAGACTTCCATGTTCGCGAATTTCCGCTGTATTTCGTTGATGGCTTTGTTGTCTATTTTTTCGAGCGTTGCGCTGGCGCAACCGCAGGCCGCGAAGAAGGATTACGAGCCGAGCGTCGGTCAGTCCGGCAAGGATGTCGTGTGGGTGCCGTCGCCGCAGGCGCTGGTGGATCGCATGCTCGACATGGCAAAACTCACGCCGTCGGATATTCATTACGACCTGGGGTCGGGCGATGGCCGCACGGTGATCACCGCCGCCAAGCGCGGCACGCGCGCCTATGGCATCGAATACAACCCGGACATGGTGGAACTTGCCAAGCGCAATGCGCAGAAGGAAGGCATGGCCGATAAGGCGACCTTTACGCGCGGCGATATTTTCACGCCGGAAAGCATCAAGGCCTACACGCAAGCAACGGTGATTACGTTGTTTTTGTTGCCCGACCTCAATGTGAAGTTGCGTCCGACGCTGCTCGACATGAAGCCGGGGACGCGCATCGTCTCCAACTCGTTCACCATGGGTGACTGGAAAGAAGACGAAAAAATATCCGCTGGCGGTGATTGCACCTCGTGGTGTACGGGTTATCTGTGGATTATTCCGGCAAAGGCCGGTGGCACCTGGAAAACCTCGCGCGGCGATCTGACCTTGAAGCAGGAATATCAAATGCTCAGCGGCACGCTCGCGCGTGGTAATGTTTCCGCGATCATCTCCGACGCAAAAATGAATGGCGATCAAATTGCCTTTACCGCGGCGGGTTCGCAATACACCGGGCGTGTCACCGGCAACGCGATTGCGGGCACCTACAAAGGCAGCGACGGCAGCGGTAGCTGGACCGCTACCAAGTAATAAAAAATTCAATAAAAACATCGGCTTATATCGAGGGCGTGATGGGCGTGGCGAAGTGCGTATTAGCGGGGGTGATCGCGTTGAGCGTGGGCGCTATGGCTGCGCACGTTTCCGCGCAAACCGCGGCGGATTGGCCCAGCAAGCCGGTACGTTTCATCGTGCCGTTTCCGCCAGGCGGTTCGGTTGATCCGTTGGCGCGGCTCACCGGCGCGCGGTTGAACGTGGCGCTGAGCCAGCAGTTTGTGATCGATAACCGTACTGGCGGTTCCGGCTCTATCGGCACGGCGTTGGGTGCGAAGTCCGGTCCCGACGGCTATACCTTCATTATCGTATTCGACACGCACGCGGTGAACCCCGCGCTGATCCCGAATTTGCCGTACGACACCATGAAGGATTTGACCAATATCATGCTGGTCGGCACGGCGCCGATGGTGCTGACCACCAATCCCGCGAAGCCGTTCAAGAGCTTTGAGGACGTGGTGAAGCTGGCCAAGGCCAAGCCGGCGACGCTAACGTTCGGTTCAGTTGGCAGCGGCAGTCTTGGGCATCTCGCGATGATGCTGGTGCAGCAGCAGGCTGGCATCAAAATGATTCATATTCCCTACAAAGGCGGTGGCCCGGCGACCACCGATGCCATCGGCGGACAGATTGATTTCGCGGTGACCTCGGTAGCGGTGCCGGGCGCGCATATCCGCGCTGGGCGGCTGCGCGCGGTGGTCTCCACGGGCGAAAAGCGTTCGCACGTGGTGCCCGACACGCCGACGCTGATTGAAAGCGGATTGCCGGGATTGTCCGCGCAGGCGTGGTGGGGCTGGGTCGCGCCGGCTGGCTTGCCAGCGCCGTTGCTTAACCGCTTTCACGGCGAGCTGGTCAAAGCCTATGGGCAGCCGGAACTGCGTAAGCAACTCACCGAGCAGTTCGGCATGGATCTCGTGGTGAGCACGCCGCAGGCGATGAACCAATTTTTATCCGCGGAGATCACGCGCTGGTCGAAGGTGGTCAAGGAGAACGGCATTCGTGCCGACTGAGGGTATTGATGAACGTCGAACGTGGGTTGGTCAAAACGGCCTTGGGTTATGTTCACTATCGCGCGGCGGGCGCGGCGGGTGGTGAAGCAATATTTTTGCAGCACATCAACCAGCAATCGTCGGCGCTGTATCTGGAATTGATGGCAGAACTCGCGCCGGCATTGCGCGTGGTGGCGATGGATTACCCCAGCCATGGCCATTCCGATCACGTTGAACAGCAGCCCGCCATCGAGGATTACGCGCGTTGCGTGGTGGCAGTGGCTGATGCGTTGGCTATTCAGAAATTCAGCGTGCTCGGCGAGGCGGTAGGGGCATCGGTGTCGATAGAGCTCGCGGCGAATCATGCGCAACGCGTGAACAAAGCGGTGCTGGTGAATTGTCCGTACTACAAAGATCGCGGTGTCGCCAATGCGCGGCATGCGCCGCTGAAAAGCGGCTTGCGGCCGGAAGATGCCTCGGGTTTTCCGCTGACGCGCACGATTGAATTTTTGCTGACCAACGATCCGGGGCACTCGCCGATGCAGCCGACGCAATCGTGGATGGATCGCGTCAACACCGCGCAAATCGACGCCGGGCGTCATCGCTGGCAGGCGCTGGATGCCTTGCATCAGTACGACCTGACGGCGAATTTGCGGCGCATGACGTGTCCGACGCTGCTGCTGGTCGGCGAGCATTTTTATTACGTCCAGAATCGCGATGAATTTCACAATAAAAACAAAAACTTACAATCTATTGTGGTGCCGGGCGCGCGCTTTTGCATGGGCTGGGAGCGGGCAGCGGACGTGGGCCGGCACACACTGGCATTTCTGCGCGCGACGAGTCCAAGCGGCTGACGAATCTGACGCCGCTGATTAATGCGGCAAAAATTAACTTTGAGTGATCCATGTTCAAACTGAGTGGTATTGCTGCGGCGGCGGTTTCGATCAATCTGGCCGCGGGCGTTGGGCTGGCCGCCGCAGCGCAGGCTGACCCAGCCGCCGGTTATCCCAGCCGCCCGATCCGATTGATCGTGCCATATCCGCCCGGCGGCTCGGTGGATTTCACCGCACGCGAGGTAGCGGCCAAGCTCACGGAGGCGTGGGGCCAGCAAGTGGTGATCGACAATCGCGGCGGCGCGGGTTCAACGCTGGGGCATGGCCTTGCAGCGAAGGCCGCGCCCGACGGCTACACGCTGCTGCTGGGCACCTCGGCGGGGCTGGTGGTCGCGCCGTCGCTGGGGGTGAAGGTGAGCTACGACCCGTTGAAGGATTTTGCCTCGGTGGGCCACGCGGTGAACGCGCCGTTCGGCATGACGCTCCATGCGTCGGTGCCGGCAAAAAACGTGAAGGAGTTTATCGACGTGGCCAAGGCGCAACCGGGTAAATTCAATTTCGGTTCGCCGGGCACCGGCACGCCGAATCACCTCGGCGGGGAACTGCTGAAGGCGCTGGCGGGCATCAACATTGTTCACGTGCCCTACAAGGGCGGCGGACCGGCGCTGACCGATTTGCTGGCCGGTCAGTTGCACATGATGTTCGCGGGCCTGCCGCAGACTTGGCCGCATGTGAAAGGCGGGCGCGTGAAAATCGTCGCGGTCGGACACCCAACGCGCACACGCGCCGCCCCCGATCTGGCGCCGGTGTCGGATACCGTGCCGGGCTTCAACAACACCTCGTGGTATGGCTTGCTGGCACCCGCGGGCACGCCGCGCGCCATCGTCAACAAGATCAACGCCGAGATGAACAAGGCGCTGGCGTCGGCGGAGTTTGAAAAGCGTCTGCTGGCGCAGGGCGTGGAGCCGGAAAGCAGCACGCCGCAGGGCATGCACGACAAGATCAAAAGCGAAAGCACGCGCTGGCGCAAGGTGATCAAGGACGCGGGTATCTCCGTCGATGCCATGCTGTAGCGTATTTTCCGAGGTTAATCCATAACTACCTGTTTTTATTGGGTAATTTACCTATGCCTGCGACAAAGAAAAAATCCGCCAGTACCGTGAAATCCGCATTCGGCACGTTGCCGGAAAAACTCAAAGGCTTCGGCGGTGGCTTGCCGCGCGCGATGGGTGTGAAGATCACGTTCGCCAGCAAGAAAAAAATGATGGCGGAGCTGCCGGTAAAGCCGATTGTGCTGAACCGCAATGCGCGCGCCAACGGCGGGGCGCTGATGGCGTTCGCTGATTGCGTCGGGGCCGCGGGCACGGTGATGAATTTGCCCGAAGGGTATGTAACGACCACGCTCGAATCCAAAACCAATTTTCTCGGTGCGGGCGTCGGGCCGCTTTTGAATGCAGTGTCGATTCCGCTGCACGTCGGCAAAACCACCATGGTGTGGCAAACCACCATCACCAATTCCGGCGACGGCAGCCGCGTGGCGATCATTACGCAAACGCAGATTGTGATTCCTAAACGGGTTGTCCGGTAAGCCTACGGCGTTGTAGTACAGCCTCGCGATCCCGGGATTGAAAATCCAATCGTTGAAAGTTCGCTGAGTTTAAACAGCGCCAAAAAAAACGCCGCGAAACTCGCGGCGTTTTTTTGATCCTTAATCCAGGACGTCTTAGAGACCGTCGCCCTCGATAAGCACCTCGTCGCGCTTTTTCTTGATCTGCGGCGAGATAATCATGATCAAGAGCGCGCCGGCAACAATCAACATGCCGCAGGATATCGGGCGGGTGAAGAACACCGACGGGTCGCCACGCGAGATCAGCATGGCGCGGCGCAGGTTCTCTTCCATCAGCGGCCCCAACACAAAGCCCAACAGCAGCGGTGCCGGTTCGCAGCCCCACTTCGAGGCGAAGTAACCGAACACGCCAAACGTAGCGGCCAGGTACACTTCCATCGCGCTGTTGTTCAGCGAGTAAGCGCCGATCGAGCAGAACAGGCAGATGCCGGGGAACAAAATGCGATAGGGGATTTTCAGGAACATCACCCAGATGCTGATCAGCGGCAGGTTCAACAACACCAGCATGCCGTTGCCGATCCACATCGAGGCGATCATGCCCCAGAACAGATCCGGCTTCTGCGTCATCACTTGCGGGCCGGGAGCAATACCTTGGATCGTCATCGCGCCCACCATCAACGCCATCACCGCGCCGGTCGGAATACCCAGCGTCAGCAGCGGAATGAAGCAGGTTTGCGCAGCAGCGTTGTTGGCCGATTCCGGACCGGCAACACCTTCAATGGCGCCTTTGCCGAAGCGTGACGGGTCTTTGGCCAGTTTCTTTTCCAGTGTGTAGGAAGAGAACGCGGCGATAACCGTATGCGAACCCGGCAAAATGCCGAAGATGGTGCCGATGGCGGTGCCGCGAATAATCGGCCCGATGGACATCTTGATGTCTTCCGCCGTGGGCATCAGGCTCTTCACTTCGGAGATCGTGGCGCCAGTGCGGTCGGCTTCCTTGGCTTCAAGGTTGCCTACGATTTCAGCAAAACCGAACATGCCCATCGCCACCGACACGAAGCCGATACCGTCAGACAATTCCGAGATGCCGAAGCTGTAACGCGCGATGCCGGAGTTCACGTCGGTTCCCACCAAGCCCAGCAGCAGGCCGACGAGAATCATCGCAATCGCCTTAATCAACGAGCCGGAGGCCAGCACCACCGCGGCGACCAGACCCAGCACCATCATCGAGAAGTATTCAGCAGCGCCAAACTCAAACGCCAGTTCTGCCAAGGGCGGGCCGAACAAAGCGATCAGGATGGTGCCCACCGTGCCAGCGAAGAAGGAACCCAGCGCGGCAATCGCCAGCGCAGGGCCAGCTCGACCCTGTTGACCCATCTTGTAACCGTCAATACAGGTCACCACCGAGGAAGATTCTCCGGGGAGGTTAACCAAAATCGCGGTCGTTGATCCGCCGTAGCTCGCGCCGTAGTAAATACCGGCCAGCATGATCAGTGCGGGAATTGGCGGCAGGTTAAACGTGATGGGCAGCAACATCGCGATGGTGGCGACAGGGCCGATACCCGGCAACACGCCGATCAGCGTGCCTAAGAAGCAGCCAATAAAGCAGTACCAAAGGTTGGTCCAGCTTAACGCGACCGAGAAACCCAGAATCAGGTTTTTAAACAGACCCGGGTCAACGAAGTCAGCCGGTTTGCCGGTGGCTTGCGCAAAGGCGAACGACGTGGCGAGTAGCGCCAGCGCTGCCGTAAATCCCAGAATGGTTTTTTTCATGAATTCTCCAGACTTATTCGATTTATTCATTCAATGGTTTACGGATCAAGACCCCGGGAACAGGCGGAACGGCAGGCCCAGCCCATACACGAATGCGCCCCAGCAGACCACGGTCAGGACGGCAGCGGAAATAATCGCTTCTTTCCACTTGAACTCGTAGCCGCCGTAGGCGCAGGCGATCACCGAAGCGACCACGGCACCCACAAAGCCGATTTTCAGCGGATCAACGAGTAAGCCAAACAGAACGGCGGATCCATGAATCCACAGCATTGGTTTCCACTGCGTTGGATTCGGATCCACGTCGGGCATGGTAAAGCCGCGAACCATGATAATGACCCCTAGCCCGGCGGTGAGCCATCCCAAAATACTGGGAAAATAAGCGGGCCCCATACGTACTGCGGTCCCCATCGGATAATTCAGCGCCCATAAAGCGAAAAAGCCGCCTATGACGATGAACATAAGCCCCGCGTACAAGTCTTTCTTGCTCTTAATCATTCAACTCTCCAACGTGTAATAAATAAGGAATGATGGCCACGGAATGTGGCGCTAGACTACGACCCCCTCCGCGGGGTGCTTGTATATTTGAACTACTCAAAACTCCGGAAATCGCGCGGCCCTTTTTTTGAAATCTTTGTGCCTGTAGCGACTGCCGCGTCGAATTATGCCACCACAAAACGCGACTGTCGCGCATTTTGTTTGGGGTTACTTTCGCGAGGCTTACTAGTATGAAACTGGCTGGATAAAATGCACCAAAACGCGACGCGCAGTAACGGTTTTTCAGGATTTTGCGTCGCCATCTTGGGCAATCAGAACGGTTTTGGAATTTCGCTGCCATTTCCTGCGCGCCTAATTTTTCAGAGATAAAGCGATGATTAAGTGAAGTTCATTGACAGGGGCTGGAAAAAAACCGACAATTAGCGGTTTCGTTCGGAGGGGTGCCCGAGTGGTTAAAGGGGGCAGACTGTAAATCTGTTGACCTTGCGTCTACGTTGGTTCGAATCCAACCTCCTCCACCAAGAATTTGTTGTCATGTTGTTCGTCGTTGTTCGGACTGGGTGTCTGGTACTCGGTAATTGAAATTTTTCATTAAAATTCAGTTACTTAAGTATTTTTTGTTTTCGTTGGGCGGTGAATCAGGCGGGTGTAGCTCAATGGTAGAGCAGAAGCCTTCCAAGCTTACGACGAGGGTTCGATTCCCTTCACCCGCTCCACGGTAGTAGGGTGGGTCACACGGTAGTCAGGTGGTCATAAAAAGTGGGTAGGTTGACGGGTGTGTAAAGTGGGTGTGGTTTGCGTTGCGAACGGAATATGTTGTTTTAAAAGTAATATTTTTCGCAGTAAGTTCGTGGTGGATGAAATGCCCATGTAGCTCAGTGGCAGAGCACTCCCTTGGTAAGGGAGAGGTCGCGTGTTCAATCCACGCCATGGGCACCAGATTAAGCGGGTTTAAGAGTTGGCTGGTTGGGTGCTGAATAGGTGTGTCGGCGATTGAGCGTATGTCGCCGGCCAGCGTAGCAAGAAGTTCATAAAATCATTCAAAAACAATCGGTTATAACGGAAAGCAAGGACTGACTATGGCCAAAGGTAAATTTGAGCGGACCAAACCGCACGTTAACGTGGGCACGATAGGCCACGTTGATCACGGCAAGACCACCCTGACGGCGGCGATCACCACCGTGCTGTCGAAGAAATATGGTGGCGAGGCCAAAGCCTACGACCAGATCGACGCGGCACCTGAAGAAAAGGCACGGGGTATTACGATTAACACCGCCCACGTAGAATATGAAACC
>CANIID010000036.1 GCA_947467315.1 Betaproteobacteria bacterium | reverse complement strand
GCGCCGATATTGCCCGCCGCACCAGTACGGTTATCCACGATCACCTGTTGCCCGAACGCTTGCGTGAGACCCTGGGCGACGATGCGTCCGACCGTATCCGCGCCGCTGCCCGCAGGCTGCGGCATCAGATAGCGCAGCGGTTTAACCGGGTAGGGTTGTGCGTGCAGGGGAGAGGCGGCGATGACGATAAGGCCGATAGACGCCAGAGCCGTTCGAAACCCCATCGTGCGCAATCTCATAGCCATGGAAATCAGCGGTTCACAAATACAGGCGGATCAAACGCCGTTACTCTCGGCAACTCGCCCTTGAACAATTCCACCTCCACCAACGCGGTGTGCGCGCTGCAGCCCTGCGTGAGTTTCGAGGTGCCTTTATCCAGCGTCAGCACGTTCGGGTTGCCGTGTTTTTCCAGCGAATCGTTTTGTGTGGGGTCGAGCGGATCGAACCACGCGCCGGTAGGCAGCACGCACACGCCGGGGCGCACGCCGTTGTCAATTTTGACGCCTGCCAAACACGCACCGCGGTCGTTGAACACGCGCACCACGTCGCCGGCCTTGATGCCACGCGCGGCGGCGTCTTGCGGGTGCAGCGTCATGGCTTCGCGGCCCTGTATCTTGGCGGCGACACTGACGCTGCCGTGATCGTACTGGCTGTGCAGGCGCGTGGACGGTTGATGCGACATCAAATGCAGCGGATATTTTTTCGCGAGATCACTGCCCAGCCATTCGACGGGCGCGAACCAGGTTGGGTGGCCAGGACAATCGTCGTAGTTGAACGAGGCTATGGTAGGCGACGTGATTTCGATTTTGCCGGAGGGCGTGGGCAGCTTGTGCGCCACCGGGTCTTCGCGAAAGCGGCGCATCATCACCGTCGGCTCCTGCGGCGCGGGCACTTCGAGCAGGCCCTCCGACCAGAAGGCTTCAAAGGACGGCAATTCGATTTGGAACATGCGCGCGCGCACGGCGGAGGCTTCGTAAAGATGGCGCAGCCACGCGGCTTCGTTGCGGCCTTCGGTAAATTTTTCCCGTGTGCCGAGGCGCTCGGATAGCCCGGTAAAAATGTCGTAGTCGTTGCGTGATTCCGCCACCGGATCAATCGCGCGCTTCATCGCGATGATGTGGCGGTCGCGCGAACTGGAGCCGATGTCGTCGCGCTCCAGCATGGTGGTGGCGGGCAACACGATATCGGCGTACTTGGCGTTGGGGTTCCAGTATTGTTCGTTGACGATGATGGTTTCGGGCTTGCTGCGCCACGCGCGCACCATGCGATTCAAATCCTGATGATGATGAAACGGATTGCCGCCGGCCCAGTAGATCAAACGAATGTCGGGATAGGTGCAAACCTTGCCGTCGAAATCATAGGTGCCGCCGGGGTTTTCGAGCATGTCGGTGATGCGCGCGACCGGGATCGGCGTCTTCACGCCGTTTTGCCCCTGCGGCAACACCGCGCCGGAGAAAGGCCGCGCATTCGCGCCTTCGATGCCCACCGGGCCGTACGCAAGCGCAAAGCCGCCGCCCGGCGTGCCGATTTGCCCGAGCAGGCAGGCCAGCGTAATGCCCATCCAGTAGGGCTGCTCGCCGTGATCGCCGCGCTGCAAGGCCCACGCCACGTTAATCATGGTGCGGCTTGTTGTCATGCGGCGGGCGAGGGTGGTGATGGTGGCGGCGGGCACGTCGCAGATCGCCGCGGCCCATGCGGCTGACTTTGCAACACCGTCCGCTTCACCCATCACGTATTTACGAAACGGATCGAAGTCGGTGCAGTAGCGCGCGAGAAACGCTTGGTCGTGTTTGCCTTCAAGAATGATGGTGTGCGCCAAGCCGAGCATGAAGGCTGTGTCGGTATTCGGGCGCACGGGCACCCATTCCGCACCGGGGGTAGCGTCCATGTCTTCACGCAGCGGCGACACGTTGACGAATTTCACACCCGCCGCACTCAGACGTTTTAACATCGGCCGCACTTCATGCTGGCTGATGCCGCCGGAGTTGACCTGTGCGTTCTTCGACGGCACACCGCCAAAGGCGACCAGCAGTTCACAATGTTGTTCCAGCGATACCCACGCGGTTTGCTGCGAGCGCATCACGTCCATGTCCATGAGAATGCGCGGCAGCAGTGTGCGCGCCGCGCCGAGGCTGTAGGTGCCCAGATGCGCGACATAGCCGCCGATGCAGTTCATAAAACGATGCACCTGGCTTTGCGCGTGATGAAAGCGCCCTGCGCTCGACCAGCCGTAGGAGCCGGCGAAAATCGCGCTGTTGCTGTGCTGTGTGGTGACACGTTTCAATTCCGCGGCAACGAGATCGAGTGCTTCGTTCCAGCTTACGTTGACGAAGGCTTCCGCACCGCGCAGGTGACGGGCCGCGCCAGGGCCACCGTCCAGATAACTTTTGCGCACCGCCGGGTGGCGTACCCGCAGCGGGCCTTGTACCGCGCCGGGCAGCGAGTGGCCGATGGGCGAGGGATCAGGGTCGCGGTCAAACGGCGTGACGCCGGTGATCACGCCGTCGGTAACGGCGACGTCGTAGACGCCCCAGTGCGTTGAGGTGAGCATGCGGTAAACCTCCGGCAGATGTTGTGTCGTAAGTATATGTTTTTATTGCTATTTTTAGGTTTGTTCGCCGACCTTGAAACTGGCTTTGTCCTGATCGTCTAATTGTTTGATGAGGCCGGTTTCCCAAGCAAGATATTGCTTCATCGCCTCGCGATTACCCAAGTGACGATCATGCACGAAGAACAAGTAGTCGATGCACTCGACGTCGGGCGGCGTGCTGGGTGAGGCTTCGAGCGGGTAGCCTGCGCTGGTCCAGGTGGCGAGTCCGCCTTTGAGTAGCTTCACGTCGGTGATGCCCGCCTCTTTGAGATCGATGGCGGCGGCCTGTGCAACGTCGGTGTCGCGCGTGATCAACACGACATGCCGTGCATTCTCGGCGTCATTCACAATACGCGAACGGATGCTCCAGCGGCTGCCGGGCACGTGCTGCTTGCGGTAATTCATGCTGGGGCCGAGGTAGAACGCGCTGCACGATTTATCCGCCAGCGCTTGTTTCAGTTCGTCAGCGGAAATTTTCGCCACGGCGGGCAGCGTGGCTTTCGGCGGCGCGGGTAACTTCAAACCGGAGTTCACGCCGCCTTCGAGCACGGTGACATCGCAGCCGAGTTGCTTCAGCCACGCAGCCACCACCGGCGCGCGCACACCTTCGCTATCCGCCAGCACAATGCGCGCGTTGCGCACGCCCACCCAGGCGTCGGTGGCCTGCACCAGTTGGCCGCCGGGGGCATGCATCGCGCCCGGCAGCGAGCCGGCGGCGAATTCTTCCGGCGTGCGCACGTCGAGCAGATACAGCGAACGGTTGGTTTCGCCAAGCCACCTTTCCACTTGCTGGGCCGTGACCGTAGAAACGTTGAATCGTGCGAGCAATTGTTGGGCTTGGGCTTGCAGGCCGGGCAGCGCCGCCGTATCGATCTGTTCGGGATACTTGCGCGTGGCGTCGCGCTCCAGTTCAAAGTCGGCCAGCACCCAGCCCTGTGTGCCGTTCTCCAGCGCCACCACCGGATTTTCAATGCCGAAATTTAACAGCGTTTGCGCACCCATGATCGAGCGCGTACGGCCGGCGCAATTGACGACGATTTTTGTTTTCGGGTTGTTTACCAACTGGCGGATGCGCAACGGCAGCTCTGCGTTGGGGCAGCAAATGCCGCCGGGAATGTTCATCTTGTTGTATTCTGTAAACGGACGGCCATCCACGATGATGAAATCCTCGTTGCGCTGTTTCATTTGCGCGAGTTCGGTCACCGTGATGCGCGGCGTGTCGTAGACATGCTCGACCAGTTCGCCGAACAATTTGCTCGGCACGTTCACGCCCTTGAAAATCGCAAAGCCCGCCGCGGCCCACGCCGGGTTGCCGCCCGCGAGCACCGATACGTCGGCATAACCGATCGCGTTTAAACGTTTCACCCCGCGTTCAGCAACGCCATCACCATCGTCGCACAACACAATGCGCGCACTCTTGCGCGGCACTAATGCGCCGATGCCAAGCTCCAACCGGCTGTAGGGCAACGGCGTGGCAAACAACAAATGCCCTTCGCCGAACTGGCCTTCTTCGCGCACATCGAGCAACGCGAGTTCGTTGCCGTCGTGGAGTGCATTTTTTAGATCACGGGGGGAGACAGTGCGAGCGGTCATAGTGGCTGCCTGAAGGTGGAATGAAGGTGGAAGAGCGGCGATTATAGCGCCTGAGGTTAATGTACCTTCCCTTGGCGGGAATCACAAAAATATCAATAAAAACATATGCTTATGTTGTCTGTCTTGTTGGCGCGTCGGTGGCGTTACGAGCGCCATGATCTGACCGGCATCGGGGCTGTGTTCCAGCGCCCATACGGCATCGATCAAGCGGCTTGCGTCCACGTGTGACTTGCCGTACTCGCACAAAGTGCGCAGCTTGGTTTCGAGTGCGACATCGGTCAGCGGATTGCCAAGACTGCCGCGCGCGGTGTCTATGCGCGATTCACATTCAGTGCCATCGGCAAACGTTACGCGCACGCGGGCGGCATCGACGCTCATGCCGGCGTCGTCAACGAAGGTTAGTTTTGCGCCGAGTGCGCGGATGGCGGGGTCTGCCACCGCCGCGTCGCTGAATTCCGTCAGCCCGGCGCGTTGCCGCAACAGCGCCACGCCCACCGCGTGTTGCGCGCTGACTTGCGACTGGCGGCCGCTGGTGACGCCAGGCCGGTCGGTGCGCTGTCGCAGCAGCGGGTGTCCGGTAATCTCGATACCGGCGATGGTCGAGGTGCCGCGCGCGGTGAAGTCGGGTCGTGCGGCGAGTTCAAGGCAGGCATCGATCACGGGATTCAGCACCACGCCGCACGGATACGGCTTGTAAGTGTTGCGTTGAAGCTGCCAGCACGCAGGGATTTCACCCTCTAGGGCAGACCAATTGACGGTGTCGCCAACCACTTTCAGGAATCCGAACGCGCCTTCGAGCGGCGCGGCGGGTCCTTCGAATCCCGCTTGCGCTAACAGCGCGGAGAGTAGCCCGTTGCGCGCGGCGTTTCCGACACTGATGCTTTTGGCGGAACTGCCCAGCGTCTCCACCAGCCCGGCGGACTGCGCGGCGGCATTGCCGAACGCCCACACCAGCTCGCGTTCGGTGAGCCGCAGTATTTTTGCGGTTGCCGCCGCCGCGCCGAAAATGCCGCAGGTGGATGTGATATGCCAGCCGCGCGCGTAGTGCGCTGGCGAAATAGCATTGGCGATGCGGCATTCGATTTCAACCCCGGCCACGAACGCCAGCAGAAAGTCCGCACCCGTCAGCGTGCGGGTTTGCGCCAGCGCCAGCAGCGCGGACGCCACCGGCGCGGTGGGATGCACGATGGTGGGGAGGTGCGTATCGTCAAAGTCGTAGACGTTGGCGGCCATGGCATTGAGCGCTGCGGCGTGCAGCATATCGAAACGCTCAGGGCGGCCCACCAGCGAGGCGTGACTGTTGGGGCCGCTACCCGTGCCGCAAAAAGGCCGCATCACGCGGATGGCTTTTTCGAGGGTGGAATCGTGGCACGCGCTCAGCGCCACCGCGAAGTAGTTGACCAGCGAACGCAGCGCTTCGTGGCGCACGTTGGCGGGGATGTCATGCCATTGCAGGCCGGTGACGAATTGTGCAAGGCGTGAGGTATGTTCGCCGGCAGGCGTTTCTTTGGGCATGTGCGTAATAATGGGGCGTCGTGTATGTGATGGGGGCGACCTCCATTAGAATAGCACTCGCATCCATTATCAAGGTGCAAGACTGGCCGCTAAACAGGAAGCTCGGGGAGATCAGGTTTGATCCGGTTCGGGAATCATATCAATTCAGTCGCGTGGCTGGCGTTGTTGTTCCATGGGCCTCTTGCCCTGGCGCAGGATTATCCCGTGCGCCCGTTGCGTCTGGTCACCATTTTTGCGCCGGGCGCAGCGGCGGATCATCATGCGCGATTCATCGCCGCAAGGTTTTCGGAACAGCTTTCGCAGCAGGTGATAGTCGATAACAAAGCAGGCGCGGGCGGGTTGATCGGTACGCGTGAAGTGCTGAGGGCGCAACCGTATGGCTATACCTTGTTGCTGACCAATCCGTCGTTTGTGGGCAACACCTTTGCGTATAAGGATCCGGGTTACAAGCTGGATGATTTCGCGACCGTAGGTGTGGTCGGGCAGACCTACTACGGCATGATGGTTCACACGTCCGTGCCGGGCAAAACGCTGGCCGAGTTTGTGGCTTATGCAAAAACGAATCCCGGCAAGCTTAACTATGGCCGTCTTGGCCCGGCGGCCGGCAGCGCCTTTAGTGCGGAACGCTTTAAGCAGGCGGCCGGCGTGGACATGATGGCGATTTCCTACAAAGGCGGGGAGAGCACGACAGTGGCCATGCTCTCGGGCGAGATTCAGGTTTATTTCGCCACGCTGAGCAGCGTCAAGCCGCGCATGCAGAACCCGCAGATTAAAGTGTTCGGCATCACGGCGCCACAACGTTCATCGCAGTTGCCCGATGTGCCCACTTTCAAGGAGCTGGGCTATCCCACGGTGTTGGCGTCCAACTGGAACGCGATTATGGTGCCGTCGGTTACGCCGTCAGCCATACTGCGCCGCTTGCGGGAGGTGTATGTCAAGGCGGCCGCCACCCCCGAGATGAAGGCGACGATGGAGAGCCAGGCCTATGAGCCATGGTCCGGGACATTGGAACAGTTTGCCGCGGGCATGCGGGCCGAGGCGGTGCAGCTCGCGGACGATTACAAGCGTTTGAATATTCAGTCGCTGGATTAAGATCGACTGCAAACCATTAAGGGTTACCGACGCGTATGGCAAATCAACAGCAGCACATAGCAATAATCGGCGCAGGTATGGGCGGGCTGGCAGCAGCAGCGGCCTTACGCCAGCGCGGCATCAGCGTTCAAGTGTATGAGCAGGCGGCACGTTTTCTGCGCATCGGCGCTGGCATCCAGATGTCAGCGAACGCGATGAAGGTGCATCGCATGCTGGGTCTTGAAGAGCGCTTGCGCAAAACCGCATTCCAGCATCGCGCCCGCCGTCACCGTTATTTTGACAGCGGCGCTTATGAATCGGAATTTGACATGTCCGTCGTCGAGCGCAAATTCGGCGCGCCGCATTTGATGATGCATCGTGGCGATCTGCATGCCGCGCTGTTGTCGCTGGTACCGGATGACATCGTGCATTTGAACAAAAAGCTGGTCAACCTTGAGCAGGACGCCAACGGGGTGACGCTGATGTTCGCGGACGGCACACGCGCTACGGCGTCGGCGGTGATCGGCGCGGATGGCGTGCATTCGGTGGTGCGCGCCCAATTGTTCGGCGCCGAGCAGCCGCACTACACGGGCCGCATCGCCTATCGGTCCACGTTTCCCTCGACGCTGCTGGGTGATCTGGATATCGGCGACATCTCCACCAAGTGGTGGGCGCCCGATCGACATATCGTGATTTATTACGTGACTAAACAAAAGGATGAAGTGTATTTCACCACCAGCATCCCCGCAGCCAAACCGGATCTGGAATCCTGGTCGTTGAAGGGTGATCTTGCCGAGTTGCGATCCGCATTCGCCGCGTTTCATCCAGAGGTGCGGCAGGTGCTCGCGGCGTGCCCCGATGCCAACAAATGGCCGATCTTTGATCGCGATCCTCAGGAGCAATGGGGCGTGGGGCGCGTTTATTTACTCGGTGACGCGTGCCATCCGATGACGCCCTATATGGCGCAAGGTGCAGCGACCGCCATTGAGGACGCCGTTATTCTCGCGCGCTGTCTTGAGGGCGTGGCGTCTGCTGACTTGCCGAGTGCGCTGCAACAGTACGAGCGCGTGCGCAAGCCGCGTGCCTCGCGCATTCAAAGTTTATCCAATCTGAACAAGCGTAACTGGATGCGCGTGGATCCCAATGCGCCCGATGCGGCGGTTAAGGAAAATGATCCGGGGTGGGTCTATGAATACGATGCTTGCACGGCGCCGCTGCAATAGCGTCAACCGTGTGACAGGCCGCTCGAAAAAAAATAGGGCGGAGACGAAATAAAATAACGCAGCGCCTGAATTTCAGTCTATCAGGGGATTGTTTACCTTGATGCCCGTAAAGCGGCTGAAGTCGCGATCCGCGGACCACAATTGCGCAACGCCGTGCTGCTTGCACAGCGCGGCGATACGTGCGTCATGTACCATCGGCCCCGCGATACGTCCCAGTATCAGCAATTCGCGCAGTTTTGCCCAGTGCAACACGGATTCGCTCAACATGACGACACTTGGCGATTCCAGCCAGGCGTCTATCTGATCCAGCGCCTGTTCAAGCGGCGTGGGTGGCGCGTAAATGCGCGGGTGCGTAACGATGGAATAGAACTCATGAATGCACGGCCATGGAATCGCCCATGCGGCGCTTCCCTCAGCCAGTGCGGTTATGCGGGTGTTTGCGGCGGCGTGCCAGTCTGAATCCACGCGGTGCGCATACACCAGAATATTGGTATCGACCGCGATCACCCGCCGCGACCTTCATAGGAAAACTCACGAATTTGTTCCCAGTTTGCGCCTTTCAACCCGGGCGCCAACCCTGCTCCCTTGAACGCCGCATTGCGCAGGCGAAACGGTTTGTCGCGCGACATTTTTTGCGCGAGGACCTGACGCAATCCTGATTCAACCAACGCACGCACGGTGGTGCCCTCGCGCGCCGCCAGTTTTTTTGTTTTCTCCAGCAGCGAATCTGCTATCTCTATGGTTGTCTTCATATGGGTTGCCACCATTGGTAATATGGTTGCCCATATTACAGCATGGGCCGATAGATGGTGCAAGCCTTTCTGCTTTGGGATTCCGGCGCGAAAAGTTATAATAAACTCAATAAAAACAATATGTTATATTAGTTTAAGCCTATCGCGGCATCGCTCCGCCTAATCGGCTGAAAGTGGCCTCAGCAGTTCCGCCAGATCGCTTTCGGTAAACAGCGGTTGCTTGCGCGCGGCGGAGCCGCTGTACATGTTCTCGGCCAGCGCGGCTTTGCGTTCCTGCAATGCGAGGATACGTTCTTCGATGGTGCCCTGCGCGACCAGTTTGACTACCCACACGCTTTTGGTTTGCCCGATGCGGTGGGCACGGTCGGTGGCCTGGTTTTCGACGGCCGGGTTCCACCACGGGTCGTAGTGGATGACGGTGTCGGCCTGCGGCAGATTGAGGCCGACGCCGCCGGCTTTGAGGCTGATCAGAAACAGCGGCACCTCGCCGCTGGTGAATTGCTCGATCAGCGCGTCGCGCTTCTGGCTTTGGCCGGTGAGTTTGACCCAGCGCAATTTGCGTTTTTCGAGTTCGGCTTCGATCAGTGTCAGCATACTGGTGAATTGCGAGAACAACAGTATGCGCCGTCCTTCGTCGAGCATTTCGGGCAGCATTTCCATCAGTTGTTCCAGCTTGGCCGATGCGGTGACTTTTTTCGCGGCGGCCAGCGGCACCAATTGCGGATCGCAGCACACCTGGCGCAGTTTCAACAGCGCGTCGAGGATGGTGATATGTGATTTCGCCAGGCCCTTGGCGGAGAGGGCTTCGCGCACGGTTTTTTCCATGCCCAGGCGAATGGTTTCGTATAGGTCGGCCTGCTTGCCGGATAGTTCGACGCGCATCACCGTTTCCACTTTGGGTGGCAACTCTGTTTCGACCACCGCTTTGGTGCGCCGGAGCATGAAGGGCGTGACGCGCGCTCGCAACTGCGTCATGCGCTCGGTGTCGCCCAGTTTTTCGATGGGCGTGCGGAACAGCGTGCCAAAGCGTTTCTGGCTACCTAAAAAACCCGGCATCAAAAAGTGAAACAGGCTCCATAGTTCGCCCAGATGGTTTTCCATCGGCGTGCCGGAGAGGCACAGGCGGTGCCGGGTCTGCAATTGACCGACCACCTGCGCGGCGTGGGTGCTGGCGTTTTTGATGTTCTGCGCTTCGTCCAGCACCACGAGGTGCCATTTTGCTTCGAGCCAGCGTTCGCGGTCGCGCTGCAACAACGAGTAAGGCGCGATCACGATGTCGTGCTGGTGCATGGTATCGGCCACGTCGTGACGGTCTTTGCCGTGCAACACCAGCGTGCTCAGTTTCGGACAAAAGCGCGCGGCCTCGCGCTGCCAGTTGCCCATCAAGCTGACCGGGGCGATGATAAGCGCAGGTCGGGTGAGTCGCCCGGCGTCTTTTTCAACCTGAATATGCACCAGCGTTTGCAGGGTTTTGCCCAGGCCCATGTCGTCGGCGAGTATGCCGTCGAGACTGTATTGACGCAAAAATTGCAGCCAGTTCAAACCCTGTTGCTGATAGGGTCGCAGACTGGCGACTACGCTTGGCGGCACGGCAATGACAGGCAATTCGGCTCGGCCGCTGAGTTGTTGCAGCATGGTGCGCAGGGATTTCGCGCCTTCCCACACCGCGCCCTCGCCCAGCGCTACGCTCGCGCGCAGTGCATCCAGCCGCGAGAGCTTGAGGCTGTCACCGGAAAAATTGTGCTCGCGGTCGCCGACCAGTTCGAGCAACGCGGCCATCCACGGTTTGAGCGCTTCGGTGGGCAGGCGAATAAAACCACTGCCCTCAGGCGCATGTACGTAGATGAAAGGCGGCAGGCTGGGCAGGCCGGTTGCCGCGTCCGGCGGACTGGCGGCGGCTTGCGCCAGCAGCTCGGGCAGCCACGGCAGAATGTTGCGGCGCTGGCCGTTGATTTCCATGCCCAGCGACAGATCAAACCACGGTGAGGTGGCTTCTTCTTCGCCTTCATTCTGCGGCTGCATTTGTACATTCAGCGCGTCGGCGCGGCTGATCCAGCCTTGCAGTGCGTCACTGCGCGTGAGGGTAAAACCCGCATCGCGCAGCGCGATAAAATCCTCATCGGCCCAGCGCAGCCATGTCTGTTGCGGTTCATGACCCGGTATGCTGAAGATGCCTTGGCTGCCTGCATGCAGGCCCAGGTTTTGCAAGCGCACGATAGCGTCACGTTCGGCGGCGGTATCACGATGCAGCAGCATATTGCCGTCGGGGTTCTCGATCAGCACGGTCTCGCGCTGGCCCGCCCACCAGCCGCGTTGGCCCTGATAGTCAAAACGCAACTGCGCTTGCATCAAGCCCTGCTGCGCATGTTCCGCCAGCGGTACGGGCGTGAGGTGCAGGCAGGCCGTGGGCTTGATGCCCTGCAGCTGGGTTAGCTCGGGCATCCCCGGCGGGGGTGGCAGTGCCCCCAGATGCTGCATCAGTTTGAGTTGATGTTTTTGCAGCGCGGCAGGTTTCAACGGCGGTGCTCTGAGCAGCACCTCTAACTGTGCGGCGGCAATGCCATCGGCCTGCACCAGCCCGCACCGGCCTTGCTCGGCATCCAGATACAGCGGCGGCGTATTCAGGCACAAGGTGGCGGTGTTATCGGGGAGCTGGCCGCGCAAAGCCCAGCCCGATTCGGTCGCGTTGACGCTGCTCACCTCGCGCCATTCCCAGCGCAGCGATTGCGGCGCACTCCACTGCACGGCATTGGCAGGGGCGCCGTGACCGTTATTCACAAACAGTCGGCCCGTGCTGGCGGCGAGTTCCAGCACGATCAGTCCGATCCGCCCTTGCAATGCGCCGCTGTAATGTGAGCTGTAGGCGTGGTAGCGTGTATCCGCCAAGGTGCGGATGAGCTGCAGCACTTCACGGTCTGCCGCAGTTGCCTGTTGATAGACCGGCTCTCCCGGATACGGCGGGTAGCGCAAGGTTTTGGGTTTGGCCCAATCGCCGTTGAGCTTGCGGTAAGACACTGCGGTGTCGATATGCAATTGCGGTTTGACGCTGTTCGCATGCATCACGTTGAGCAAATACAGATATTGCTCGGCCTTGGGCTGAGCCGCACGCGAATGCCAATTGACCGTGTGCGCAAGCGGCGGGTCGGACGCGGGCATGCCCGCTGCACGATCCATGTCCTGCAGCCAGTGCAAGAGTTGACTCTCTGCTTGAATCTGCGCCATTTCATCCAGACGCGCTTGTGCGGTCTGGCGCGCGGCCTCCCGCTGCGCCGGGGCTGGCGCGAAAAGCGGCGCATTGCCCAGCAGTGCCCGGCCCTTGTAGGCGGCCTCGATGGTAAGGGCTACACCGTGTTTGCATTGGGCGCCGACCGGGCAACTGCAGTCGCTGTCCCAGGTAAGCACCTCGCCTGCGGGCGACAAGCTCAACTCAACCTCGGTCTCGTACGGATGGGCGCTGCTACCTTGCACTTCTCCGATCAGCAGCCAATGCTTGCCGACCCGTTCAATGTCGAGGCTGAGTACGCTCTGCTGGTCGAGAAAAATCGCCCTGCCGCGCTTCCATGTGGCGGTGTCGGTAAACCGGAGCAGCGATTCCGGGCCGAGCCACAGGTTATTGGTTGGGGGCATCTTTTGTATTCAGGGGTACGAGTGTGGAAGGGGGGCCGGGCGAGTCACTGCGTATTTTACCGGGACATGGCGCTCACAAGGTCACGCTGACGGCACTATAATGGGTGGACAATTGTCTATCCCTTATCAACAGGAACACTATTCCATGACTACGATTTTTCGCGGTGCGGCGGCGGGCCTGTCCTTGCTGGTGCTGGCTGTTGGTGCCGATGTCCATGCACAAAATTACCCGGTGCGCCCCATCCGCTACGTCGTTTCATTCTCGCCTGGCGGCCTTAACGATATTCTCGCGCGCATCGTCGGGCAAAAGCTGGCGGAAAGCTGGGGGCAGCCGGTGATTGTTGATAACCGCCCCGGCGCGGGCGGCAATCTCGGCACGGAATTGGTGGCGAAATCCGCTCCTGACGGCTACACCATACTCAACGTCAGTACCGCGCAGGTGATTTCGCAATCGCTCTACGCGAAACTCGGTTACAACCTCGAGCGCGATCTGGCGCCGGTGGTGTTGCTGGCGTACACGCCGCTGGTGGTCACCGTACACAACGGCATCGCGGCCAAGGCGGTTTCTGATCTGGTGGCAGTGTCGAAAACCGTGAAGCTGGTGAATGCATCGGGTGGCCACGGCACCATCAGCCATCTGGGCGGCGAAATGTTCAAACGCGTGGTGGGCTTTGACGCCACGCATGTGCCGTACAAAGGCAACGGCCCGGCGATCCCCGACATGATGAGCGGGCAGGCGCACCTGTTGATTAACGGTATTCCCGATCTGTTGCCTGCGATCAAGTCCGGCCGCGTGCGCGCCATCGCGATGGCGGCTGACAATCGGCATCGTTTGCTGCCGGAGGTTTCCACCATGGCGGAGCAGGGTTACAAGGATTTTTCGCTCGGCAACTGGGTGGGTATCGTGATGCCCACGGGCACACCTAAACCCATTATCGACAAAATGTACACCGAAGTCGCCCGGCTCATGAAATTGCCGGATGTCGCCGAGAAGGTGGTGCAGCAGGGATTTGATACGGCAGTCAGTTCGCCCGCTGAATTTGCACAACGTATCAAAGTCGAAACCGCGCGCTTTGCGAAGGCGGTTAAGGAGTCGGGCGCGCGGGTGGATTAATTGGCCGCGTCAGGCTGACAGGCGAGCGTGCCGCGCTTCTTCTTCCAGATAACAATTCCGGTATAGCGTGGTCGCGCGTTCGTGCGTGGCCACACTCTGCGCATCCAGCTCGGCCTGCGGCGGGCTGACGTTTTCAAAATGGTTATAACGATCCACGCCGCGCACCAGCATCGCGGCAGGTTTGATCGAGCCTGCCGGGCGCACCGAGGCCGCAATGAAGTTCATCCCCAATCCAATGCGGCGGTGATTCGCGGTGTTGGGGCCGGAGCGGTGCGGACACAAGCCGTGATGCATGGAAAACGATCCGGCGGGCAAGG
This sequence comes from Betaproteobacteria bacterium, assembly GCA_947467315.1. Classification (GTDB taxonomy): domain Bacteria; phylum Pseudomonadota; class Gammaproteobacteria; order Burkholderiales; family SG8-41; genus UBA5216. The sequence continues at coordinate 11,004 of CANIID010000036.1, read as the reverse complement.
GCATCGCCACCGGGGCGCCTTCATCCAGCGGTTCGGTAATCACCTGGCTCGCGCGGTTCACACTGTTCTTGACCACGCGCGACACATGGCTTAGTTGTCGCGGTTTGCCGCGAAACGACAGCGCATCCATGCAGCCGGCGGCTTCGTTGGCATCCGACAACGCCACCCATACCGTGACTTCTTCCTTGGGTTCGAGGCCGTAATAGGTGGAGTCCTGATGCCAGGCCGCGATGGTGGGCGAATGCGGCTCCTTGATGAAAAAGGTGCTGGTGAAAATCAGGATGTCGGGGCCGATCAGGTCTTCCACCACATCCAGAATGCGCGGATCGCGGGCGAGCTTGGCCGCCCACGGCAGTACCAAGTACGGCATGGTGCGCCACTTGAGTTCGTCGGTGGCATTGACGGTCGCGCCCAGCCATTGTTCGAAACGGTCGAGGCCGTCACGGCATTCCTGTAGTCCTGCCGCATTCAAGAGCGGAAACGGCGACAGAAATCCATCGTGCTTCCAGCGGGCGATTTGTTCCTGGCTTAATGCGCCCATGACTGCGCGGTTACGCTGGGCGTGTTGTTAAAGCCGAAAGGCTTGGCGCGCGTACAATTTCCACGCGCCTTGTTCCTTCTGCCAGACCGTCAGCACGCCGATCTTGGTTGTGGTGGTCTTGCCGTCAAGTTCGCTCTCGCCGTTGTACATAAAACGCACAATGGCGTTACTGCCGGTGACCTGGGTTTTTTGCTCGGTGAAGGTCAGGGACTTCAGAACGGATTTAGAGGCCAGGGCGACCTTGATGAACTCGTCCTTGGTTTCGATGCGGCCCGCCGAATGGCCGTAGCTCACGTGCTCCGACAGCAGCGCTTCGAATTGCCCGCGGTCTTTCGCAACCATGGCTTTGCGCAGTGATTCCAGTGCTTGCGTCACCGCAGCCTCGTCGTTTGACTGCGCAGACACCGATGGTGCGCCGGTTAGCAGCGACAGCGAAATCAACACTAGGGAAAGGAATTTGGTCAGCATAGGAGTCCTCCGTTTGAATGGGGTGTTCGGAAAATGCAGGTGCCTGCGCGAGCACTTTATCACAGCCTTATCGCGACGATTGACCGTGAGAATGTCGCGTGGCGGCGATGGGGTATTTTTAAAAAAGTATATAAAAATCAACAAGATGGGTGTCTTTCTCGCATGGGCAGCACCTACAGCTTGAACGATTGCCGCGCCAGCAATTTCCATACGCCGCTGTGCTTTTGCCACACCATCAACACGCCCATCTTGGCGGCTTCGGACTTGCCTTCGCGCTCGGCCACGCCGGACATGATATGGCGTACCAGGGCGATGTCGCCGGTGATCTGCGTGCTGGGTTCCAGGCGGTCAATGGATTTCCAAACTGTGCGTGGCCCCATAGTATTGGCGATGCATTGCACCTTGTTTTCGATTCTGCCCACCGAGTGGCCGTAGCTCAATTGCTCGGCGGTGAGTGTTTCAAGTTGTTGTTGGTTTTTGCTGATCACAGCCTGGTAGAAGGCGTCGACGGCTTGCGTGACGGCGGCATTGTCGCTGGATGGGGTGGTTGCTTGGCTCATGAATTTCTCCGGTTGATGGCGCGGGACGGCGGGAAGGAAGTAACGAGGTCAATGTAGCACAATGTTTTGAAGCCCCATATGCCGCGTCGCAACCGTGGTCACGGGATCGCGCCAAGGGCAGCACGCAGGCAATGCGCGATAGTTCAGATGGAGTGAGTGCCGCCGTCGGCAGGCTTTAACAGGCCTTCAATTTTTGACCAATCATTCGGGAACCAATTCAGCATTTCCTGCTTGTTTTGGTCGAGCACGGCATAGTCGGTGGCCATGAATTCAGCCACGATCGCATCCATGTTATCCGTCAGCACGCGTGATTGCGGGTCGAGATTCCGAACCAGCGCCAATCCGGTGGGATGCGCGGCAATAGTGCAAATTTGCAGATCGGGCCGGAATTTTTTCAGCGCCAGTATCAATCGCCACACATCGCCGCTCCAGAATATCGTCGAGCGGTCACGGGCAGCGGTTGCCCGGTTCAATGGGTAACAGTCATGAATCAATATGATGGAATTTCGCGTGCAGTGATGCTCAACGTGCGCAAAATCCCGCAGTGCAAAATCAAAGTGGTGCATGCCGTCAATAAACGCCAGTTCTATCGGCCGACCGCCGAATTCCGCTCTAACGTCATGCTGCGCGAAAAACGCGTCGCTGGTTTTTGCAATGATGCGAATGTTACTGCTCAATGGAACGCGGATATCAGGTTGAGGGTCTATACCAATAGCGGATGTATCGCCGTTGGCCAGGACAATGCTTGCGCCGTGAGCGACGCCTATTTCCAGGTAGGTGGCTGGCCTGAGCGACTGGTGAATGGCGGAGATGACGTGAGTGTAGTCAGATCCTGGCAACTGGATAGCGACCAATAGTAAATGCGCATCGCGGCAATTGGGTTCGAACTGCAGCGCAATTTCACAACATTGCTCGGCAGAGACGAGATCCTGCAGTTTGCAATGACATTTTGCCATCAGTACGGCATGTTCCGCGCCGAGTATGCCGTCTGCTGCGGCATCGCGAAATGCTGCCAGGGCTTCAGTGTAATTCCCGCGCTGGAAGGTGGCGAAACCGCAATAAAATGAGGCTTCCGCATGGCGTGGTTGTACTGCGAGTATTGCCTTGGCCGCCTTTTCCGTCGCGGCAACATCTTTTGCCGCCAATGCGGTGCGAGCCTCTTCAAGCAACGCGTCGATGGTCGCACGGCCCCGGCCTGAAAAAATTTGCTTGATCAGCGTTGTCAGCATAGTGTTTCAGTTTCCTGCATTAGCATTACTTCAGCGGAACTGTAGCACAGGATTTACCACTATCCGCAAGGCCGATCCACCGAACTGCATGGTCGTCGCAATTCGCAAGTATGCGCGTGATGCCGGTGGCACCGCGACCGCTACTTGCGCGGCGTCAGCAATCCACCCAACAACGCGGCTACCGGGCGCGCTGCGCCACGGCGCGGTGGCGCAGCCGGTTTGGCGAGGTCAGTGGTGTCGATCTTGCCCGGTTCATAGGGTTTACTGAAATCGAAGCCGTCATGCACGGCTTTGGCGATGGGTTTTTCAACCGGACGTTCGCGTGATGCCCGTTCCGGACGAGTAGCATGTTCGGCGCGTTCCGGTCGGGCCGTGCGCTCGTGATGCTCGCGCGCGCGCGGTTCGCGGTGCGCGCGTTCCAGATTTTCGACATGCGAATGGCGGTGATCGAGTTCGCCCACCGGCAGGCGCTCAATCGGGCGCTTCAACAGGCGTTCAATATCGGCGAGCAATTTGGATTCGTCGTGGCACACCAGCGATATCGCGGCGCCGGGCATCCCTGCGCGCCCGGTGCGGCCGATGCGATGCACGTAGTCTTCGGGCACATACGGCAATTCGTAGTTCACCACGTAGGGAAGTTCTTCGATGTCGAGACCGCGCGCGGCGATGTCGGTGGCGACCATGGCCACGACGCGGCCTTCCTTGAAATCGTTCAGCGCTTGCTCGCGCTCGGCCTGCGTGCGGTCGCTGTGGATGGCGGTGGCTTTGATGCCGTCGCGTTCCAGTTCGCGCGCTAGTTTGTTGCAATCGACTTTCTTGCGCAGGAACACCAGCACCTGCTTCATCTCGCGGGTGCGGATCAAATTGACCAGCAGCGCGCGTTTGCGCTCGGCGGAAACCTCATACACCTGATGCGACACCAGATCGGCGGGGGCGTTACGGCGCGCGACTTCAATGGTCAGCGGATCGCGCAGCATCTGGTTGGCGAGCCGCTTGATATCGTCGGAGAAGGTCGCCGAGAACAACAGGCTTTGGCGCTTGGGCGGAATCAACGCGATGATGCGCTTCAAGTCGGGCAAAAAGCCCATGTCGAGCATGCGGTCGGCCTCGTCGAGCACGAGGATCTGCACCTGGCCGAGGTTGACGGTTTTTTGCTCGACGTGATCCAGCAGGCGGCCGGGTGTGGCAACGAGAATTTCCACGCCGGCCATGAGCGCAGCTTTTTGCGGCTTCATGTCCACGCCGCCGTAGACCACGGTGGAGCGCAGCGGCAGGTGTTTGCCGTAACCTTGCACCGATTCGTGCACTTGGGCGGCGAGTTCGCGCGTGGGCGTCAGGATCAACGCACGTACCGGATGACGCGCCGGCGACGGGCTGCTGCTGCCGAGCGGGGCGAGGATTTGCAGCACCGGCAGCGTGAAGCCGGCGGTTTTGCCGGTGCCGGTTTGCGCGCAGCCCATGAGGTCGCGTCCCGCCAGCACGGCCGGAATGGCCTGAACCTGTATCGGCGTGGCTTCGGTATAGCCCTGATCCGCGACGGCGCGTTGCAGTTCGGGCAGGAGATTGAGTGACGCGAAAGACATTAAGGTGAGATTAAACGTGAGATCGACGCGAGGTCGACATAACCGCAGCGGCACTGACGGGAAACCGTTTGGGCTTCGACCAAGGGTGCGCGGGACGCGAGTAAAGAAGGGGTGCCAGAGTCTGAATTCACAGCCTCATAGTATAGCGCGCCGCAGCAATCTACGCCATCAAACCCTATAATTCTTCCAAAATGGGATAAATCTGGTAAATTGGTGCGCGTCGAAAGTGCTCGAATGTTTGTGGAATTTTGTGCGTGTTCGTTGTGAGTGTTCGTTTTTAGGGACCTTAAACCGAAACATGAATCAAATCGCCGTCGAACGTAGCCTGATCCCGCGTCAGCGTATAGCGCTGCCCTTGGTGCTGACGCTGGATACGCACGGCGTGCCGCACCGCTGGATTACCTGGCAGCATGCCTGTTTCTACTACGCCAAAGATCAGGTGGCGTGGACGCTCGGCGAAAATGCGTTCACCGTCTACGGTGGCAATAGCCGCTTGACCGGCGAGCGCTCCGAAATCACCGCCAGCAGCATCATTGCCGTCAAAGGCAAGGCGATGGCGATGAAGTCGTTCAATCACGTGCCGCCGCTGAATAATCGAGAACTGTTTCATCGTGATCGGCAGATTTGCGCCTATTGCGCGGTGACCTTTCACAGCGCAAAGCTGACGCGCGACCATATCAAGCCGTTCTCCAAGGGGGGGCTGGATACGTGGATGAACGTGGTTACCGCCTGCCGCGCCTGCAACGAACGCAAGAGTGACCGCACGCCAGAAGGCGCGGGCATGGAGCTGGTGTATCTGCCGTATGTACCAAACCGCGCTGAGTATTTAATTTTGACCAATCGCCGCATACTCGCGGATCAGATGGAGTTTTTGGCGCAGCACGTGCCGGCACAGAGCCGGTTGCATCAGAAAACGGCTTAATCAGCCGGCACGGTAAATCCGCCGGCACAGAGCCGGTTGCATCAGCGGGTGTGATTCGATGTACTGGCACAGACCAGACATTGCTTTTAGGGGGGGTGACCATGTTCAAAGCCAGCATTATCGGAAACCTGCGCGCTATTGCCGCAATCGGTCTGTTTTTCCTTGGGTTGACCTCGATCCAAGCACAAACGCCGTCGGCGGCGCTGGCGGGACGGGTGAGTTCGCAGGAAGAAGGCGCCATGGAAGGCGTGATCGTCCGCGCCAAGAAGACGGGATCGACCATCGCGGTGTCGGTGGTGAGCGATGCGCAGGGGCGTTACAGCTTTCCCGCCAACCGCCTGGATGCGGGCCAGTATGCGCTGTCGATTCGTGCCACGGGTTACATGCTCGAAGGCCCGGCGTCGGTCAATATCGGCGCGCAAAAAAATGCCGCCGCCGATCTGAAACTGCGCAAGGCGACGGTGGACGAGACGGCCTCGCAGCTCTCCAATTCGGAGTGGCTGATGAGTTGGCCCGGGACGCCGCAACAAAAAAGCGCAGTGCGCGGCTGCAACCATTGCCATACGTACGAGCGCATCATGCGCACCAAGTACGATGCCGGCGCACTGCTCGCGACCATCGAGCGCATGTCGCGTTATTCGCCGAGTTCGTTTCCGTTCATGATTCAGCCGCATCCGACGCGGCGCATGGGGCCGGGACCATCGACGCCCGAGTCGCGTGAACGCGTGGCGGCCACGCGCAAGGCCAGTGCGGAGTATTTGAGCACGCTCAACCTGAGCAAGGGCGACACCTGGTCTTATGAACTGAAGATGCTGCCGCGCCCCAAGGGCAAGGCCACGCGCGTGATTTACACGGAGTTTGATCTGCCGTCGCGCACGCGCCAGCCGCATGATGTGGTGATCGATACGCAGGGCTACGCCTGGTACGCGAGCTTCGGCGAGCAAATCCTCGGCCGGCTCGATCCCAAGACCGGCGCGATCAAGGAGTGGCCGATTCCGGTGTTAAAGCCCAACCGCAACATGGGCGTGCTCGACGTGCAGCTTGATGCCGACGAAAACCTGTGGGTGGGCAACGGCTTCCAGAACGCCATCCAGATGTTCGACCGCAAATCCGAAACCTGGAAGAGCTACCCGCTGCCGCCGGAATTCGACGGCGAACATATCGAGCTTTTGTTCCTCGCGCCGCGCAATCACAAGGTCGATAACAAGGTGTGGGTGATGAACAACGGCGAGTGGTCGATCATGCGCGTCGATCTGACCACGCAAAAGTGGGAGAAGTTCGCCGCCATGCCCATCCCGCGTCCGCAGCACTACACCGTGTTGTCAGACTCGCAGAACAACGCGTGGTTTACCATCATTGGCCGCTCGCACATTGCGCGTATCGATGCGAAGTCCGGGGAAGTAAAACAGTTCGAGATTCCGGTGCCCAATTCCGGTCCGCGGCGCGGCATGGTTGACGAGCAGGATCGCATCTGGACGGCGCTGAACCGCACGGATCGGATTTCTGTGTATGACCAGAAGACGCAGAAATTTACCAGTTGGGCCACCGGGGTGCCGGAGTATTTTGCCTACGACGTGTGGGTGGACAAATATGGTGAAGCGTGGGCCTCGTCGGAGTTCGCTGACCGCGTGGCGCGCGTGAATGAAAAGACCGGCGAGGTGACGGTCTATCTTCTGCCTGGCCCCACCAATATGCGCCGCTCGCACGGCGACAACGCCACCAAACCGGCGACATTCTGGGTGGGCGCGAATCACACCGCGAATATCGTCAAGGTGGAGCCGCTGGAGTAGCGCCGGCGATGCTTCGCCAGTAGCGGCGAGGCGGTCGCCGCCGCCGTTTGATCGCGTGCTTTCCGCGCGAGCGCAACGCAACCCCTCGGCTTGATCCACGCGGCATCGGCAGACGTCGTGCGCGCAACATCCGCGCCTGGCATTTCTCGATGGGCAATGCGTTTCTGCTATGATGCAGCGCCTGATTTCATAACTATATGTTTTTATTGAATAATTTATCATATGCTGGACGTTGATCTGCACTGCCACTCCACCCATTCCGACGGACTGTTGACGCCGGTGGAGGTGGTGACGCGCGCCTTCGAGCAAGGCGTCAGAATGTTCGCGCTCACCGATCACGACGACCTCAGCGGCTTGCCGCAAGCGCGCGCGACGGCGGAAGCACACGGCCTGCAATTCATAAACGGCGTGGAAATATCGGTGTCGTGGCACGATGAAACGCTGCATATCGTCGGCCTGAACTTCGATCCGGAACATGCGGACATCGCCGGCGGTTTGCGTGACGTGCGCGCGGGCCGACACGAGCGCGCCGAACGCATCGCGGCAGATTTGGAGCGCGCAGGTGTCGCGGGTGCGCTGGCTGGCGCGAAGCGTTACGCGCGCAATCCCGATCTATTGAGCCGCCCGCACTTTGCGCGCTACATGGTCGAACTGGGGCTGGTGAAAGACACGCAAACGGCGTTCAAGCGCTACCTCACGCCCGGCAAGCCCGGCTACGTCGAACATGTATGGGCGACGCTGGCGCAGGCGGTGCAGTGGATCAGCGTCGCTGGCGGCGCGGCGGTGATCGCGCATCCCGGCCGCTACAAGCTGAACAACCGGCAGAATGAAAGCCTGCTCGGCGAGTTTCGTGATCTCGGCGGCACGGGCGTTGAAGTGGTCACCGGCAGTCACACCGCGGATCAATATGAAACCTGGGCGCGCTACGCGCAGCGCTACGGCTTGAAAGCCTCGGCGGGTTCGGATTTTCACGGGCCGGGGGAGAGCTATCTGGATATGGGCAAGCTGCCGGATTTACCGTATGGGTTGGTGCCGGTGTGGGAGGGGTTTTAGTTCGGCGTTGAGCGTAACAACGTCGTTGCAGTCGCTCCTCCTTCTTCGCCAAACTGACCACACGCCCCATGTCGCAATATTTCACCCTTCACCCGGTAGACCCGCAGCCGCGCCTGATACGTCAGGCTGCGGAGATTGTGCGCACGGGCGGCGTGATCGTCTATCCGACCGATTCGTGTTATGCGCTCGGTTGCCAGATCGGCGACAAGGCGGCGATGGAGCGCCTGCGCGTGATTCGTCAGGTGGACGAGAAGCATCATTTCTCACTGGTATGCCGCGATTTATCCGAAGTCGCCACCTATGCGAAAGTCGATAACCGCCAGTACCGGCTGTTGAAGGCGGCCACGCCCGGTTGCTACGCGTTTATTCTCGAAGCCACGCGCGAGGTGCCCAAGCGGTTGCAGCATCCGAGCCGGCGCACCATCGGCGTGCGCATTCCCGATCATCCGGTGGTGCGCGCGTTGCTGGCGGAACTCGGCGAGCCGCTGCTGACATCGACGCTGACGCTGCCTGGTGATGATGTGCCGCTCAACGATCCGGAAGAATTTCGTGAGCGCATCGAACGCCAGGTGGATCTGATACTGGATGCTGGCTCGTGCGGCGTTGAACCAACCACGATTGTGAATCTCACCGGCCCCGAGCCGGTGATTACCCGCGTGGGCAGGGGCGATACGGCGCTGTTTGGCGTGTAATCACGAGGGCGGTGCGGTTGCGCTACACTCGGCGTTGCCTGAATTCAGGCGCTCTTGGACTGCATGAAAATATACTCAATAAAAACAATTAGTTACGTTACATTTTCGATTGTAACGGCAAGGTGCGCATGGAGCTGAGCGTGATTCAGGTGATCGCGATTTACGCGCTGCCGGTGATTTTCGCCATCACGTTGCACGAGGCTGCGCACGCTTACGCCGCCAAATATTTTGGCGATCTAACCGCTTACTCGCAGGGGCGCGTGAGTTTGAATCCGATACGGCATATCGATCCGATCGGCACGATAGGGTTGCCGCTGTTGATGCTGGCGCTATCGAAATTGTTCGGCGGCGGATTTATATTCGGCTGGGCGAAACCGGTGCCGGTGAATTTCGGCAACCTGCGCCACCCCAAGCGCGACATGCTGTGGGTGGCCGCGGCAGGGCCGGCGGCGAATCTGGTGATGGCGATTTTCTGGGTGATGATGGTGAAGCTCGCGTTTGCCGATTTCATGGGCGAATTTTCCGTACCGCTGGCGCTGATGGGCGCGGCGGGTGTAATGGTGAACGCGATTTTCATGGTGCTGAATCTGCTGCCGATTCCGCCGCTCGACGGTGGGCGCATCATGGTGAGCCTGCTGCCGCATCGGCAGGCGTACCAGTTTTCGCGCATCGAGCCGTATGGTTTTTTCATCATCCTCGCGCTGATGTTCACGCATGTGCTCGATGTGGTCATGTGGCCGATGGTGACGATTACCATCCAGGGTGTCGCCGCGCTCGCGGACATTCCCGTACTCGACCTTTATAAACTTCTGAAAATGTTGTCCAAATAAAACCATGTTCTCCAATCGCGTACTTTCCGGCATGCGCCCCACCGGCGGGCTGCATCTAGGCCACTATCACGGCGTGCTCAAAAACTGGGTGCGGCTGCAACACGAATTCGAGTGCCTGTTTTTTGTCGCCGACTGGCATGCGCTGACCACGCATTACGATGATCCCAGTCAGATGGAAAAACACGTATGGGACATGGTCATCGACTGGCTTGCAGCGGGCGTTGATCCGGCGCAGGCGACATTGTTTATTCAGTCGAAAGTGCCGGAGCATGCCGAACTGCATTTGCTGTTGTCGATGATTACGCCGCTGGGCTGGCTGGAGCGCGTGCCGACCTACAAAGACCAGCAGGAAAAACTCGCGGAGAAAGATCTCGCGACCTATGGTTTTCTGGGTTATCCGCTGCTGCAAAGCGCCGACATTCTGATTTACCGTGCCAACCGCGTGCCGGTGGGTGAGGATCAGGTGCCGCACATTGAAATCACCCGCGAAATCGCGCGGCGCTTTAACCACGTGTTCGGCAAAGAACCGGGCTTCGAGGAAAAAGCCGAAGCTGCGATCAAAAAACTCGGCTCGCGCCGCGCGAAAATTTATCGCCAGCATCGCGCAAGCTATCTCGAAAAAGGCGACGCCGATGCGCTGGCAGCGGCGCGTGCGCTGCTCAACGAAACGCAGAACCTGACGATGGGCGATCGCGAGCGGCTGTTCGGCTACATCGAAGGCGGCGGCAAGGTTATCCTCACCGAGCCGCAGGCGCTGCTCACCGAAGCATCAAAAATGCCTGGCCTCGACGGGCAGAAAATGTCCAAGTCGTACAACAACACGATTACGTTGCGCGAAGACGCCGACAGCGTGGCGAAAAAAATCAAGACCATGCCCACCGACCCGGCACGCGTGAAACGCACCGATCCCGGCGACCCGGAAAAATGCCCGGTGTGGCAATTGCATCTGGTGTATTCGGATGACGATAAAAAGAAATGGGTGCAGAGCGGGTGTCGCAGCGCGGGGATTGGTTGCTTGGAGTGCAAGCAGCCGGTGATCGACGCCATCATCGCCGAGCAGCAGCCGATGCGCGAGCGGGCGCAGCGCTATCTGGATGATCCTACGTTGGTGCGGAATATTGTGGCAGATGGATGTGAGAAGGCTAGAAAAATGGCGCAGGAGACGTTGCGGGATGTGCGGGAGGTTATGGGGTTGGGGTATAGCTAGTGTAGTGCGTCAAATAGAAGTGCGCTTATTTAAGGCCGCCCGGGCACGGGTGACTTTGGCAAGAATGTCAGTTGCCTTAGCGGTCCAGATGAAAGGTTTGGGGTTCGCGTTGTGCAAGGCGATATATTC
>CANIID010000035.1 GCA_947467315.1 Betaproteobacteria bacterium | reverse complement strand
CACAAACTGCTGGGCGGCGAAGTAAAACCCGATGTTCCGGCAACACCCACGTTTTCGTCGCGCGACAAATGGGAAGCCGATAACCTTGGATTTTCCATGCGCCTGTCCACCACGGCCAAGCAGCCGGCCATCCGCAAATCGGAGAACTGGCAAATTCTGAATCAAAGCAACTCGGGCTTTATGTGCATGTTGCGCGAGCCCAGCGCACTGCAGCGCATGAATCACAATCAACTTTTGGGCATACGTCGCGCCAACGCTGCGGACAGCCGGCTGGGCACGATCCAGTGGGTCAGGGTCAACGAGCAAAACGAATGCCAATGCGGCATCCGCCTGTTTGCCGGCGCGCCCAAAGCCATTTCAGTGCGCCCGTCAAACTTCAACCTGCCGGGCACGCAAGGATTTGAACAGGCCTTGTGGTTACCTGAAGTGGCGATGCCTGCCTCACCGTTGTCGGTGATTCTGCCGGCGGGCTGGTTCCAGACCGGCCGCATGATTGAAATCCAGGGCGAAAAGAAACCGCTTGCCAAGCTGATCAACCTGATTGAGCGCGGCACGGACTTCGACCGCTGCAGCATGATGATGGTCGAAGCGGCATAGTCGCACCCTGGAAAGCGCCTGCATCGCGGCGCACTTTGCGCGGCGATGCGGCTCGGTTATGATGCGCCTCCTGCCATTCACAGACGCGTATCGCCATGGCCGCCTCCAAAGATACACCGCTGCCCACCGAGATCAAGCTGCACCAGGTCTCGCGTCTACTCGAAATCTCGTTTGACGACGGCAAGACCTTTCATTTGCCGTGCGAATTTCTGCGCGTGCATTCGCCCTCCGCCGAAGTGCGCGGCCACGGCAAGGGACAGGAAACCTTGCAGTTCGGCAAGAAAAACGTCGAGATTAAAGCAATTGAGCCGGTCGGCAACTACGCCGTGCAATTGTCGTTCTCCGACGGCCATAACACCGGCCTGTATTCGTGGGATATCCTCTACGACTACGGCGCGCGTCAGGATGAACTGTGGACCGATTACCTGAAACGTCTCGAAGCCGCCGGCCAGAGCCGGGATCCCGCGTGAGCGACACGGGCACTAGCGGCAACACCACGCACTTCGGCTACCAGCAGGTCGCCGAAGACGAAAAAGCGCGCAGGGTCAAAGGCGTTTTTACCTCGGTCGCCGAACGCTACGATGTGATGAATGACCTGATGTCGGCGGGCATGCACCGGCTGTGGAAAAAATTCACCATCGATCAAAGTTATGTGCGCGCGGGGAATCGCGTGCTGGATGTCGCCGGCGGCACCGCGGACCTTTCCCGCGCTTTTGCCCAACGCGTGGGGCCCACCGGCTCGGTGGTGCTCACCGACATCAACGCCGCCATGCTCGGTATCGGGCGTGATCGGCTGATCGACGACGGCGTATTTACACCGGCGATTCAATGCGACGCCGAGAAACTGCCCTTTGTGTCGAATCATTTTGATTGCGTCAGCGTCGCCTTCGGCCTGCGCAACATGACGCACAAAGATGCCGCGCTGGCGGAGATGTTCCGCGTGCTGCGTCCGGGTGGCCGCCTGCTGGTGCTGGAATTCAGCCGCGTGTGGAAACCGCTGCAAGGCGCGTACGACGCCTATTCGTTTAACGTGCTGCCGAAAATGGGCGAGCTCATTACGAAGGACGCGGACAGCTACCGCTATCTGGCCGAATCGATCCGCATGCACCCTGATCAGGAAACATTAAAACTGATGATGGAACAAGCAGGCCTCGAACGTGTCGAATACTTTAATCTGGCCAGCGGCGTGGTCGCGCTGCATCGAGGGTATAAATTTTAACGTATGTATTTGTTTTTATTGAACTTTTAATTTTTAATTTACCGGTAACAGTCGCGTCCTATAATAGCGCTGCAGTCAAACTATAAGATCGAGGAAAACATGAAAAAACTACTCTCAGTACTTGCAATTACGTTTGGTTTCACCCTGATGGCGGTGGACATTTCCGAAGCCGCTCGCGTCGGCGGCGGCAAAAACACCGGTCGCCAAAGCAGCAGCGCAACGAATTCATCCGCACCTGCGCAGAAAACCGCGCCAGCACAACAAGCCGCACCAACACCCGCGCCAGCACCCGCGTCGGGCATGAGCAAGTGGCTCGGGCCTTTGGCCGGCATCGCCGCCGGTATCGGTATCGCCTCACTGTTGGGCAGCATGGGCATGGGCGGCGCATTGGGCAGCATGGTAAGCGGAATTCTGATGATCGTGCTGCTGTTGGGCGCGGGCTATTTCATCTACCGCATGCTCACGCGTAATAAAACCGCGCCGCAACAATCACTGGGCTATGCAGGCACGGGCAACACGGCCGCAACGCCCGCGTCGGCTTCAACACAGGCACAACCGGCGCAGTTCACTGGTAACGCCGGTGCGGCAGCCCCCGGTTCGCTCGCCGCTACGCTGGGCGGCGCATCCACACTGAATGCCGCCCCCGACGTAGCCGCCAGCCGCTGGCCTGCGGACTTCGACGCCCCTGAATTTGAGCGTCAGGCAAAAATGAATTTCGAGCGCCTGCAAGCCGCGAATGACGCCGGTGATGCATCCACCCTGCGCGACTTCCTCACGCCGGAACTGTATCGCGAGCTCGAAGGCGAAATGAAATCCGCCTGGGGCGCGCCGCAAAAAACCGAAGCGGTTGATCTCAAGTCGGAAGTGCTGGAAGTGGTTACCGAAGGCGATCTTTATATCGTCAGCGTGCGCTTCACCGGCCAAATCCGCGAGAACGGCGTGCTGAACAACCTGAACGAAATCTGGCACCTCGAAAAACCGGTGGCTGGCCGTGCCGGCTGGAGAGTTTCAGGCATCCAGCAAGCGTCGTAAGAAAACCTTGCTCCATAAAACGCCCGGTCTGACCGGGCGTTTTTTTCGGGCGTTATTCCGTGATCCCCGCACTTTACCTACCCGCCATCAACCGGCTGCTACGGCACAATAGCTGGGCGCTGGAACGACTGCGGCCGTACGCCGGCAAAGTTGTGCGCACGGAATGCTTCCCGGTAACCCTGCTGCTCGGCATAGGCGAAACCGGCGAAGCCGCTGCCGCGCCCGCCGACAGCACCCCCGATGTCACCCTACGTCTGACACCCGGCGTGATGTTGCGTCTGGCCGCACGCGACGCCGCCGCGTGGAACGACATCGCGGTGGAAGGCGATCCGCAGTTGGCCGCAGCGTTGAATCACGTGGCGCGCAATCTGCGCTGGGATATTGAAGAAGACTTGAGCAAAGTTGTCGGCGACATTGCCGCCCACCGCATGGTTGAAACGGGCCGCAAGCTCGACACTTGGGGACGGCAAGGCGCGGACAACCTCGCCCGCGCCTTCGCCGAGTACTGGACGGAAGAGCAACCGCTCATCGCCAGCCGCGCCGACGTCGAGCGGTTTAACCTCGACGTCGATGCGCTGCGTGATGACTTGGCGCGACTGGAAAAACGCATCGGCCGGTTTTCAGCAACCTGAAAACAGCGTTTCGGGGCCACAAGGCAAATCCGTAAACAATTTATCCGGAAGACAAGTGGTATCCGCATCGCTAAACTACGCCCCATACTCAAAGGAAGATCATGAAGCCATTTAACCTTTCGTCAAGGTTATTTACCACGGTGTTTTGGCAAGGCATCCTGCAAAACACCGATCAATGGCGCAGTGAACTAGCCGCTCTTTCGGACGCGTTAAAGCGCCTCGACGACCTTCGCACGGCAGCCGATTACAACACGGGTTCGATTTCCAATTCGGCGGCGTGGTGTCTGTATTCGTTGGCAAGATATTTCCAACCCTTGCACGTTATCGAGATTGGCACTTTTATCGGCAAGAGCACATGGGCGCTTGCGCAAGGCATGGACGACCATCAGGGGGGGCCTGGCGACATTTTCACCTGCGACCTGAGCAATAACATTAAAGTCCCTTGGACAGGCAAAACAAAGTTAGTGCAGTTCCCCAAGACATCCAGTACCGAAATGCTCAAGCGCCTGTCTGGAATCCACGACTTGTGTTTCCTGGACGGCAGAGTAGGCGACGAGGATCTCAAGCGTCTTGATTCCCTTATTGATCAAAATACGATCATTGTGCTGGATGATTTCGAGGGCATGGAGAAAGGGGTCGCAAACTTGAAGAATCTTAAAACCATGCCCAAGCTCGCGAATCATTTTCTGATCTATCCGGCGTCCGAAAATTACCTGCAAGAACTCGGATTCACCTCTCACTCCACTGTTGCCGTGATGCTTCCGCTGTCCAGGGTGGCACTCTCGAATCAAGGGTAGCGTGTCTGCTACCGCGTCTACTTTCTATGCGATGGCGGAGAACTTTTTGCACAAGCAACGGCATGATGCCCTGTCACGGCCTATCTGAATGTATCTGTTTCGATTACTAAAAATAGTCACCGTCGCGCTACGCTTTGGGCTCGACGAGTTTCTGCGCGGTCACGAGCGCGTGGGAGGGCTGCCCTCGCTATTGCGGGTACTACTGTTCTGGCGCGACATCTCCGCGTCGCGCGCGGTGCGGCTGCGGCAAGCGCTCGAAACGCTGGGGCCGATTTTTGTCAAGTTCGGGCAGATATTGTCCACGCGGCGCGATCTGTTGCCGGAAGACATCGCCGACGAGCTCGCCAAGCTACAAGACCAGGTACCGCCGTTTCCCGGCGATGACGCGGTGGCTGCGATTGAACGCGCACATGGCAAACCATTGACCGAAATTTTCAAGACCTTCGACCGCGTGGCCCACGCCAGCGCTTCGGTCGCCCAAGTACATTTGGCCGAGTTAAACGATGGGCGTGAAGCCGCCGTCAAGATTCTGCGCCCCAACATCGCCGGCGTCATTCGCAACGATCTGAAATTGCTCGACGCCGGCGCGTCCCTGATGGAGTGGCTGTGGGCCGACGGCAAACGCTTAAAGCCGCACGAAGTGGTGGCCGAATTCGCCCGCCATCTCGATGACGAACTCGACCTGATGCGCGAAGCCTCGAACGCCAGCCTGTTGCGACGCAATTTCGCCGGCTCGCCGTTGCTGGCGGTACCGGAAATTTACTGGGAGCACTGCTCGACCGAGGTGATGGTAATGCAGCGCATGCACGGCACGCCGGTATCGCAGGTGGCCGCGCTGCGGGCGCAGGGCGTGGATATTCCCAAGCTGGCACGCAACGGCGTGGAAATATTTTTCACGCAGGTATTCCGCGATGGTTTTTTTCACGCCGACATGCATCCCGGCAATATTTTTGTCGCGCCCGGCGGGCAATACATCGCGCTCGACTTCGGCATCATGGGCACGCTGACACCTACCGACAAGCAGTATCTGGCGCGCAATTTTCTGGCGTTTTTTCGCCGTGATTACCGCCGCGTCGCGCTCGCCCATATCGAATCGGGCTGGGCGCCGCCCGACACCAGCGTGGAGGCCTTCGAGAGCGCGATACGCGCGGTGTGCGAGCCGATTTTCGACAAGCCGCTGAAGGATATTTCGTTCGGCAAGCTGCTGCTGCGGCTGTTCCAGACCTCGCGCCGCTTCAACATGGAGATCCAGCCGCAATTGGTGTTGCTGCAAAAAACCCTGCTCAATATCGAGGGACTGGGCCGCGACCTCGATCCTGAACTCGATTTGTGGGCCACCGCGAAACCGTTTCTGGAACGCTGGATGTCGGAGCAGATCGGCTGGCGCGCGCTGATCCGCCAGGTGCAGGAAGAAGCGCCGTTCTGGTCTGCCACGCTACCGCAACTACCGCGGCTGATCCACCGCGCCTTGAGCGAAGACCGTGTCGCGCCGCTGCAAAAGCAGGTTGAACGGCTGCAACACCAGCAACAGCAACTGCGGCAATCGCTGGTGCTGGTCGCTGCGCTGTTTGCCCTGAGCACAGGGTTAGTCGTACTGCTTTTCTGGCTGCGCTAGCTTTATAATTCCCGCGTTTACAGTGATGGGAGGCGCGGCGTGCTGATCTGGTTTGTCGTTATCTACCTGCTGATTTCGCTGGCCATCGGCTTGATCGCCGCCACGCGCGTACATAACGCCAAGGACTTCGCGGTCGCCGGCCGCAGTCTGCCCTTGCCCATTGTGATGGCGACGGTGTTCGCCACCTGGTTCGGCGCGGAAACCGTGCTCGGCATCTCGGCCACCTTCGTCAAAGACGGCCTGCGCGGCGTGGTGGCCGACCCCTTCGGTTCGAGCCTGTGCCTGATTCTCGCCGGCTTGTTTTTCGCCAGCAAGCTGTATCGCATGAACCTGCTCACCATCGGCGATTACTACCGGCTGCGCTACAACCGCACAGTAGAAATTCTGTGTACGCTGGCCATCGTCGCGTCGTACCTTGGCTGGGTGGCCGCGCAGATCAAGGCGCTGGGGCTGGTGTTTTTTGTGGTCACCGGCGGCGCGATCACGCAGTCTGAGGGCATGGTGCTGGGCGCGGCCATTGTGCTCACCTACACCACCTTCGGCGGCATGTTTTCGGTGGCAATCCTCGATTTTGTGCAG
The DNA here is from genome assembly GCA_947467315.1 of Betaproteobacteria bacterium. Classification (GTDB taxonomy): domain Bacteria; phylum Pseudomonadota; class Gammaproteobacteria; order Burkholderiales; family SG8-41; genus UBA5216. Next base: position 18,559 of record CANIID010000035.1, on the reverse strand, counting down.
ATGACTATCATCATGGGCGGCATGCTCTACATCGGCTATGTCATTTCGGGCATGACCGGCGGCGTGGGCGCGGTGGTGGCGCATGCGCATGCGGCGGGCAAGCTCGATTTCTTTCCCGAAGCCAAAGTGACGGCGTGGGTACCCTTCATCGGCGCGTGGATCACCATGATGCTAGGCTCGATTCCGCAGCAGGACGTGTTTCAGCGCATCACCTCGGCCAAGGACGAAAAAACTGCGGTGCGCGGCTCGGTGCTGGGCGGTTCGATCTACTTTGTGTTCGCCTTCGTGCCGATGTTCCTCGCCTACGCGGCGACGCTGCTGGACCCGAAAGTGTTCACCGACTTGCTCGCCAAGGATTCGCAACTGATTTTGCCCACGCTGATCCTGCAACACACGCCGCTGTTCGCGCAGGTGGTGTTCTTCGGCGCGTTGCTGTCGGCGATTATGAGTTGTTCGAGTGCGACGCTGCTCGCGCCCTCGGTGGCGTTTTCGGAAAACATCCTGCGCAATGTGTTTCCGAATATGACCGACCGCGTGTTCCTGCGCACCATGCGCATCGTGCTGGTGTGTTTTGCCTGTATCGTGCTGTTGTTCGCGCTTAACTCCGGCGCGAGCATTTTCAAGATGGTGGAAAACGCCTACAAAATCACGCTGGTGTCGGCATTCTGGCCGCTGTTTCTGGGCTTGTACTGGAAGCGCGCCACCACGCAAGGCGCGCTGGCGGGCATCGCGTGCGGATTTTTAACCTGGGTGCTGCTGGAGTTTTTCGGCACGGATAACGAAGTGTGGCTGCCGCAACTGGTGGGCTTTGTCGCCGCCGGCACCGGCATGGCGCTGGGTTCTTTGCTACCGCAACGGGTGGGCCATCCCACGCCGCCGTCCGGGGCGCACGCGCCGCACGCGCATCCGTCCAGCCTCACGCATCATGTGCCCGCCACCGGACATCATCACGACGCGCAGCACAAACCGTAGCTGCTGCGCGTGACGTTCCCGGTGCGCGTGCACGCTATCATTTTTGCGCTGCTGGCCTGCAACACGGTCTACTACAGCGTTGCGGGACGCTTCAGTGAAGCGCTGGAATCCGTCGCGTGGTATGTGCTGCTGATTTTGTTCCTGCTCGAAACTGCGCGTGCGCGGTATCCCTTGTCGCCGCGCGCGCTTATCGTGATTCACGGACTGCGGTTGCTCGCGACGCTGGCCATTCTGGTTTCCGCCGTACTCTATGTGCGCGAACAGGAATGGCTGGACGCGGCCAATCTTTTTCTCTGGGTCGCCGTAGTGGCGCTGCTGGAAATTGAAGTCCGCCAACCTGCTGCTGTCGCCGCGCATCGCAAAGCGTATGCCGTGGCGGCGGCACTGCTCTACGCCGCGCTGGGTGTGCTCATCGTGATCTGGCTGGCACGCGGCGAATGGATGGACGCGTGGGATGCCACACTTTGGCTGGCCGCGTTCGGCGCCGTGGGGCTCGATTTACTGCGCGCAGAGGGTGCTTTAAATATCGTTTAAAAACATATAGTTACGATTTATTCCGCTAGGGGTACGCCGCACGAAACGCATCCACAAATGCCGCCAGCGCCGACGGCGGCAACAGGTTGATGCCGGCCGCGCCTTTGCGTCCGCCGCCGGTTTCAAAGCGCGAACAGAGTTCATCCGCGCCCTGCGGATGCAACACCGGCGCACGCACGCTCACCGTGTAGCCGCCGGCCTTGGTTACCAGCACCGCATGCGCACGTTTGACGTGTTCCTGCGCCAACCGGTTGCCCAGCAGTCCGTTAATGCGGCGGCACCACGCGGCATCCGGCAGGACGTAGAGCGCGGCGCTGTCGCTGATGAATTCCGCCTTGATGTCTTCGGCGCGTTCCAGGTCTTCTTTGTACGCGGCTTTCAGTACGTCAAACACCGGCTCATCGGTCATGAATTCCCGCGGATCGCGGTACGGCAAGATCGCCTCGTATAAATCCACCGGCGGGTAGTGCAGGTCATCAATGGTTTCACCGTACGCGTTGTAGTTGAGACAGTCGCCCAACTCGTGCAGCCGCGCCAGATCGGTATGATCGAGCTCCAGCGGTTGCGCGGCCTGTATCGCGGGCGCCACGAGATTGTCGCCGAACGCAGCCACCACCGCCCACGCGCGCTGCTTGCCCGATAGATAGCGATCCACGATCAGGCTGGTGCACACATCGGGCGCGGTATCGATGTGTGCGCGCAGTCCCGGGTGACTGGGAATCACACCGGCGGCGTGATGATCGAAGTAGCGGCATTTCACGCCGCGCCCCAGCAATTTCGCCAGCGCCGCCGCATTGGATTTCATCGATATATCCAGCACGGTGATTTCATCGCCGGCCTGCGCGTCGACGCGCGACAGCAAGGTCACGTCGCGTTTGACGCCGGTCACGCACTCGGCGTCACGCGGCGCTTCCAGCCGTAACTGATGCAGGGCGCAAATGCCGTCGGCGTCGCCGTTAAAAATGTCGTAATATTTGGTCAATGGTGTCAGGCTCAAAATCAGAGGTTGCTGCCGAGTCACGCGCGGCGTCGCATGCGTCGTCACGTGCGCCGTCACATGTTTCACCGCATGTGTACAAGCTGGCACTGGTGTTGGCGTTAGCTTACCTGCTCATGATTGTGTATGCCAGCCTGCAACCATTTCGCGGCTGGCGTCTGCCGTCCGAAGACCTTTACGGTTTTCTTACCGAGGCGTGGCCGCGTTATATCACACCCCATGATGTGCTGGCCAACGCGGCGGCCTACGTGCCGTTGGGCTTCCTGCTGGCGCTGGGCTTGCGCCAATGGCTGCGGCCGGTGTACTCCGTCATCAGCAGTGCCTTGCTGGCTGCACTGGTCAGCATCGGCATGGAAAGCATGCAGATGTTTTTACCCGCGCGAATTCCGTCGAATATTGATGTGCTGTCCAACAGCACCGGCGCGCTGATCGGCGCGCTGGCAGCGCCCTTGTTTGCGCCCTCGCAACTTATTGGCGCTCGCCTCATCGCCTGGCGTGATCGAGTATTTCGGCCGGGCGCGCTCACCGAAACGGGATTGCTCATCGCCGGGCTATGGGTGCTCACGCACCTCAATCCGTTGACGCACATCTTTGGCACCGGCAATCTGCGCGCCACCTTCGACCTGCCGGTGTATTTTTTTCACACGCCCGGACTGTTGCTGACAGCGGAAGCCGTGGTCGTTTTTTTCAATCTGCTGGGACTGGGCCTGCTGCTATCGACCCTGCTGCGCAATGACGCGCGCCGGGGCACGGTGATCGCCAGTTTCATCCTCGCAGCGATTGCGCTGAAAATGCTCATCACCGCGATGTTCGCCAATACACAAGGCGCTTTAGCGTGGATGAGGCCCGGCGTCATGCTCGGCTTTTGCATGGGGGTGATGGTGTTGCTGGTGGGGCCGCTGTCGCTCAGCCATCGCACGCGTCTTTGTCTTGCGATGCTGTTTCTGCTGCTGGCGCTGGCCGCGATCAATCTTGCACCGGACAATCCCTATTTCAGCATACCGCCGCGGCTGGCCGGCGGGCGCGTCAGTCACTTGTTCAGTTTTTCGGTCATCCTGCGCGCCTTGTCCGAGCTGTGGCCTTTGCTGGCGCTGGCCTACCTGATAGCCGTGCTACGGCAGGATCGTCAACAACCGCCATTGTCGTGACTGGCTGCCAGCTTATAATGCGGGCCTGTCACTATCGAATTTCTTGAGACCGGGGAGCGAATCATCGTGAGTTATTTTGAACGGCACGTCTTTTTTTGTTGTAACCAGCGCGACGCGGGCGCCAATTGCTGCAACAACTATGGCGCAAGCAAAATCCGCGACTACGCCAAGGACAAGGTTAAATCGCTCAAGCTCAACGGCCAGGGAAAAGTGCGCGTCAACATGGCGGGCTGTCTCGACCGTTGCGATGAAGGCCCGGTGATGGTGATCTATCCGGAAGAAGTCTGGTACACCTACGTCGATCAGGAAGACGTGGACGAGATCGTGCAGGAACATCTGGTCCATGGGCGCGTGGTGGAGCGACTGAAGATATGAAAAGCGTGAGGGGTAAGGCGTGAGGCGCGGCCTCACTATCCTGCATCTCGGACACCTCGCGTTGCCATGCCCGCCGCTCCCATCGAACACCTGCTAATCCCCGGCCCCGCTGGCCACATCGAAACCGATATACAGGTTCCGAGTGTCGCGCAACGCGGCATCGCACTGATCGCGCATCCCAATCCAGTGCAGGGTGGCGCCAAGGACAACAAAGTCGTCACCACGCTGGCGCGTACGTTTGCGGGTTTGGGTTATGTCGCGGTGCGACCCAATTTTCGCGGTGTGGGCGCGACTGACGGCGTACACGACCAGGGCATCGGCGAAACGGATGATCTGATTGCCGTGGCCGAATACGCGATGACGCGCTTTGCAACGCGCACGTTGCTGCTGGCGGGCTTTTCGTTCGGCAGCTTCGTGCAAACGCGCGTGGCCAAACGCATCGCGTGCGAACGCATGGTGCTGGTCGGCCCGGCGGTGAATCGCTTCGCCACGGAGACGGTGCCGGAAAATACCCTGGTGGTTCACGGCGAGCTGGACGATGTGGTGCCGCTCGCCGCTGTGTTCGACTGGGCGCGACCGCAGAATCTGCCGGTGGTCGTGGTGCCTGGCGGCGAACATTTTTTTCACGGTCGCCTGCACCTGCTGGCGCAGATCGTCACACGCGGGTGCGCATGACGCTGCTGTCCGTCGCGGGTTTGCGCAAATCCTATGAAGGCCGCGAGGTGGTCGCGGGCATGGATTTTTCGCTTAGGCCCGGCGAATGTTTTGGTCTGCTCGGCCCCAACGGCGCGGGCAAAACCACCACCCTGCGTCTGGTGTTGGGCCTCACCCAGCCTGACAGCGGCAGTATTACGCTGCTGGATCACGACGTGGCCACACACGCCCGTGAAGCCCGCGCACGCGTGGGCGTGGTGCCGCAACTGGACAATCTCGATCCCGATTTCACCGTGCGTGAAAACCTGATGGTGTATGGCCGCTATTTCGGCCTGTCACGCGCCGAGGTCGAGCGGCGCATACCCGAACTGCTCGATTACGCGGAACTGACCGCCCGTGCTGACGCGCGCATACAAACCCTGTCCGGCGGCATGAAGCGGCGGCTGACGCTGGCGCGCGCGCTGATTAACGACCCGGATTTATTGTTTCTCGACGAGCCGACCACCGGCCTTGATCCGCAGGCGCGGCACCTGATCTGGGAGCGCCTGCGCCAACTCATGCTGCGCGGCAAAACGCTGCTGCTCACCACGCACTTCATGGACGAAGCCGAGCGCCTGTGCCACCGCCTCGCGATCATGGATCACGGCCGCATCATCTCCATCGGCACGCCGCGCGAATTGATCGCGGCGAACATCGAGCCAGAGGTGGTCGAAGTCTACGGCGACGGCGCGGAAGACTGGGCTGCGGCAACCGGCCAACAACTCGCCGAACGCTGCGAAAAACACGGCGAAACCGTGTTCTGCTACACCCATGACGCGCATGCGATGGTCGCCAGTCTTGCGAATCAAAGTGAGCACGGCGACGTGCGCTACCTGCATCGGCGCGCGAATCTGGAAGATGTATTTCTCAAACTCACCGGGAGGGAACTGCGTGATTAACCTGCGCTTCCTTCACGTTTGGCGGCGCAACTTGCTGGTGTGGCGCAAGCTCGCCATTCCTTCGATGTTGGGCAATCTGGCCGACCCGATGCTGTATATGCTGGGGCTGGGTTATGGCTTGGGCGGTCTGTTGCCGCAAATGCAGGGCGGGAGTTACGTGGCGTTTCTCGCGGGCGGCGTGGTGTGTTCATCCACCATGTTTACCGCGTCGTTCGAGGCGATGTATTCGGCGTTTTCACGCATGCACGTGCAGCGCACCTGGGACGCCATCATCAACGCGCCGCTGTCGCTGGACGACGTGGTGCTGGGCGAATGGGTGTGGGCCGCGAGCAAAAGCCTGCTGTCCGGTTGCGCGGTGCTGCTGGTGGCCACCGCGCTGGGCGTGGTGGGTTCACCGCTGGCGCTGTGGATTATTCCGGTGATACTGCTCGCGGGATTGGTATTCGCGGGCCTGGGGCTTATCATCACGGCGTTGTCGCCGAGCTACGATTTTTTCATGTATTACTTCACGCTGGCGATCACGCCGATGATGCTGTTGTCCGGCGTGTTTTTCCCGCTCGCGCAACTGCCCGTTTGGGCGCAGGCGGCGGCACAGGTGCTACCGCTGACACACGCGGTGGCGCTGTCGCGACCGCTGATGAATGGCCTGACACCCGATCACGTGGGACTGCATCTTCTCGTACTGGCGCTCTACGCGGGTGTAAGCTACGGCGTCGCGCGGCATTTGCTGCGCAAGCGCATCATTAAATAAATTATCTTTTATAAACAATATGTTATGGATTAAAGCGCTGCATATTTTTTTCGTCACTTCGTGGTTCGCGGGGCTGTTTTATCTGCCGCGCGTGCTGGTCAATCTGGCGATGGAAACTGACGTAGCGGCAAAAGAGCGACTGCTGACCATGGCGCGCAAGCTGTATCGCTTCATGACGCTGCTCGCGGTGGGCGCGCTGGGATTCGGCCTGTGGCTGTGGCTAGGCTACGGTTTCGGTGGCGGCTGGCTGCATGCAAAACTCGCGCTGGTGGTGCTGCTGATCGGCTTTCACCACGCCTGCGGACGCTTGGTGACGAAGTTCGAACAAGGCCGCAACACGCGCTCGCATGTGTGGTACCGCTGGTTTAATGAAGTGCCGACCGTCATCCTGCTGCTGGTGGTCATTCTGACTGTAGTCAAACCGTTTTGAACGTCATCCCGTCACGCGTCATTTCGATACTATTGGCTGTCGCGCTGGCGACGACGCCTTTGCTCGCCCGCGCCGAGTCCAGCATCATCGTGCAGCAATCGCCGCTGGCGGGCTTCCAGTTCTACGACGGCAAGGCGCGCTGGAATGACATGAAGCCGGGCGACGCGCTAACGCTGGTGCGCGAACGCGACAATGCGCACGACGCCAATGCGGTGCGCATCGAGTGGAACGGCAGCCGTCTCGGCTATATACCGCGCCGCGAGAATGCCGATGTCGCACGGCAGATGGATCGCGGCGCGCCGGTGAAAGCGCGCATCGTCAAACTCACCGAGGCGCGCAATCCGTGGCAGCGCGTGCTGTTTGAAGTCTACGTTGATCTGTGATGCGCCTGTGATTAGCGCACAATTTTTTGCAAGCTGTCCACGCGGGCTGGAAGCAGTGCTCGCCAGGGAACTCGTCGCGCTGCAAGCGCAGCACGTAAAACCTGTTGATGGTGGCGTGCATTTCGCCGGAACATTGGCGCTGGGCTATGCCGTCAATCTGCACAGCCGCGTAGCGAGCCGTGTGTTGTGGCACGTCGGGCGAGCGCCGTACCGTGCCGCCAACAGCGATCAGGACATCTACGACGCCACGCAGAAAATCGATTGGCCGAAACTGTTCGGCGTGGAGCGCACTTTGCGTGTGAACGTATCCGCCATCAAAGCGCCGGTAAAAAGTCTCGACTTCATTACGCTGCGTATCAAAGATGCGATTTGCGACGTGTTTCGCGCGCGCACCAACCTGCGGCCCAGCATCGACACCCACGCGCCGGATGTGCGCGTGCACACCTTTCTCACCGCCACCGATATCACACTGTATCTCGACACCTCGGGCGAACCGCTGTTCAAGCGCGGCTACCGGCGCGAAGCCGGTGAAGCGCCGCTGCGCGAAAATCTCGCGGCGGGCATGCTGGCACTGTCGGGCTGGACGCCGGACGTGCCGTTGCTCGACCCGATGTGCGGCAGCGGTACGATTCTGTGCGAAGCGGCGCAGATCGCGGCGAACCGCGCACCCGGTATCGGTCGCGCGTTTGGTTTTGAAAAGCTCTTGAACTTCGATGCGCCGGCTTGGGAGTCACTACGGGAAAAAGCCTACGCCTCTGAAAATAACTCTATAAAAACATGTATTTACGGATCAGACCTGCGCGGCGATGCGTTGGAGCTGGCACGTGCCAATCTCGACGAACTCGACTTGGCCGCAATCGTCTCACTCAAGCAAGCCAACGTGTTTGAAATGCCCGCGCCGGTCGATTTAACAGAGTCCGGGGGCATCATCGTCACCAATCCGCCGTACGGCGTGCGCATGGAAGACCGCGATGCGCTGGCCGCGTTTTATCCGCAACTCGGCGACGCACTGAAGAAACGCTTCAGTGGTTGGACGGCCTACATCCTGTCGTCGGACATGCAACTGGCGAAAGGCATCGGTCTTTCCGCATCGAAGCGCACGCCGCTCTTCAACGGCGCGCTGGAATGCCGGCTGTTCGAATACAAACTGGTGTCGGGCAGCATGCGGCGGGTAAAGCCCGGCGCGCCGGTGTAAACGCTGCCCGGCGCGCCCGGATAAACTCAGCCCGCCGCGCGCACCAGCAACGACGCGCCGATCAGCATCAGCAGCACGCTCACCACACGCAACAACTGCGTGCGCGACACGCGCTTGCTGATCCGTGTGCCGAGCCAGATGCCCGCCAGCGCAAACGGCAGCAGCAGCACGAACGCCGTCAGCCTATCAGCCAGCATCAAGCCGCCGGCGAGAAACACCAGTGCGCGCGTGGTCGTTGAAAAAATCACCATGTTCGACAGCGTGGCGCGATAGGCGCCCGGATCGACGATGCGGCGCGCCAGGTAAATCGCGTACGGCGGCGCCGCTATGCCCAGTAGCGTACCCATCGAGCCGCCGATAAATCCGGTCAACGGCGCCCAACCTCGGCTGACCAGACTAACCACGCCATCCTTGCGCAACGAATAGAGGGCGTAGATCAACAGAAACGCGCCCAGCGCCATCATGGTCGCGCGCCGCGGCAAATTCACCAGCAGCGTCACGCCCACCACGGCGCCGATAATGGCAAACGGGATCATCCAGCGCAGCTCCGACCAATCGGCGTCGCGTGTGATGCGCCCGCCGACCGCGAGCGCCGCGGCCACGTCGAGCAGCACGCAGGTGGGCAGCACGAATTCCAGCGGCAACAAATGCGACAAGATGGGCACGGTGAACAACGCCGCGCCGAACGCCGTCACACCGAAAATAATGTACGCGCCGAACACCACCACGGCGGCAATGGCGAACGTCAGCGAGTCAAAGGGAATATTCAAGACATAAAAAAACGCCGGCACGCGATCCGGCGTTTTTCCCGTCAATCAGCAAGGGATATCAGGTGATTTGCAGATGATCGATGCCGGTCATCACGTCGCGGTCTTTGGCATCCTTGCCCTGGAGTTTGATCATCAAGCGCAGTTCGTTCAGCGAATCGGCGTTGCGCAAGGCATCCTCGTAGGTGACCAGACCGGCTTCGTAAATTTCAAACAGCGCCTGGTCGAAGGTTTGCATGCCGAGTTCACGCGACTTTTTCATGATCTCCTTGATCTCATGCACTTCACCTTTGAAGATCAAATCGGAAATCAGCGGCGAATTCAGCATGATCTCGACCGCCGCCACCCGCCCCTTGCCGTCGCGCTTGGGCAACAGCCGCTGCGACACAATGCCGCGCAGATTCAGCGACAGATCCATCAGCAGTTGATGCCGGCGTTCTTCGGGGAAGAAGTTGATCACGCGATCCAGCGCCTGGTTGGCGCTGTTGGCATGCAGCGTGGCCAGGCACAAGTGGCCGGTCTCGGCAAAGGCAATGGCGTAATCCATGGTGTCGCGGTCGCGAATCTCGCCGATCAGGATCACATCCGGTGCCTGGCGCAGCGTGTTTTTCAGCGCCGCCATCCAGCTATCGGTATCCACGCCCACTTCACGCTGCGTGATGATGCAGTTCTTGTGTTCATGCACAAACTCGATCGGGTCTTCGATAGTAATGATGTGGCCGTGCGTGTGCTCATTGCGATGACCGATCATCGCCGCCAGCGAGGTGGATTTGCCCGAGCCGGTGCCGCCGACCATCATGATGAGTCCGCGCTTGGCCATCACTACGTCCTTCAACACGCCCGGCAACCCGAGCTCGTCGAAATTCGGGATTTTTGCCACGATAGTACGCAGCACCATGCCGACGCGGCCCTGCTGCACAAAGGCGCTGACACGGAAACGGCCGATGCCGCCCGGGCTGATGGCGAAATTACATTCCTTGGTGGATTCAAACTCCGCTGACTGCTTGTCGTTCATGATGGCCGCCGCCAGGTCGCCGGTATGCTGTGGCGTCAACGGCTGGTTGGCCACCGGCATCATTTTGCCGTCGAGTTTGATTGCGGGCGGAAAACCGGCCGTGATGAACAGGTCGGATGCCTTCTTCGAGACCATGGCTCGCAGCAGGTCGTGCATGAATTTGACGCCTTGATCTCTGTCCATCTGACCCTCCCTCTACTGCGTTGATAAATTGCCGTGGCTGTCTGGTCGAAACTTAGTTGAAATTATCCTTGTTGCTGGCCTTGTTACGTGCCTCTTCCCGGCTCACCACGTTGCGCTTGACCAGATCCTGCAAATTCTGATCGAGCGTCTGCATGCCGAGTTGCGCGCCGGTCTGAATGGCGGAATACATCTGCGCCACCTTGCCCTCGCGAATCAGGTTACGGATGGCCGGTGTGCCAACCATGATTTCATGCGCGGCGACACGGCTGCTGCCGTCCTTGGTTTTGAGCAGCGTCTGCGAAATCACCGCCCGCAACGATTCGGACAACATCGCGCGGATCATTTCCTTCTCTTCCGCCGGGAACACGTCGATGATGCGGTCGATGGTCTTGGCAGCCGAACTCGTGTGCAGGGTGCCGAACACCAGGTGGCCGGTCTCGGCGGCGGTCATCGCCAGACGAATGGTCTCCAGATCGCGCATCTCACCCACCAGAATCACATCGGGATCTTGCCGCAGCGCCGAGCGCAGGGCATTGGCAAATGACAACGTGTGCGGTCCGACTTCGCGCTGGTTCATCAGGCATTTTTTGGATTCATGCACGAATTCGATGGGGTCTTCCACCGTCAATATGTGACCGTATTCGTTTTCGTTGAGGTGGTTGACCATCGCCGCCAGCGTGGTCGATTTGCCGGAGCCGGTCGGGCCGGTCACCAGCACCATGCCGCGCGGCTGATTGGCGATTTCGCCGAATACCTTGGGCGCCTTCAGGTCTTCCAGCGACAGCACCTTGGACGGAATGGTCCGGAACACGCCGCCCGCGCCGCGATTCTGGTTGAAGGCGTTAACGCGAAAGCGAGCCAGGTTGGGAATTTCGAAGGAAAAATCGCATTCGAGATTTTCTTCGTAGAACTTGCGCTGGCCGTCGTTCATGATGTCGTACACCATGGCATGCACATCTTTGTGTTCCAGCGGCGGCAAATTGATGCGGCGGACGTCGCCATGCACCCGTATCATAGGCGGCAATCCCGACGATAAATGCAGGTCGGAGGCTTTGTTCTTGACGACGAAGGCCAGCAGCTCGGAGATGTCCATTATAATTTTCCTGAAGATTACAAGTCCGGAATTTCCGCCTTGACACCTTGCATCCCGCCCCCTGTCTCGGCATGTCCTAAGATTTTGATTCTACGCCCATTCAATAGCCCTAAGCGCAGCATAAATTATGACGCCAATCTCTGCCCACTGGCAAGCCGTTAAAACGCGTATCGCAGTGGCGACGCGCGCCGCGGGCCGCCCCGTGGGAACGGTCACCTTGCTCGCGGTCAGCAAGACGTTCAGCGCAGCACACGTGAAGGCATGCCACGCTGCCGGTCAGATCGCGTTCGGCGAGAACTACGTGCAGGAGGCGCTGGAAAAAATCGCGGCACTTGCCGGCTCACTTGCTAACCCCGCCATCGAGTGGCACATGATCGGGCCCATTCAAAGCAACAAAACCCGCTCCATCGCCGAGCACTTTGCGTGGGTGCATAGCGTCGAACGCGACAAAATCGCCCAGCGGTTGAACGACGCGCGGCCGGCGCATCTGCCGCCGCTCAATGTCTGCATCCAGGTCAATGTCAGCGGTGAAACCAGCAAGTCCGGCATTGCGCCCGGCGCCGAAATCGCGCTGGCGGACATGATCGCGACTCTGCCGCGTCTGCGCTTGCGCGGGCTGATGGCCATCCCCGAGCCGACGCCCGATGGCGCCGTGCGGCGAGCGCGCTTTGCGCTATTGCGTCGCCTGCAACAAGCACTCATCGCGCGCGGACACCCGCTCGACACCCTGTCGATGGGCATGTCGGACGATCTCGAAGACGCCATTGCCGAAGGCGCGACGGTGGTGCGGGTGGGCACAGCCATATTTGGCGCAAGAGAAACGCAGTAGAACGCGTTACCCTATACTCAACGATTCACTCCTCACGCTCATCAACATGAACATCACCTTCATCGGCGGCGGCAATATGGCCACCGCCATCATCGGCGGCCTGCTGCAGCGCCAGTGGGATCCCCAGCAACTGCGTGTAGTTGAAATTATCGCCGCCGCGCGCGACAAACTCGAACAGACCTATCACATTCAAACATTTGCCGGTGTGACGGCCGAATCGATGCAGGCCGATTGCGTGGTGCTGGCGATCAAGCCGCAGCAGATGCGCGAGGCCGCCGCACAGCTCGCGCCGCTGATTGCCAACGCGCTGGTAATCACCATCGCCGCCGGCATCCGCGGCGCGGATCTGTCGCGCTGGCTCGGCAACCATCAACGCATCGTACGCGTGATGCCGAATACGCCGGCGCTGGTGCTGGCGGGCATCTCCGGGCTGTATGCGATGCCGGGGGTTACCGCGGACGATCGCAAGCGCGCTGGAGAAATCATGGGCGCGGTGGGCGAGACGGTGTGGGTGGCGCGCGAGGAAGACATCGATGCCGTCACCGCCGTGTCGGGTAGCGGCCCGGCGTATGTATTTTATTTCATCGAAGCGCTGGAACAGGCCGCGCGCGACCTCGGTATGAGCAACGAAGCCGCGCGGCAGCTCGCGATCAGCACCTTCACCGGCGCCTCCAAACTCGCCGCGCAAAGCACGGAAGACATTGCGACGCTGCGTGCCCGCGTCACCTCGAAAGGCGGCACCACGGAACGCGCACTCGCCTCTATGGAAAGCGATCAGATCAAGTCTGCCATCGTACGTGCCGTTAAAGCGGCAGCGGACCGCTCGCGCGAGTTGGGCGATGAGTTGGGTCGTGGGTAGCGGCCTTTGTCACCACTTATGTAAGTATATGTTTTTAAACGATAATTCAAACGCCTATGCTCAGTGACGCCCTGCTGTTTCTGATCCAGTCGGTCGGCGGATTTTTCGCCGGCCTGCTGCTGCTGCGTTTCTGGATGCAGTGGTGCCGTGCGCCGGCACGCAATCCGCTGACGGAGTTCGTGCAGACACTGACCAACTTCGCGGTTTTGCCGGTACGCCGCTTCGTGCCTGGCCTATGGGGCATGGATCTCGCGTCGCTCGTATTGGCGTGGGTCGTGCTCATCATTGAAGCGGTGCTCACGCTTAGCCTGAAAGGCATCGTGCCCGTCTCCGGCGCGGTCATCGGCGCCGTGTTGCTACTGGCGCTGGTATTGCTGTTGCGGCTGGCGGTTTACCTCGCCATCGGCGGCATATTCGTCATGGTGATACTGTCGTGGGTCAATCCATCGAGCCCGATGCATGCGCTGATCAATACTCTCACGCGTCCGCTGTTGCGGCCGATTCAGCGCATCGTGCCGCTGATCGGCGCGATTGATCTGTCCCCGCTGATAGCGCTGTTGCTGCTGCAACTGATCCTGATCGTGCCGCTGACGTATCTGGAGCGGATGGTTGGCGCAATCCTTTGAGCGTCCTGCGGATTTTCTTTCGGTGGATTCGGTGTATTCGGTGGATTCGGCGAACGAGGATCACCAGCGGATTTTGCTCAACGTCCATCTGCAACCCGGCGCCAGGTCCACTGCGCTGGCCGGCCGGCATGGTGATGCGCTAAAAATTCGCATCGCGGCGCCGGCGGTCGACAACAAAGCCAACGCGGCGCTGATCACCTTCCTCAGTGCGCTGCTGGGCATTGCCGCGCATCGCATCCATATTCGCAGCGGCCGGCATTCGCGCCGCAAGCGCGTTGAAATCGCCGGCGCAAGCTCAGCGGTGGCCGCACGGTTACGCGCCGCTATCGCAACCGCGGGCTAAGGCCTATCGGTGGTATCGGACGCCACAGCCGCCTCGGTGGCACTATCGGTGGAAGCGCGCCGGTCGCGACGTAACAAAAATGCGCGCATCAACAGTGACACCGCGATCCACGCACCGAGCAGGCACAGCGGCAACACCGCGGCCATCGGCCAGAGCAGCGCAATCGCCACCAATCCCAGCATCACCAGCCCTACCGCCGCCATGATGCCGGCTTCAGCCGGGCCCAGCACGCGATGATTGGTCATCGCTGCGCTGACGGTGTTACCGATACGCAAGGCGCCCGCGGCGGCGCGTGATGCGCTGCCGCGCAAACGCCCGCGCACGCGCGCAGAACGCAGCACCATCGGCCGCACGCGATTGCGCGGCGACAACAATATCTCGGTGGCGTTGGTGAGGTCGTTTTCATACATCGCCTCCATTTCGCCCGCGAAACCGGAATCCTCAATCGCGATGTCGAGTTCATAATTACCCATCCAGCTTGTCACGTTGAGATTGGTCGAACCCACGCGCGCCCAACGCCCGTCCGCGACCGCCGATTTCGCGTGCAGCATCGGGCCGTTCCATTCAAACACGCGTATCCCGGCATCGAGCAACGAGCGGTAGCCCGCGCGCGATAACGTCGATACCGCGAACAGGTTACTGGCGCCCGGCACCAGCAGGCGCACATCCACGCCGTCCAGCGCGGCGGCGCGCAACGCCTGCACGTAAGCCGGCAAGCCGACGAAATACGCATCCGTCAGCCACAGCGTGCGCGTGGCCATCGCGGCCACCAGTTGATCGACCCGGTACATATTCGCCTCATTCGGCTGATTCGCCAGCACCCGCAGCGTGACATCGCCGGCGCGCGGGATAGCCTTGGCGTCGGTATAAACACTCGCCGGCAACGGCGCGCCCGCCGCCGCCCACACCTGCCCGAAGGCGTGTTCAATATCCGCTACGGCAGGGCCGGTAATTTCGAGCCCGGTGTCGCGCCAGGGTTCGATGCCGCGCGCGGCGTCGCCTTCCCAGCGGTTGCTCACACACAGACCCGATACGAAGCCCACCGCACCATCCACGGCCATCATCTTGCGATGGTCGCGCTGCATCCAGCCGAACGGGTTGCCGATCTGCGGCGGATTAAATGCGCGCACTTCCGCGCCGGCGGCGACCAGGGGTTCGAGCAGGCGTTTCGAGCCCAGCCCCAGTCCGCCGAACCAATCGTAGATAACGCGCACCGGCACGCCCGCGCGCGCGCGCGCCGTCAGCGCCTCGACAAAGCGCTTGCCCGTGGCATCGTTTTCGATAATGTAATTTTCAAACAGGATGAAGCGCTGCGCGTTGGCGATGGCCTCGAGCCACGCCGGATAATTTTGCGCCGCGTCATGCAACAGGCGCACGCGATTGCCAGGCACCAGCGGCGCCCCGGCGGCGCGTGACAATGCCTGCGCCGCCAGCAGTCGCACGGGCGACGAAGAATGCGGATCAAAGCGGCGTAGATCGCCTGCGAGTGTCACGGTTGATCCTCTTTTCGTGAGGCGTTAGGCGTGAGGGGTGAGGCGTAACCCCCGCTCCTCGGGGCCTGCATCCGATACCAAGAGGAGCCGCACCTCACGCCTCACGCACTTACATAAGCACTATATCAAACTGTTCCTGGTTGTACTGGCTCTCGACCAGCAGCGACACCGGCTTGCCGATGGCGTCCGACAATAGGGCAACGCTTTGCGACTCTTCATCCAGGAACAGGTCGATCACCTGTTGCGAGGCGAGTATGCGAAATTCGCGTGCATTGAACTGCCGCGCCTCGCGGTCCAGTTCGCGCAGTATCTGGTAACACACGGTTTGCGCGGTCTTCAGCTCGCCGCGCGCCTGGCACACCGGGCACGGTTCGCACAGCACATGCGCGAGTGATTCGCGCGTGCGCTTCCTCGTCATCTCCACCAGCCCCAGTTGCGTGAAGCCGTTGATGGTCATGCGGGTGCGGTCGCGCGCCAGCGCCTTGCGGAATTCGTTGAGCACGGCGTTGCGATGCTCCTCGGTATCCATATCGATAAAATCGATGATGATGATGCCGCCGAGGTTGCGCAGCCGCAGTTGGCGCGCCACCACTTGCGCCGCCTCAAGATTGGTCTTGAAAATGGTGTCGTCCAGATTGCGCCCGCCGACAAAGCCGCCGGTGTTCACATCCACCGTGGTCAGCGCCTCGGTTTGATCCATGATGAGGTAGCCGCCGGATTTGAGATCGACCCGCCGCGCCAGCGCTTTTTCAATTTCGACTTCAACGCCGTAGAGCTCGAACAACGGCCGCTCGCCCTGGTAGTGGCTGATGCGCTCGACGTTGGCCGGCGTATAGTCGCGCGCGAAGGTCTTCATTGCGCGGTACTCCGCTTCGGTATCGATCACGATGCGCGAGGTTTCATCGCCGACGAAGTCGCGCAGCACACGCATGCTCAGGTTGAGGTCCTGATACAACAACATCAGCGGCGCGGCAGTTATCGCGCGCTCCTGTATACCGGCCCACAGTTTGCGCAGGTACGCGAGGTCGGACGCCAACTCCGCGTCGGATGCCGTTTCCGCCATGGTGCGCATGATGAATCCGCCTTTTTCCTCGGGCGGCAGCATGCGCTGGAATTTTTCGCGCAGGCTCGCGCGTTCTTCCTGATCTTCGATGCGCTGCGAGATGCCGATGTGCGCGTCATCCTGCGGCAGATACACCAAAAACCGCCCGGCGAGACTGATCTGCGTGGTCAGCCGCGCGCCCTTGGTGCCGAGCGGATCTTTCACCACCTGCACCATCAGTTTTTCGCCTTCGGACAGCAACCGCTCAATCGGCGGGCCGTCTTCGCGTGCCTCGCCGTTCGCGCCACGGGCGCCGCGCGCGCCGCGCGCACCATAGCGGCTGCCCCAGATGTCGGCGACATGCAAAAACGCCGCGCGATCACCGGCAATATCGACAAACGCCGACTGCATGCCCGGCAGTACGCGGACCACTTTACCCATATACACATTGCCCACAAGTCCGCGCGCGGAGGTACGCTCGATGTGCAGCTCCTGCGTCACGCCGTTTTCAATGACCGCGACGCGGGTTTCCTGCGACGTGACGTTGATGAGAATCTCTTCACTCATGGGACTACACGCTTTCGATATTGAACGCCGCGAGCAATTCAACCGTTTCGGCGAGCGGCAAACCCATGATACCGGAGTAACTGCCTTCGATACGCGATATAAATGCCGCCGCGCGGCCTTGCACCGCGTACGCGCCCGCCTTGTCCATCGGCTCGCCGGTGGCGATATAGCGGCGTATCAGCCCATCATCGAGCGTGCTCATCATCACGTTGGATTCGCTGACGCGTGTTTCGATCCGCTCGGCGAACGCCATCACCACGGCGGTAATCACGACATGACTGCGTCCCGACAAGGCCTGCAGGATACGCGTCGCGTCCTCGGCATCGTCCGGCTTGCCGATGATGATGCTGTCGAGTGCGATGGTGGTATCGGCGGCCAGCACCGGTTTGACAATGCCGCCCGCGCGGCGCGCCGCCACCAGCAATCCCGCCTTTGTCTTGGCGATGGCCACGCGCAAGACGTAATCGCGCGGCGTTTCCCCGTCGTGCGGTGTTTCGTCAACGTCGGTGCCGCGATTGCCGGCATCGCGCAACACCAGCAATTCGTGGCCGACGCCGATCTGCCGCAGCAATTCGCGGCGGCGCGGACTGCGCGATGCGAGGAAAATTTTTCGCTCGGAGATCGCCATGTCGGTTCAGGCCCGGTGATAAGGATGATTGCCGAGGATTGATACCGCGCGGTAGAGCTGCTCCACCAGCACCACGCGTACCAGGCCGTGCGGCAAGGTCAGCGCCGACAGCGACCACAGCCAGTCGCCGCCCTGTTTCAATCGCGCCGCGGTGCCGTCGGCGCCGCCGATGACAAAGCAGACATCGCGCCCCGCGTCGCGCCAGTGTGTAATTTTATCGGCCAGTTGCCGCGTGCCGACCGTTTTGCCGGTTTCATCCAGCACCACGGTGATGCCGCTCTTGGGGAGCGCAGCCTCGATGCGTTGCGCTTCTTGTTCGACGATACGCGCGATGTCGCCGGCGCTGGGCTTGTCGCCGCGCGGCTCCGGTTTAAGTTCGGTAAGCATAAGAGACATCTCGCGCGGCATGCGCCGCGCGTAGTCTTCATACCCGGCGCTGATCCATTGCGGCATGCGATGTCCGACCGCGACAATGCGCAGCTTCATGGCGCTAGGCGGCTTTTGCGCCGCTGCGACGCGGGGCAGCGGACTTGCGCTTGGCAGCAGGTTTTCGCGGCGCCGCTGATTTGCGCGCAGCGGGTTTGCGTGCCTTGGTGGCCTTGGCTACTTTAGTTACTTTGGTTACCTTGGTGACTTTTGCCTTCGCGGGCTTGTCGTCCTTGGCCGCTTTCGCCGGAGCCCACAATTCTTCAAGGTTGTAATACTGACGTATCGCGGGCTGCATGATGTGTACCACT